>DAIBFU010000020.1:0-20957 GCA_027422105.1 Vulcanimicrobiota bacterium | reverse complement strand
TTCGTGGCACCAGATACCGGTGTGCGCTACGACGTCTTTGGCCCATCGTATGCAACCCGCGTTGCCGAGTTAGCCGGTGCACCGGTTCTCGCATCACTTCCGATCGATCCGAAGAAGGCGATGCTCGCCGACGGAGGGCGCGTCGAAGAGATCGACGATCAGCTCTGCGACGAACTCGCAGCGCGACTCCTCGATGCGCTCGCCGCGCATCCGAAACCCAAGGAAACGATCTCGATTATCTAACGTCATGAAGCAACGACGACTCGCCGCTCTGCTCGTCGGCGCCGCCGGCCTCGGTTATGTGCTGTGGCGCGCGCGGCAGGGCCGCGCCGAGTTGCTCTCGCCGACGCCGCCTGGCGAGCGCGATGTCGCTCGTTACGCAAGCGAACGCCGGGCGCTCGCCGTCGTCGGCACGCTGCGCGCGCTCGCGCAGTCGTGGGCACTGCCGGAGAGCCCACTTGCCGATCTGCTCGACCGCATCGCAACGAAGGCGCCGCCGTGGCTTGCTCCGGCGGTATTCGCCGCTCCAACGACGGCGGTGGGCGCACTCTTGGAGATTCCGGTCGATTACATCGAAGGCTATACCACCGAACGACGCTACGGATTGACCGATCAGTTGCCGAAAGCGTGGCTGGCCGAGCAATTGAAGGGCGTCGCTCTCGCGACCGCGCTCTCGGCGATCCTCGCGACGATCGGCGGCGCGGTCATCCGCCGCACGGGACGCAATTGGCCGCTCGTCGGCGCGGCGCTCGCGTTTCCGTTGCTTGCACTCGGCAATATCGTCGTTCCGCTCTACATTCTTCCGCTCTTCAACCGTTTCGAACCGGTCGAAGGAGCGATCGAGCAGCGCTTACGCAGCCTCGCGACACGTTACGGGTGCGGCAATGCCGAGATTCTCAAGATGAACATGAGCGCCCAAACGACGAAGGCGAACGCATTCGTCATCGGCATCGGCAGCACGCACCGCATCGTCATCGGCGATACGCTGCTCGAAAACTTCACCCCCGATGAGATTGAATTCGTCGTCGCGCACGAACTCGGGCACTACGTTGAACACGATACCTATCGTTTGATGACGGCGGCGGAAGCGTTGGTGACGTTCGCGCTCCTCTTCGCCGCAATGCTCCCGGAGAATCGTGAGAGCGCCTTGCGCGAGCGTCCGATCTTCCTCGCTCGCATCTCCGCGCGTGTCGCGCTCGCCTCGGCGGCGTTGCGACCGTTCGTTCTTAAACTCACGCGCGATCGCGAGCGCGCAGCGGATCGCTTTGCGGTTGCCGCGACGGGCGCTCCGGCGTGGGGCATTGCGGCTTTCGAGCGACTTGCCGCGCAGAATCTCGCCGAGTCGGAATCGCCGCGTTGGTACGAGATCCTCTTCGCATCACACCCGAGCCTGCGCGAGCGTATCGATACGCTTCATCGCGCCGCCGAGGAGAGCGCCGCTCCTTAACGCGCGCTAGCGCGCCGCATCGACGATTCGCGAGTTCCGCGTTCCCAACCAAGTTGCAAGATCGGTCTTTGCCGTCACGTAGGTTCCGCCGGCGAGTTCGTGGCGAAACTCTCCAAACGTCCCAAAAGCTTCGGCAAACGCATCGTGCTTGTGAATCGATTCATCGTTCACCTGGCTCGCAAACAAGAACGCGTCGTCGCCGAAATCGGCGTAGAAATCGAGTGCCCGTGCCAGAATACCGCGCACGACATCTTCGACGAATTTCGGATTGTGATGGGCTTTATTGACGATAAAGAACTCGTCGGGTCGTTTGAGGAGATCGTAGGTCTCCGAGGACATCGACGACTCGACGATCTCGACTAAATCCTCTGCTCGGATCGCCTCGCCGCGCCGGTCGGTCGTGCCGATGAGCACGCTGCCGCGCCCCCGCTGGTTGTGCGTTGCCCCGGGAAGCGCATCGAGCGCGCGCTCCGCCTCTTCTGCCGAAAATCCGGCCTCGAGCAGTTCGCGGTGCGAGTGTTCGCGCACCATCTGCTGTGCGCACGGGCAGGCCGTCATTCCCTCCGCCTCGACCCCCACGGCATGGCGCGTCGTTTCGCTATCGGCATGGGCGATGCCGACGAGCGCGTAGGTCTCAACGCCGCGCTTCCCGCTGACGGGCGTCCATCGCTCGAGCCCGAACTCGGCGCGAATTTTCACGTCGGCGCGTACGGCACGCTGCGTATGAACGACGCGCTGCGCGATGCGTTCGCCCAAGCGTTCGATTCGCGCCGGCATATCGCTATCGGCGAGAACGTCAAGCAACGTCTCCTCGAGAATCTCCGAGAAGCGTGACATGTGCACCCCCGCTTTGTCGGGGGCGAGATCGGCGACCATCGAAAATTCCGCATTATAAACGCGCGGATCGCCATCGACGTCGAGATGAATCACGCGTTTGACGCGCGCCACGCCGACGCGATTGAGCGAGAGACGAACCTCCGGCTCCTCTTCTTGCCTATTCGAGAGAAAGTGTAGCGAACGCTCGAGCCGGCGCACGCCGTTGCTGCCGTGCGATGCAACGAGCTCGCGCAGAAGCCGACCGCTGGTCATGTCGCGCAGGTCGGGCGCGATCTCCGCTAACGGAAGCAGATCGAAGATGCGCTCGGCGATATCGGGACGCACGTTTCCCTGCGCTACCGTAATATCGATATCGATCGCGCGCGCGGCGAGCGGTTCGTGCCCGGCGCGCCCTACGGAGCGTTCCACTCCGCCTGCGTAGAGAATAAAGTCGTCGATATCGAGCGGCCCACGAATCTCGGCAGCCACGTTTAAGAACGCCGGGCCCTGCGCGCCGTTCGCCGGCGCACTTTCGTAAAAACCGGAGAGCGCGAGCACCTCGACGCGCGTGCGGAGGCGCTGCAAGGCGCTGAGTATATTCGCCTGTCGGTCGCCGAGGTTCGAACCGAGACTGATGTGGAACTGGTACACGCTCTCTCGTTTCCGGCCCGCCCCATGCGTTCCCCGCAGCGCTTGCCAGGACACCGCTCTCCTTCGCGAAAAACAGCCGCCATGGCCGACCTCTCGACGAACGTAGCACTGATGCCCTTTCGCCTCGACCCCGTCCTGACGCCCGCAATATGGGGCGGGAGCGCACTCGTGCGCCTCTTCGGCAAGCATGGTGACCCAAACGAGCGGATCGGTGAGTCATGGGAGTGTTGGGAGGGAAGCCGCGTCGTCGATACCCCGCTCGCAGGAAGCACCCTGGCATCGCTCCGGGCGAGCCTGGGCGCGCGTCTGATGGGCACGCTCGACGTCGAGCGCGTCTTTCCGATTCTCACGAAATTTATCGACGCCCGCGATTGGCTCTCGGTTCAGGTGCATCCGACCGATGCATACGCCCAACGTGTCGAACGACAACCATTCGGCAAGACGGAGTGCTGGTACGTTTTGCATGCGGAGCCGAACGCGGAGATCGTTCTCGGGTGGACGCGCGATACGTCGCGCGAAGAATACGAACGGCGCGTTGCGGATGGAACGCTCGGTGAGATTCTGCGCCGCGTACCGGTGAAGACCGGCGACACGTTTTACTTACCGTCGGGCACGCTCCATGCGATCGGCCCCGGTATCGTCGTCTATGAAACGCAGCAAACCAGCGATCTCACCTACCGCATCTTCGATTGGAATCGACTCGGCAACGATGGAAAACCGCGCGAGTTGCACGTCGCGAAGGCCGGTGATGTGCTCGATTATCGCGCCGGCACCACCGGAGCCCTCACGACGATCACCTATCCCTGGCAAGGCTGCTCGCGCACCGCACTGATCTCCGATGAAAACTTTACCGTCGAACGACTCGCGCTCGTCGGCGGTGCGACGACAACGCTGCTCACCGACGCCCTTCCGGCAATCGTCACCGCACTCGACGGCAGCCTCGAAATTGCCCACGAGAGCGGCGCGTTACGCCTCGCTCCCTATCAGAGTGCGCTGATTCCCGCAGAGCTCGATTCGGTAACCATCAGCAACAGCGATGCCACCGAATTTCTCTGCGTCGTCCCGACGCTCGCCGAACGCCTCGGTACGCGCATGCATCAGGCCGGCATCGTCGATCGCGCGATCGACGACTTTCTCACACAATTTTCCGGCAACAACTAGAGACGCAACGGAATGAACGTCGCACTTGCGCTCGCGCAGCGTTTCGGAACGCCGTTGGTGATCTACGACCTCGATAAACTCGACGCGTCGATCGCGCGCATCGTCGCGGCGGCAAAAACGTACGACATCGAGGTATCGTACGCCGGCAAAGCATTTCTCTGCGTCGCTTTTGCCCGCTACCTCCACGAGCGGGGGATCGGCATCGACGTCAGTTCGCTCGGCGAATTCGAAACCGCGCGCCGAGCCGATATTCCGTCGGAATCGCTCACCTTGCACGGGTGCATGAAGAGCGATGCCGAGATATCGCTCGTCGTCGATGGCTTCGTCGGCCGCTCGGTCGTCGACGGCTGCGAGGAACTCGCGCGCACGATCGAGCGATCCTCATCTCAACAACCCGCTCCGATCCTTCTCCGGCTCAACACCGGGGTCGCCGCTTCGACGCACGCCGCGATTCGCACCGCCGGAGAGGCGAGTAAATTCGGCATTACCGCGGATGCCGAACCGGAAGCGCTCGCACTTTTGCGCAACGCCGCAGGCCGCGTGCGTTTCCTCGGACTCCACGCGCACCTTGGATCGCAGATCGACGAGCGATCCGCGTTCATCGCTCACGCCCTGGCACTCGTCGATGCCGCCGCTCGCTTCGCCGAGGCCGGTTTCCCGGTCGGGAACCTGATTCTGGGCGGCGGATTCGTCGGCGATCCGGAGCCGATCTTGGCGGAATGCCTTCCCGCGATGCGCGAGCGCGCCTCGCAGCGAGGCATTCCGTTCCCTTCGATCGGCATCGAACCGGGGCGCGCGATCGCTGCAGCTGCGGGGATGACGATTCTGCGCATCGGTGCGGTAAAGCGTACGTCGCAAAAACGTATCGTAATCTGCGACGGCGGCCTCTACGAAAATCCACGCCCGGCACTCTATGGAGCGACGCATCCACTGCGCGTTCTTACGAACGCCGACGAAGCAACCGAACCGACGCTTCTTTGCGGACGGAGCTGCGAAAGTGACGAACTCGGCACCTACGACCTTCCGCGTTCGTTAGCGGCAGGTGATGCAATTGCACTTCTTGATACCGGAGCATACACGGTGAGCATGGCAAGTACGTATAACCGATTTGCGCGCCCCGCCGTCGTCGCCATGCGCGGTGACGATGCGGTCCTCTGGATGCGCGCCGAATCGCTCGATGAAACGGTTGCGCGCGATGTTCGGCCGTAGAACGCTCGGCGCATTCGCTCTTGCGCTAGCGCTCTTCGCACCGATCGCCTCCGCCGCCGCTACACCCGCGGCCTCGCCCCCGTCGGTACGTTTCTCCGCTGCGACGGTAGCGAATCTTCGCGTGCGCATCGCGGCGATTCTCCGCGCCGCTCGGAGCGGCGAGCTTCGCGGAGCGAACGTTGCATTTCTCGCGATCGACGCGAAACGCGGAACGTTGATCGATGCGGTGCATCCCGATGGCGATTTTATTCCCGCCTCGACGTTTAAGCTCGTCGTCGGTTCGGCAACTCTCGATCGTTTCGGCCCTGACGAACGCTTCGTTACGACGCTCTCGACCGACGGAGCGCGCGAGGGAACCGCCTTGCACGGAGACCTGATTCTCCGCGGCGGCGGCGACCCGACGCTCGATGGAAAGGCGCTGCGCGAGGCGGCGCGCGCGATCGCGCGAACGGGGATCACGCGCGTCGACGGCTCGCTCCTGCTCGACGACACCGCCTTCCGCTTCCCGAGCGAACTCTATCGCCCGGGATGGGCATGGGACGATCTCACCTACGGCTACGGCGCGCCGACCAGCGCGCTGTCGTTCGATGAAAACGCGCTGCATATCACCGTCGCGCCGGGGCCGCATCCGGGTTCAGCGGTGGCACTCTCGGTCTCGCCGGAGACACCATCGTTGCAGATCGACAACCGAGCGATCACCGGATCGAGTGAGGCGACGGACACGATCGATGCGATGCGTCCGTGGAACGACCCGAATGTCGTGCGAATCTTCGGCGTCATTCCTCAGGGTGCGAGTAGCCCCGATCGCTTTCGCGTCGCCGTCGAGAATCCGCAGGCATTCATCGGCGATGCATTCCTCGCCGATCTCGAAGCGAACGGCATTGCGGTTGCAGCGGGCATGCGCACCGGCGCATTGCCGCCGCAAGCAACGACGATCTGGCAGCATCGCTCGCCGCCGCTCTCGACCATGCTCGCCCGCATGTGGCAACCGAGCGATAATTTTATCGCCGAGATGCTCTTTCGCCATCTCGGCGGAGCGCGTCCGGAACGCGCGTGGCTCCGCAGCGTCGGCATCGACCCGCAAACGCTCACCATCGTCGACGGATCGGGGCTCTCCGCATACGACCGCATCACGCCGCGAGCGCTCGTACGCATCTTGCAGTACGACCGGGCGCCGCAACGCAAGGCGATCGTCGAAGCGGCACTCCCGCTCTCCGGGGTGCGCGGGACGCTCAAGGGACGATTCACCGACCCCGTTCTCCGCGGCAACGTCAACGCCAAGACCGGAAGCGTCAATCACGTACGCACGCTCGCCGGTTACCTCTTCACGCAACGACACGGCACCGTCACCTTCGCGCTCCTCGTCAACAACTGGATGGACAGCGGCCCCGGGGCGATGAAGCGACTCGATGTGGTGCGAGGGGCGATTCTCCGCGCAATCGTTACCGCGCCGTAGATTTCGTCGAATCCAAGTGCTTCCCGACAGCGTTATACTCGGTGATATGACTGAGAAAGCGATCTTTGCAGCCGGGTGCTTCTGGGGCGTCGAGGCCGGATTTCTTCAGGTTCCCGGCGTCCTCGATGTCACCAGCGGCTATATCGGCGGCCATACCAAACACCCGACCTATCGCGAAGTCTGCGCGCACGGAACGGGGCATGCAGAGGCGGTCGAGGTACTTTTCGATCCGTCGAAGGTGCGTTACGACGATCTCGTCGCCTACTTCTGGCGGATGCACGACCCCACGCAGGTGAATCGGCAAGGGCCCGATATCGGCTCGCAATATCGCTCCGCAATCTTCGTGTCTTCGCCGGAGCAACGCCAGATCGCCGAAGCATCGAAACGCGCGGCTCAAGCTTCTTTCTCAACACCGATCGCGACCGAGATCGTCGACGCAACGACGTTTTGGCCCGCCGAGGAGTACCATCAACGGTATTTCGAACGCAACGCCATCGCTTGTCACGTTCCAGCGCCATAGCGCGCCGCGTTACTCTGCAGTTCGGCGACGGTCGTGCGCGATTTTCAAGACGAGAATCGTACAATTGAGCGCCAACGTCACGGCATTGGTCACGAGGATCGGCAGCGAGTGCAACGCAATGCCGTACCAGACCCAGAGCGAAATACCGATAATAAAAAACGAGAGCGCTCCGTAAGAGAGATCCCCTGCACTTCGACGCTTGAGAATGCGCAGCATCTGCGGCATAAACGAAAGCGTCGTGAGCGTTCCCGCGCTCAAGCCGAGGATATCGAGCGCACTCATTCCAGGGAAATTTCGCGCGCGAGCCGCCGCACCAAGCCATAGAGGCCGCCGACGGTAGCCGCGAATACCAGCACTCCGAGAATCTGTGCCGGCCCGCTGAAGGCAGCGCCGACGAGCGCGAGCGGTGTACCGCGGTTGCTGGCAACGATCAAGCCGGCCAAGAGCACCCCGAAGAGGCTCTCTCCGACGATCAAACCCGATGCGAGCAACACGCCCAAACGCTTGCCGATATCGGCGAAGAGTTCACCGCGCAAGCGGCGTTCGTACCAATATCCCAACAGCGCGCCGATGACGACCGGGGCGGTGGTCGAGCTCGGCAGATAGATTCCCAGCCCGACGGCGAGCGGCGGTAATTTCCCGCGACCCGTCGCGCGCAGCACTTCGTCGATGGCGACGATACCCGCGCCGATCAATCCGCCGATGCCGATCAACGACCAGTCGAGATTGCCGCCGAGAACGCCTTTCGCCAACGCGGTGATGAGCATCGCCTGCGGTGCAGGGAGCGGGTGCGATCCCGGTGCGACGTGCAGGTTTGCCGCGCCCATAAATCCGTAACCACGCGCCAAAAGATCGAGAATCGGCGGAATAACCGCGGCACCGACGATCACGCCGATTACGAGCGCGACCTGTTGCTTCCACGGCGTCGCATCGACGAGTTGACCCGTCTTGAGATCCTGTAAATTATCGTTCGCGATCGTCGCGACTGCGATCACGACGGTGGTGACGAAGAGCGCGAATGCGAGGAGCGGTTTGGTGAGTTCGGGGTGACCGTGCCCAAAGAACACGGCGACGAGCGCGATGCCCAAGACTGCGAGGATCGCCAAACCGGAGACGGGGCTATTGGAGGAGCCGATCAAGCCGGCCATATAGCCGCAGATGGCGGCGACGAAGAGTCCGACGAGCGCGATGTAGACGACCGCCACCAGAATCAGCGGAATTGCAATCGCGGCCGGCAACACGCCTTCGACGAAGATGAACAGGAGAATTGCGAGCGGCACCAAGAGGGCAGCCGAAACACCCGCAACGAGACCGATCGGAATATCGCGTTCGGTCTGCGGCAATTCATTCGCACGCCCTTCGCTGCGCGTGCGCGCGGCGGCGAGAGCGCCACGCAAGCCTTCGATCACCGGGGCGAGCAACTTCAGCAGCGTCCAAATTGCAGCCACGCCGATCGCACCTGCACCGATGAAACGCACGTCGTGGGACCACGCCGCCATCGCAACATCCATCGGCGTCCCGGCGACCGCGGGATGGAGCGCGGTCAAGATCGGAACCAAGATGCCCCAAGCGATGACGATTCCGGCGAGGATCGCCAACCCGACGCTCAAACCGATCAGGTGCCCGGCGCCGACGAGCGCGAGCGAGAGCGAGATTCCGATGCCGGTCGTCGCGTGGCCGAAACGGCGATAGGCGTCGAATTCGCCGATGAAGACGCGCGTTGCGACCACCGCGGCGAATGCCGCCGACGCAATCGAACCGGCGACGATTGCGATGAGCCCGGCCTTCCCTTCTGCCGCACCGCTCTTCGACGAAGCACCGACGCGCAGCACCTCCGCGGCGGCGACGCCCTCCGGATAGGGCAGATCGGAGTTGGTCACCAGCGCGCGACGGAGCGGAATCGTATACATGACGCCGAGGATACCGCCGAGCGCCGCGATGAAGAATGATTCCCAGAACGGGAAGCCGGTCCACCATCCGATCATCACCAAGCCCGGCAACACGAAGATGATCGAGGAGAGCGTTCCGGCCGATGACGCGACGGTCTGCACGATGTTGTTCTCTTGTACGCTGGAATCTTTGAACCAGCGGAGGATCGCCATCGAGATCACCGCTGCCGGTATCGACGAGGCAAAGGTAAGCCCTACCTTGAGACCGAGGTAAACGTTTGCCGCGGTAAAGAACAGCGTGATGATCGCGCCGATGATGACGCCGCGTAGCGTCAATTCGTGGCTGGTTTTCATGACCGCGCCCTTACGCCGTCGCGGCGCCATTCCATGCTTCGACGCAGGGATCGCCCGTAGGGCGGGAGCATCGACGGCTCCGTGAGCCTCCGCGTTGCGTTTTCAGGAAGCGACGAACTCGATTTCCGCGATCCTCTCCTCACCCTGCGGGCTTGGAGCCTTTCCGAAGCAGAGCGTGCGTTCGCCGAGGCGGAGCGGGCACTCGCCGATGGCTATTGGATCGCCGGCTATCTCAACTACGCACTCGGTTCGGCCTTCCACGGACTTCCCGTCGAGGCGAGGTGGCCGCTTCTCACCATCGGCATCTTCGATCGTGCGGCCCCGCGGCTCGGAGAGGAAGCAGCGCTCGAGCGATTCGCACCGCCACTTCCGCTCTTTAGCGAGCGCGCCTACGAAGGCGCAATCGCCGAGATCGTCGCTGCGATCCGCGACGGCAATGTTTACCAAGTCAATTATTCGGTTCCGTTTCACTTCGCGCTCGCCGGCGATCCGTACGCGCTTTGGTCGGCGATTGCGGCGCGAACCGCTGCACGCTATCAAGCCTTCGTGCACGACGAAGAGCGACTCGCTCTATCGTGGTCACCCGAACTCTTTCTTCGCTTCGAAGGCTCGACGCTCGCCGTTCGCCCGATGAAAGGCACCGCAGCGCTCGACCGAAGCGACGAGCTTTCCAACGAGAAGAACCGCGCGGAGAACCTCATGATCGTCGACGTGCTTCGCAACGATCTCTATCGACTTGGCGCGCGCGTCGAAACGGAATGCCTGCTCGAAATCGAACGGTACCCCACCTTCGCGACGATGACCTCGACGTTACGCGCCCATTTCGTGGGGTCGCCGACGCTTGCGGAGATTTTTGCGGCAACCTTCCCGTGCGCGAGCGTGACCGGCGCTCCGAAGCGCGCCGCGATGGAGCACATCGCACGCCTTGAAACGTCGCCGCGCGAAATCTATTGCGGGAGCATCGGCTATCTTTCCCCGCAACGCCGCGGCTGGTGGAACGTGGCGATTCGCACGCTTCAGAGCGACAGCGCCGCGACGAACATCCGCGTCGGCGGCGGCATTCTTTACGATTCAATCGCCGAGCGCGAGCGCCGTGAGATCGATACGAAGCTCCGCTTCCTCGCCGATGCGGCGCAGATCGAACTTTGGGAAACCCTGGCAAGCGACGCATCCGACGACGCGCTTGCCCGTCATCTGCAACGAATCGCCGATTCCGCCGAGCGTCTCCACGTACCGCTCGATCGCGAGGTACTACGCGCGCGGATCGAGGAGGCGCGGAGATCGGCGACGACGCCGATGTTGCTTCGCGTTCGCCTCGACGCTCGCGGCACGATCGCGCTTCATCGCGAGGAACTCCAGCGCCCCGACGCAATCGAGATACTTCTCTCGTCGATGCGCGTTTTCTCCGACGACCCGTGGTTGCGCGTGAAGAGCTCGTATCGACCGGCGCACGAACGCGCCGCGGCTGAGGCTCAGAGCGCCGACTGTTTCGACGCCGTGCTGCTCAACGAACGTGGCGAACTCACTGAAGGGAGCCGTAGCAATCTCTTCCTCCAACGCAACGGGCGGCTGCTGACACCACCGCTTGCTGCAGGGTTACTGCCCGGCATCCTACGCGCCCAGATGCTCGCCGCCGACGACGCCGAGGAAGCGACGCTCTTCCCCGAGGATCTTGAGAACGCGGAAGCGGTCTATCTAGGAAATTCGGCGCGCGGATTGCTCTGTGTGCGCGCGATTCGCCCGCCGGCGAAGCCGGAGATTACCCGAGGATCTTTGCGAACGTATCGGTGAGCCGAGCGATCTCTTGCTGGTCGATCGAGCCGTTCTTTCCCGGCTTGAGACACTGGACGAGGCTCGAGGTCATCAATTGCACCGTCGCCCGTTCGAGCGCCGCTTTCGCAGCGCCCATTTGCTGAGCGATCGCATGACAGTCGCGCCCCTGTTCGATCATCCGACCGATCCCTTGTATCTGCCCTTCGACGCGGCGGAGCCGCATCAGGACATCACCGGCGGTCGCGGCATCGAGGCCGCCCTGCCCTTCGGCCGGAGTGCCCGTCCGTTGCTTTGCCATGCCGATACTCTACCCCGTACTCGGCCATCTTGCAATACCCTAGGGGGTATGGTATTATCCAACCCGTTCCTTTCGCCTTTTTTGGGAGTTTCCGAATGCGTTTCACCGACTCACTTTTGTGCCCGGCGCGCGAGCGTGGCTGGAAAGTTGAAGCCACCGTGCGCGGCATCGCCGGCACATTCGTGCTGGCAAGCCTTGCGCTCTCGCTGCTCGACCGTCGCTGGCTTTGGCTAACGGCATTCGTCGGCGCGAACCTTCTGCAGTCATCCCTCAGCGGGTGGTGCATGATGTCGAATATTCTCGGGGCAATCGGTATCGGAGGGAAAACGCGTGAAGCGTAGCACCGCTGCGGCGTTTGCACTCACCCTCTCCGTTTCGTTAACTGCCTGCGGCGGAAGCGATTCCACAAAGACCGCAGCGCCTGCAATCGACGTTCGCACGACGACGGTGCAGCGTGGTTCGATCGCTGCAACCACCGATTTCTCGGGCTCGTTGACCGCGCTTCATCGAGCGACGGTCGGCGCACTCACACCCGGTCGCATCGATCTTGTAGCGGTCCACGCCGGCGACCGCGTTACGGCCGGCACGATGCTTGCGCGCGTCGATAGCGCGCAGTACTCGGCGATGCTCGCCGGCGCCCGCGCCGGAGCGAGCGCGGCAGGCGCCGGTTCGCAGGCAGCGCTTGCTGGGCTTCAACAGGCGCAAAGCCGCTACGATCTCGCCGCCAAGACCGCACAACGCATGGGCAATCTGTATGCAGCAGGCGCGATCTCCAAAGAACAGCGCGATCAGGTGCAAACGCAGCTTGAAATGGCCCGCGCCGGCCTCGCACAAGCGCGCGCTCAAGTGCAGGCAGCCTCCGGCGGCGAAGCCGCCGCACGCGCCGGAGTTGCCGCAGCGAGCGTTCCGGTGAACGACGCAACGATCGCGGCGCCGTTTAGCGGCGTCGTGACGCAAACGTTCGTGCGGCAGGGCGAGGTTGTCGGTGCCGGCAGCCCGGTCGTGCGCATCGAAAGCGAGGCTCGCCTCGAATTAAAGGTGGCGATTCCGTTAGAAAATCTCGCCTCGCTGCGCGTAGGGCAACAACTTGCCCTCCACGTCGACGCGAGTGGCGGAGCGACGTTGCAGGGGAAAATTCGCTCGCTCGTCCCCTCCGACAATCCGGCGCTTCGATCGGCGATTTTACGCGTCGACCTTCCCGCACACCCCGGTCTGCTTCCGGGAATGTTTGCTCGCGCGATCGTGCCCGCTCGGAGCGCCCGCGGCGCGCGCATTCCCCTTTCGGCTTTGGTCGAGCGCGCCGGCCAAAGCGGTCTCTTTGCCGTTCGCAACGGGAAAGCGGTCTTTATTCCGGTCGAATCGATCGTTAGCAACAAGCGTTATGCGATCGTCACCGGGATCTCCGCGGGAACGACGATCGCCGTCAGTAACCTCGCCGAACTCACCGACGGGGCCTCCGTGACGGTATCGACTCGATGAAACCTTTGACCGAAATCGGCCGCCTTGCGCGCTACTTCCTCACCTCGAAACTCACGCCGACGATCGTGATCGCGATCTCGGTCTGGGGTATCTTCGCCATCTTACAGACGCCGCGACAAGAGAACCCCGAGATCACGATGCCGGCGGCGACAATCTTCACGCAATATTCGGGCGGATCGGCACGCGAAGTCGAACGTCTGATTACCGAACGCGGCGAACGCGTTTTGCAAGAAGTTCCCGGCATCAGCCACATCTACGCAACGACGACCCAAGATTACTCGATGCTGACCGTGCTCTTTCACGTCGGTGAGAGCCCGAGCAAATCGTTCGTCGCGCTATACGATCAAGTGAACGCGCACCTCGGCGATCTTCCTCCGGGGGCTTCGCACCCAATTATCACGCCGCTCTCCGTCGACGATGTTCCCATCGTCGTGCTCAATCTTCACGGTCGGCGCTACGATCGCGGTCAGCTCTATCAGACTGCGCAACGCGTGATCGCCGACGTTCGCGCCATTCCCGGCGTTTCGACGGTGCAGAGTTTCGGCGGCCGGCCAAGAGTCGTGAACGTTCGTCTCGACCCGGTAAAACTCGCCGCATTCGGCCTTTCACCAGGTCAGATTGCAGCGGCGCTCGGCGCGAGCAACGCCGTCCAAGCGGTCGGGGCGTTACACAGCAACGGTGAGAGCCTCGCGGTTCGCGCCGGTGATGCGCTTACATCGCTCGACGCGGTGCGCAACCAAATCGTCAACGTGAGCGACGGGCAGCCCGTGACGCTCGGCGAGGTCGCATCGGTCAGCATGGGGCTTCCGCCGCGCGACAACGAGACCGGATTCGGGTACGGCGCCGGAACGAAGGGCGCGCCGCAACAGCTTCAAGCATCGGTCAGTATCGCGATCGCAAAAAAAGCGGGAACGAACGCCGTGACCGTCGCCGATCAAATTCTTTCGCGCGTCAAGAGCATCGCGCTCCCCCCGGGCGTGACGCTCGACGTTACGCGCAATGACGGCAACAAAGCGAACCTCGCCGTCAACGAACTGATCCAGCGGTTGCTCGAAGCGATCGTTATCGTCGTCGCACTCCTCTTCGTTCTCGGGTGGCGGGAGGCGCTGGTCGTGGCAACGGCGATTCCGTTAACGCTCTTTGTAACCTTGGGAATCGGGATGATAGACGGGCAGTCGATCAATCGCATTACGCTCTTCGCGCTGATTCTATCGCTCGGTCTACTCGTCGATCAAGCGATTGTTATCGTCGAGAATATCCACCGCCATTACCACGTCGTCAACCCTCATCGTTCTAAGGCCGAAGCGACCGTACTCGCCGTCGAAGAGATCGGCAACCCCACCACGTTGGCGACGATTACCGTTGTGCTTTCGTTCCTGCCGATGCTCTTCGTAACCGGCATGATGGGGCCGTACATGCGCCCCATTCCCCTCAACGTCCCCATCGCGATGATCGCTTCGTTGTTGATCGCTTTTACCATTACGCCCTGGGCGACGTATGCGCTGCTCCGCAATCAAAAGCCGAAGCAATCGCACGGAACGCCGCGATGGATTCTACCTTTCCGCAGAGCGCTCGAAAACATGCTCGCCGATCGAAAACTCGGTCGACGCTTTCTCGTCATCCTCGCGTTTGCGCTCTTCGTCGCGGTCATGCTTCCGGTCTTCAAGTTGGTGAAGTTCCGCATGCTCCCCGATGCCAACGAAACTTCGTTCCTCGTTGCGATCGATGCAGCTCCATCGAGTTCGATCTCACAGACCAACGCGATTGCCGCAGCGGTCGGGCGCAAATTGGCGACCTATCCGCAGGTTCGGTCGTATCAAACCTTCGTCGGCACCAACGCCGTTCCCGATCTTGCCGCACTATTCCAAGGAACGGTTTTCCGTAACGCACCCAATCAAGCCGAGATTCACGTAAGTCTGCTGCCGAAGGATCGCCGTTCGATCGAATCCGCCCCCTTCGTCGCAGAGATTCGTCCGGCTTTGGCCGCTGTTGCCGCCGCAAAAGGCGCCTCGCTGCGAATTTTGCAGGTACCACCCGGTCCACCGGTCCGCGATACGATTCTCGCCAAAATTTACGGCCCCGATCCCGAGGTTCGCCGAGCGATCGCCGCGCGTCTCGTCGCGCTGATGCAACACGAGCGCGGCGTCGTCGATATCGATTCGAGCTTTAAGGACCTACCCGCTTCGTTGAATCTTCGCGTCGACCCGACGAAGGCGGCGCTCGCCGGCGTATCGGTGCTCGATGCCGTTCAAACGCTCGGCATGGAGATTCACGGCGCGCCGGTCTCGACGTTGCATGTCCCCAACCAAACTCGACCGGTATCGATCTTCCTTCAACTCGAACGCGCGTACCGCGGCGATCCGGCAGCGCTCGATTCGCTCATGCTTCCATCGCGCACCGGCGCACAAGTCCCGCTCGCCGCCGTCGTAACCGCTCGCGCCGGCAATGTGGAGCGACCGCTCTATCGGGACGATTTCCGCAACGTCTCCTATGTCGGCGCCGATATGGCCGGGCGCAGTTCGACCTACGCTGTGATCGACATGTCGCTTGCGCTCATGCATAACCCATTGCCCGCCGGATATTCGATCTCGTGGGGCGGTGAGTGGAGCCTGACCAATCGCGTCTTTGCCGACCTTGGCCGAGCGATGCTCCTCGCCTTCATCCTGATTTACTTCCTGCTCGTCGCACGCTTCCGTTCGTTTATGATTCCGCTCGTGGTGCTCGCCGCAGTCCCGCTGGCAATTATCGGCGTCCTCCCGGGATTTGCTATCCTTGCACCCTTCGGTATCTACTTCTCGGCAACGGCAATGATCGGGCTCATCGCGCTCATCGGCATCGTCGTGCGAAATTCGATTATTCTCCTCGACTTTATCGAATCAAAACTGAAAGAAGGCATACCCCTCAACGAAGCGTTGATCGAAGCGACGACGGCGCGAACGCGGCCGATCTTCCTGACCGCCGCGGCCGGAGTGCTCTCCTCGATCGTGATCGCCGCAGATCCCGTATGGAGTGGATTGGCGTGGGCGCTGGTCTTTGGCATGACGATGTCGGCCGTGCTCTCGGTTCTCGCGATTCCGCTGTTATACGGCATCATCGCGCGAGATCGCGCGCCGGTCTCCGAGGCTCTTCCCACACCCGGAATAGAGGCAGAGCGCGTGCGTAGCACCATCAAGTTCCCCGAGCTCGACGGTATCGAGATTGAGTCCACCGCGCTCCCGCGTCTCCTCGAAGGCGAAAGCATCGCTCTCGATATGGAGATCTTCCGCGGCGAACGCGACGCTCGCGACGCAGTAGCGTATCTCAGCGGTCCATACCGTGTTGAAAAAGCGAGCGTTGAACTCCAAAGCGCATATGGCGCAATTACCTCGACGCAACACCTCACCTTGCGTTCGATCGAAAACACCCCGTCATGGAAAGATCTCGACCGTGAATAAATTCGTTCTTTTCGCCGTCGCACTCATTGCGTCGCTCTCCCCCTACGGCGCAATTCGCGCCGCCACGACTGCGCCGCCGACGGCGGCGCAATCGCTGAGCCTCGACGACGCGGTAAAAATCGCACTCGTACGAAATAACGCCTTTCGAAGCGCTGCAGTGAGCGTCGAAGCGGCGCGCTCTCAACTCGGCGAGGCGGAAGCGCCGCTCCTCCCGGGTGTCGCATTGCAAGATTCCTATCAAAGCGTGAGTACCGTTGCGAAACTCAGCACGCCGATCGGCGCGCTCCCATTTAGCGCGGTCCACGCCACGAACAGCCCGATCCTGGCCATGCAATACACGCTCTTCGATGGCGGGATTCGCAACGCTCACGTCGGGCAAGCCGCGGCCGGCCTCTCCGCAGCGGAATCACAACTCGTTCAAGCCCGGGGTGCTACGATAGCGGCGGTTTCGCAAGCATACTTCGGCGTCCTGACCGCCGAGCGTATGAATGCAGTTGCGCGACGCGCGGTTGATATCGCGCGGCAGCACGAACATCAAGCAGCGCTTTTCTTAAAAAACGGGACGATTCCACGGGCAGATCTGCTGCGCGCACAAGCCGAACTCGCAAATGAAAAAGTTCAGGCCATCGGTGCCGCGGGAGCGGTGAAGCTCGCCGAAAATCAACTCGACATGCTCCTCGGCGTACCGCTTACCAATCGTTACATCCTCACCGATCCCCTCAGCCTCTCACCGCCGACATTCCATCTCTCCAATCTCCTCACAACTGCGCTTTCCCGGCGCGGCGACCTGGCGGCAGCGCGCGCGGCGGTGCGCGCGGCACGCAAAGGCATCGTCGCGGCAAAGGCGTCGCGCGTGCCGCAGGTCAACGCAGTCATCGCCGACGGAAATACGCAGCCCGCGGTCGTTGGCGGCTACCACAATCAATTCTCGATCGGTCTTACCGCGGTCTGGACGCTTTTCGATAACGGATATTCAAGAAACGGGATTGCTCTCGCCGAAGACGGGCTCAAACAAGCGCAACTCGGCGTCGCGCAATTACGCGACGGCGTCGAGCTCCAAGTCCGTCAGGCCTTTCTCCGCGAGAACATTGCGGCGTCGCAGGTCGAAGCGGCACAAAAACTTGTCGCCGTCAGCGACGAAACGCTCCGCCTCGCCGAGGTGCGATATCGCGGCGGGGTTGGAACGGAGCTCGAGCTCGAGGACGCGGATCTGGGAGATCGGGCCGCACGTGAAACGCTGGCGCGAGCCGAAGGCGATCTGCGCGTTGCGGTCGTCGATCTCCGCTTTCGGGCCGGACTCCTGTAGAAGCCGCTTGACATTGCACGGAGGGCGTGCGACATAAGGAGGCGATGTTCGATGAAGATATCGCCTTTGAGATCGACGTGCGGATGGAGCCGACTTGGCGACGGCACGCGCGCATTATCGCTTCGTTCGACGCACTTGCGATCGGCGAAGCGATGCGCATCGTCAGCGATCACGAACCGCGGCCGCTCAAGGGCGACTTCGAACGCCTCCGACCGGGGCAATTCGTTTGGCTTCAAAGCATGCTCGGGAGCGATACCTGGGAGGTGCTGTTGCGTCGCATCGGCGAGATGCCGGTCGAGACGCTCGCGCACCTGCTCGCCCGCAGCGCATTGTTCTCCTCGGCAAATGCAAGCACGATCGAAGCGCTCGAGCGCAGCGCAACGCAACGCGAGATCGCTCGCAATGCATCACTCTGCGAACAGGGTTCGCAGTGGCCGCACCTAGGGTTGGTCTTACGTGGCGGCCTTCGCGCGATCGTCACCTCGCCGCTCGGCCGCGAACATGCGCTCTACGACGTTCTTTCCGGTGAAGCGTTCGGCATTCTCGATACAATCGACGGAGGCGTCGCTTCCGCACGTTTGATCGGCATCAGCGACAGCACGCAGGTCGCAATCTTTCCGCGCACCGTCGTACGAACGATCTTACAAGAGGATCTTCGCGTGGCACGCGCGGTCAATGCACAGCTCGCACAACGCCTTCGCATGGTCATCGATCGCTTTACCGCACAAACGTCGTTGCCGACGATCGGGCGCGTCGCAGCGGCGCTGCTTCCGCATGCCTCACCCGCTTCGGGGTTATCGAAGGCGCTCGCAAGCCTCGATGGCGTCACCCAGGGCGACCTCGCCGTTGCCGCCGGCACGGTGAAGGAAGTCGTCAATCGCACGCTCGCCGAGCTCGAAGCCGGAGGAGCGATCGAACGAGTCGCAGGGCGCATCGCGCGACTCAATCGCGAGATGCTCACGCAAATAGCTGCGAATGCGTTTCCGAATGAAGGCGCAGGCTAGGAACCGTTGCCGAATGTCACGCCGAAGCCGCGCGCCGCTGCGACGGCCATAAAAATCATCGTTCCACCGATGAGCCAACCGAGCCCGGCCGCGTAACTCTCGGCCGCAGCGGTGGTGATATAAGCAAGTGCGATGAGTACGATATGTTCGAGCACGTGCCCCAGTGGATGAAGTTCGAAATAGTTATACGCAGACGGCCACATTGCAAACATCGCCAACATCGGCGCGAGCAATGCCGGAAGAAGCCAAAATCCACTTCCACCCGCCGAACCACGCGGGCGCGCCGTGATGAGGATGCCCGCGAGCGCACCGCCGGCCATCAGCCCTGCATGCAGGAGGTGGTGTTGCCAAATCGGCAGTTCGGCTTGATGGTCGATGAACGGTACGAGCGCAGCGAGAGCGGTGAGTGCGAGGATCACAAAACCGACGCCCCGCCGACTCATTGCGAAACGCTCAGCGCAGGCTTGCGCGCGAGTCGAATGCCCTCGACGAGCGCGGCGAGAACGCCGACAAGAACGAGGAGCGCTCCGATCGTCGCGATGCCGGCCCAAAACGGCCCCGGAGCGGGCTCGACTGCATAACGACGCGGCACCCCGGCCGCTCCGGCGACATAGAACGGAATCAAGAAGATCGCACCGCCGCCGAAGATTCCCATGCCGACGATCCAGCGCACCACGGCATTCGAGGCGCTACCGGCACGTTGCTCCAGCGCCACAAAAACCCAACCCAAAATAAAGAGCAGAACGCCTTCGAGAAGATAGGTATGAAAGTGTGCCGGAACCCAGAGTGTGTTGTGAAGGTCGACGTTCAATGGAATCGTCGCATCGAGAATCGCCGCGCTTCCACCGACGATCCAGCCGACCATACCGGCGAAGAAAAACATCGATCCCAGCGTCCACTTCATCCCCGAACGATGGATCAACATGAGCCCGCCGAAGACCGTCACGACCACCACCGGCACCGCAGCAAGATACGAACTAATTTCGCCGATATATTGGACGATCGGCCATTGTACGAAGTCCATGTAGAGATGATGGAAGTACGCGATGATGACGAAGACGAGCGTGCCCCACCATGCAACCGCGAGCGGGACCGACGAATGATACTCTCGTTTCGTGCAAATCGGCAAGGCGACGTAAATGCCTGCGACCGCCATATACATCGTGAGATTGGCGAAGGTATGTCCGAACTGGTAGGTGAGATTCTTTGCCCAAAGCGGATCGATCGCCACATGTGGATCGAGTAGATGGGCGATCATCGCTATCCCCACCAAAAGTCCCGACGCACCACCGATGAGTCCGTCGATCGAGACGACCGTAGCGGCGAAAATCTGCGGCTTCGGCGGGTGTTTACCGGCCGCTTCAAACGCCTTGCGTCGAAAAACGTAGTCGACACCGAGCGCCGACCCGAGCCCGCCGTACTGCCGTAAAATTGCGCCGAGGAGTTGCGCGCAAATCAGCATGAAGCCGAGCATGACCAAGGCAACGCCCATCAACCAAGCTCCGGTCGCCCATGCGGGCCATGTCGTCCCCACAAACGGGAGCGGATAGAGCATCGTCCAGAGCGCACCGAAATGGCCGAAAACGACGCTGACAATGACGGAAAGGACCCCGATTGCAAAAAAAGCGAACGCGAGTAGCGCAACGCGTTCGTCCAATTTGATCTCCCTATCGACGAGATACCACAGAAGACCCAACCCCGCGATGGCCATCGCCGTAATCATGCCGACGCCGTGAAGGCTCAGCAGCGAGTAGAACGTTCCGGTATCGATCGGCAACCAACCTGCCTGCGAGGCGCGGAGGCCGATTCCCACCAATAGCATGAGCCCAAAAATCGTGAGGCCCGCAACAATGTAGGTCCACATAATTTTCATCGTACGTCGAAACCTCCGTGCATATACGCATGCCCGATTCCACAAAACTCGAGACACCTTACGGTATAGTGACCCTTGACGTGAAACTCGATCGGCAGATGATTGATATAATCCGGCATCGCTTGTACCTGCGCAAAAAGATTACCGTCAGGGGCATAGATACCGAAGCCGTGGTTGACATCTTGAGATGTTACGTCGAAGACGATCGGCACGTTCGCCGGGATGACCGAAGGCATGACAAACGCATATTGTGCAGCCGTCACGGTAAAGTGTTGCGCGCCGGGTGA
>DAIBFU010000019.1:0-21018 GCA_027422105.1 Vulcanimicrobiota bacterium | reverse complement strand
CTTGCCGGGCCGATCGTCAATTTTCTACTCGCCTACGTGATTCTTTTGATCGGGATCCTCGCATTCGGGGTCGCCTCCTCAAAACCGAGTACCGTCGTCGCACTCGTGGAGAGCGGTTCACCGGCGCAGCACGCCGGGATCGCTCCGGGTGATAAGATTCTCTCCGTCGACGGCGTTGCGTATTCAAGCGGAACCGCGCTGGTGAAGAAATTGCATGCGTCGCTTGGGAAGACGCTCCGTATCACTTTTCTGCACGACGGTGTAACGCAGGTACACAACGCCGTTCCCGGCCCCTGCCCGGGGCAGGCGCGCGACGGTTGCATCGGCATTGCTGCGAGCATTCCCTACGAGCGCGTCGGCTTCAAAGATGCGTTCATCGATGCGGGCTATACCTACGGTCTCATCGCGGCACAGAGCGTCGGAAGCATTGAAAAACTCGTCACGCACTTCACGAAGTACGCGGGACAGGTGAGCGGCCCGATCGGCATCGGCCGCGCGGCAATCGCGATTCAAGATCTCGGTTGGGGTCCGTATTTTGCGCTCGCGGCGACGATCTCGTTTGCGCTCGGGCTCTTCAATCTCTTGCCGATTCCGGCACTCGACGGCGGCCGCGCAGCCTTCATCATCGCCGAATTGATTCGCGGCAAGCCGGTCGATCCCGAGCGCGAAGCGATGGTGCATTTCGCGGGCTTTGCCGTCGTGCTCGCACTCTTTGCCATCATCGCGATTCACGATATCGGGAACATCATCGCCGGTAAAGGGGCGCTCAACTAATGCTCCGTCTCCGCCGCAAGAGCAAAGCAATCGAGCTCTTTAATAAGACCGGCAAAGCGGACGTCAAACGCGTTTGGATGGGCGGCGATCATCCGGTCGTCGTTCAATCGATGACGACGACCGATACCGCAGATGCCGATGCGACGCTCGAACAGATCTACGGCTTGGCGATGGAGGGTTGCGAAGTCGTCCGCGTGACGGTGAAAGATACGCCCGATGCCGACGGGCTTCCGGGGATCGTCCATCGCTCGCCGGTGCCGATTGTCGCCGACATTCATTTCGATCATCGCATGGCGCTTGCAGCGATCGAGGCCGGCGTCGCGAAGCTGCGGCTCAATCCCGGAAATATCCGCGATCCGAAGAAAGTCGCGGAGGTTGTGCTCGCGGCGAAGGCACGGGGCATCCCCATTCGCGTCGGCGTCAATATGGGCTCGCTTGCGCCGGATTTGGAAGAGCGGCTCGGACATAGCGCCGAGGCGATGGTCGAATCGGCGATGCGCCATATTGCGATGCTCGAAGAGCACGGTCACGACGATATCGCGGTCTCGTTGAAGGCGCACGACGTTCTTACCACGGTTTACGCCTATCGCCTGATGGATACGCGTCTGCGCGATCGCGGGACGCCCTATCCGCTGCACCTCGGCATCACCGAGGCGGGACTGCTGCGCGACGGCACGATCAAATCGTCGATCGGTTTGGGGATTCTTTTATTCGAAGGTATCGGGGATACGATTCGCGTTTCGTTAGCCGCCGATCCGATCGAAGAGATTCCGGTCTGTTGGGGAATCCTGAAGTCGTTGGGTCTGCGCGAAAAAGGATTCGATATTACCGCCTGCCCCAGTTGCGGTCGCGCCGAGATCTCGGTGCTCGAACTCGGGCGCAGCGTCGAAGCGATCGCCAAGCTCTACACCGCTCCGGTCAAAGTCGCGGTGATGGGTTGCGTCGTCAATGGGCCGGGTGAATCGAAGATGGCCGATGTCGGCGTCGCGGGCGGCAAGGGGAAAGGCGCAATCTATCGCGCCGGTGCGTTGATCGGCACCTATCCGGAAGAAGAACTACTCGGCGCCTTGCGCCTGGAGATCGAACGCGTCATTCTCGAAAAGTATCCCGCCTATCGACACGAGGTGACGCTCGTTTCGTGACCTATACCGTACCACGCGCGCGCACGGTCTTGCTGACGTGTGCGCTCGCCGGCCTCACCGCCCTCTGGCTCGCGCTCGCGCAGCGCCCGGAGTTGCGCGTGAACGGGCGTGTGGTCAACCCGCGCGTCGCGCCGTTTGTTACCGCCGACGAGCATCTCTTTCTTCCGGTGCGCGGCATAGCGCGGCGCGTCGGTGGACGGATCGAAGTGGTTCCCGCGAAGCGCGAGGTCATTCTGATCCGCGGGCGGACCGTGGTGCGCTTTCGCATCGGCGATCGTTTCGCAAATCTCGACGGGCGCGCTATTCCGTTAAGCCGCGCGCCGTTCGTGTTGCACGGGCGTACGATGGTCGATGCGGCGATTATCTCGCGCGCGTTCGCCGTTCATGTCGCTTACGAAAAGGCTCGCAACCGCGTCGACATTCTCACGCCCGGGCTCAATTTTCAGAGCGTCGCTAAACCTCGCTGAGACCCTCGGGTTCGTCGACCGGAACGATCTGCTCGGGGTTCGAGCGCCAAAAACCGTAACTGAAGAAGAAGACCAGGCCGATGACGAGCGCGCCGGCAAACCACTCCCAGGTCGTGCGAGAGAGCCCGAAGATCGCCAAAAAGAGCGACGAGACGATACCTAAGATGGGGAAGAGCGGAACGAACGGTACGCGGAAGCTGCGCGGCATATCGGGTTTGCGCTTGCGCAGATAGAGTACTCCGGCGCAGACGACCGTGAACGCGATCAGCGTGCCGATGTTGACGAGGTTGAGGAGCTGATTGAGTGGCACGACGAGCGTGAGAATCGCGACGGCGAATCCCGTGAACATTGTGGTGTTCACCGGGGTTTTGAATTTCGGATGCACCTTGGCGACGATCGGCGGCAGCATTTTGTCGCGCGCCATGACGTAGAAAATGCGCGACTGACCGAGCAGCGAACTTAAAGCAACGCTCGTCGTACCGGCGAGGACGCCGATGACGATGATCGCGCTAACGAACGGCAGATGGAGTGGGGCAAGTGCGACGACCAAAGGATCTTTGATCGGCACCTTCGACCACGGCATCGCGCCGACGAGGACGATCGCGGTCGCGCAGTAGATCAGCGTGCCGATTCCCAACGCGCCGAGAACGCCGAGCGGAACGTCGCGCTTGGGGTTCTTGCATTCTTCGGCGGTGGTGGTCGCCGTATCGAAGCCGATGTAACTAAAGAATACGTATGCGGCGATTGCCACGATACCGTAGGGCTGAACCGTCGAATTGTAGTCCGCCGATCCGCCGAACGGCGTGAGCTTTCCCCACCCGAACGGATTGAAATTGTGAAGATTTGCCGGATGGAAGAGGAAGAGACCGGCGACGATAAAGACCATCAGCGCCGAGATCTTCAGAACGACAAAGACGTTGTTGGTCGTCGCCGTTTCGCGAATGCCGACCGAGAGTAGGACCGAGAGGCCGAGGACGAAGAGCGCCCCGATGACATCGACCTGTGAGTGCGCGAGATCCCAGGTATTGAGCTGCCACCACTGCCCGTGAATGACGAGATTCGATTGCTGCGCCCACGCGGGAAGCGCGAAGCCGACCGATTTCAATACGTCTTGAAATGCCGCTGAAAATTGTTGTGCGACCGGCGCGGCGCTGATTCCATACTCGAAAATGAGCGCAAAACCAATGATCCACGCAAAGAGTTTGCCCATCGTCGCGTACGCATAGGTGTACGCGCTTCCGGCGATCGGCACCATCGCACCGAGCTCTGCATAGCAGAGTGCGGCAAAGAACGAGGTGATCCCGGCGAGCAGGTAACTGATGATAACGGCGGGTCCGGCGCCCTTGACACCGGTGCCGATGGTGGTAAAGATACCACCGCCGATCATCGTTCCCAGCCCTATGGCAACGAGATCCTTCGCCGATAATGCGCGTTTGAGAATTTTTCTTTGTGCGAGCGCGCGCAGCCGCTCGACGTTCGTTGTAGCGAACATCCGTTCAAAAAATGCCATCGGCCGCGCTCTTCGCAGGCCCGGTCGCGGCGTCCCCCTAGGCGAGCGTCAGAGCGGCGGGGCTCCCTTGGGGTTCCAAAGATACTCCGGCTCGCGGAGCTCGGCGTTAATCCATCGCGACCAGACGAAGAGCGCATCGGAGAGGCGATTGAGGAAATGGAGGGCTTCGATCGAGAGCCCCTCCTCGTCACCGCGAAGGGTGACGAGCAAGCGCTCCGCGCGTCGGCAGATCGTGCGCGCGAGGTGGAGAAATGCGCCCGCGGGCGAGCCGCCCGGATGGATGAAGTTCGCGAGCGGTTCGAGATCGCGCTGCGCTTCGTCGATCGCCCGCTCCAATGCACGTACATCCTCGCTCGAAGCAAGCGGCATAGCGTCCCGGCGGTCGGCAGGTAGCGTAGCGAGATCGCTACCGAGATTGAAGAGGGCATCCTGCACCCAACTCAACCAGTCATCGAGGCGTTTCGCGCGCGCATGCTCGGCGAGGAGGGGCCGCAGTGCCGTGCGGGCGAGCCCGATGGCGCTCGATAACTCGTCGACCGTTCCGTAGGTCTCGATGCGCAGGTCGTTCTTCGCGATGCGCTGGCCGCCGACAAGGCCGGTGCTTCCGTCGTCGCCGGTACGCGTGTAGATACGGGTGAGTTTGGGCATCGACGGCTCGGGTTCGCGCCTCCGCGCAGGCGGCCCCGCTAAATCACGCGAACCCGGTGCGCTTATGTCCGAAGCTCCCGTAGCACTTCCAAAATCGATCCCGCCGAAATCCGAGGATCTCTCGGCGTGGTATACCGCCGTCTGCCTGAAGGCCGAACTGATCTCCTACGCGCCGGTGCGCGGTTGCGTCGTTTTACGTCCGTATGGATATGGGCTCTGGGAGCATCTGCAACGCGAACTCGACGCGCGTTTCAAAGCGACGGGGCACGAGAACGCGTACTTTCCGTTGTTGATTCCGGAGAGTTTGCTCACCAAAGAAGCCGAGCACGTCGAAGGTTTTGCGCCCGAGGTGGCGTGGGTCACGCATGGCGGTGGCGAAAAACTCACCGAACGCCTGGCGATTCGACCGACCTCCGAGGTGACGATCGGAACGATGTACGCGCAGTGGGTACAATCCTATCGCGATCTGCCGATCTTGATCAATCAATGGGCGAACGTCGTGCGTTGGGAGAAAGCGACGCGTCCGTTTCTGCGGACGATGGAGTTTCTCTGGCAGGAAGGGCACACCGCGCACGCCACGGCGGAAGAGGCACGTGAAGAGACGCTGAAGATGCTCGGCGTTTACGAGGAGTTCGCGCGCAACGTTGTGGCGCTCCCGGTACTCTCCGGGCCGAAGAGCGCGAGCGAGCGTTTCCCCGGTGCGGTCGAGACCTACAGTATCGAAGCGTTGATGCCCGACGGTAAAGCGTTGCAGTCGGGAACCTCGCACGACCTCGGGCAGAATTTTTCGCGGGCCTTCGATATTGCGTTCACCGATCTCGACGGCGCAGTGAAGCACGCCTATACGACCTCGTGGGGGGTCTCGTGGAGAATGCTCGGCGCGACGATTATGACGCACGGCGATGACCGCGGGCTGCGCATTCCGCCGAAACTCGCGCCGATCGAAGCGGTCTTTATTCCAATCGTCCGCGGTGAGGATCGGCGCGCGATCGACCGCGCGCACGAACTCGCCGCCGCACTGAAACGCTCCGGAATGCGGGTTCGCGTCGACGACCGCGATCAATCCCCGGGCTGGAAGTATGCCGAATGGGAGATGCGCGGTGTGCCGCTACGCATCGAGATCGGCCCGCGCGATGTCGATGCCGGCAGCGTCATTCTCGTGCGCCGCGATCTTGAGAAAGGTATGCCGGATCGTTCGCGGAGTATCGCCGTCGACGCACTGGAGCATGAGGTGCGCCGGTCGCTGGAACTGGTACAAGAATCGCTCTACGCGCAAGCGAAAGCCGCGCTCGATGCACGAATTATTCGCATCGTCGATCGCGAAGCGTTCTATACGGCCGCGCGCGAGCGCGCCGGAATGATCGATATCGCGTGGTGCAATCGACCCGAATGCGAGGCGCACATCAAGGCCGAATGTTCGGCGACGACGCGCGTGCTTCGCCCACTCGAAGGCGACGAAAAAAATTGCGTTGCATGCGGCGAACCGGCGAAGGTACGAGCCTACGTTGCTGCATCGTACTAGGATTCTCGGCGCGGCGTTCGCCTTCGCACTCACCCTCGTAACGCCGATCTTTGCTCTTGCCGCGCTACGCGCTCACCCGTCGATCGCGCAGATCGATGCGGAAGCACGCGCACGCGGCAACCGGCGCGCGCTCGCAGAAACGATCGGCGAGCGGATTTTTTCGCATGTCTTACCCGTTCAGTTGCTGGAGATTCGCGCGTCGGGGCTGAGGAATCGAACCTATGTCGGGTTGCGTTTTTCAGGTGAGAAGTTCCACGGTCCGGTCAGCGCGGCGCTGCTCGATCGCGAGCTCGTCGGCGCGGTCGAGAGCTCCTTCGCCGCCTCGCCGACGATCCGCGAAGTCGATTGTTGGATCGTGGTGCCGATTCCGGTCGCGCCGGGAACGGATGTCTCCGGCGACAAGGCGAAGCCGACCGAGCGCGATGTACTGACGGTCAGCGTGCGGCGCGGCGAGAGCGCGGCGGAGCTCGCGCATCGTTTGCAGGCGGGAATCGGTGTAGTCACCGATCCGCGCTGGGTCAAGCGCGCGCTCGAGGGGAGAAGCGGCGGTGCGTAAGAAGAGCGTTCTGGAGAATGGGCTGCGCGTCATCACCGAAGAGATGTCCTCGGTGCGTTCGGCGAGCATCGGGCTCTGGGTCGATGTCGGTTCCAGCGCCGAGGCACCGCACCTTCGCGGAATCTCGCACATGGTCGAGCACATGCTCTTCAAGGGGACAACGCGGCGGAGTGCGCGCGAGATCGCTGAAGCGCTCGATTCCGTCGGCGGCGATCTGAACGCCTTTACCGACAAAGAGACGACCTGCTACTACGCAAAAGTCATCGATCGACACGTTCCGCTCGCCATCGATGTGCTCGCCGATATGCTCGCCCATTCGCTCTTCGATCCCGAGGAGTTGCGCAAAGAACGCAACGTCGTCCTCGAAGAGATCAAGATGTACGAAGATGCGCCGGACGATCTCGTGCATGAGATTTTTTCCCAACAACTGTGGGAAGGCTCCGATCTCGGAGCGCCGACGATCGGCTTCCCCGAGACGGTCGCCGCGCTGGAATCGAGCGATCTGCACGCGCACCTCGCCGCGCATTACGCACCGAATGCCGTCGTGCTGTGCGCCGCCGGAAACGTCGATCACGATGAGATCGTCGCGCTAACGCGACAAGCGCTCGGCGATCGGCGCGGCGAAGCGAAACTGCCGACCGCTGCGGCGCCCTCCGCGCATATCTCGCTTGCGCGTCGAAGCAAAGATATCGAACAGGTTCATCTCGTTCTCGGCGGCCCCAGCGTCAGCGCGCGTGACAAGCGACGGTACGCGCTCTCGGTTGCGCAAACGATTCTCGGTGGCGGGATGTCGAGCCGTCTCTTTCAAGAAGTTCGCGAGAAACGTGGACTTGTCTATACCGTAACCGCGTACGGCAGCACCTATCGCGAAGCCGGCAGCCTCGCGGTCTATGCCGGAACCTCGTTGAAAAACGCGCAACCCTGTATCGACACGATCCTCGATGAGGTCGGTCGGCTCGCAAGCGAGCCGGTGGGAGAAGAAGAGCTTCGCCAGGCCAAAGAGCACCTCAAAGGCAGCATGATGCTCGGCCTCGAGAGTACCTCCAGCCGCATGATGCGTCTGGGTCGTCAAGAACTCGTCCATGGCCGCGAGATCCCGCAAGAGGAGATCGAGAGCGGCATCGATGCGGTGAGTACCGAGAGCGTGCTCGAGATCGCGCAGATGGCCTTTACACCGCAACGCCGAGCGCTTGCGCTCGTCGGCCCGACCGCCGCCGCCGAGATCGGATGGGGAGCACATGGCGCATAGCCTTTCGTTGGTTCCGCATCTCTTCTCCGGGAAGCTCTGGGGCGCGATGCTCATTACGTTCATCGTGCAAGGCGTGACGATCGGCGCCTATGCCGCCCGTCTCGCCGGCGTACAGACCAAACGTATCGCGACCTCGATCTCGCTCTTCAATCTCTTCGTCACGACGGGGCGACTCGCCAATCTCTTCTCCGCGTTTTTTATCGGCCCGCTCTCCGATAGCGCGGGCCGTGCGGTGGTGCGCTACCATCATCACCCGCACGCGGTCGCACTCTGGCAGCACACCTTCGAAATGCAGCTCCGATTGATCGTGTTGGCCGGAACCTTCGGGATGATCGTCTTTGCGCTCTTCCTGCCGATGTTCGCCTATCTCTTCCGCCGCGGCGTCGCCTCCTTTGAGGCGCGCGGCTCGGTTCCGAATGCTGTCGCCCGTCTACTGCATCCGCGCATTGTGTTAGAGGTGCTCCGAGCGCAGCATTTCCCGACGTTGGCGCAGCTGCGCTCCTTCAACTGGCGCTGCCTACCGCGCCGGATGTTGATCTTCAACATTCTGGTCATGGCGGTCTACGCCATCGGCGTGCAGGCTGCGTTTCTCGCCTCGGTCTTCGATCCGGCGGTCTCGCGCACCGCGATCAGCCTCTCGGGCGTGGTCAACGGCATCGGCACCATCGCCTTTACGCTCTTCGTCGATCCGACCTCATCGATGATTACCGACCAGGCGATCCACGGAAAACGCAATATCGACGAAGTGCGCGCGATGGTCTTCTACTTGTCGCTGACCGCGATTATCGGTACGATACTCTCGCAGTTGCTCTTCGTGCCTGCAGCGCTTTTGGTCGAGGAGGTAGCCCGCTTTGCCGTCCACGTTCACTTCTAGCATCCGCTCCCTCGCGCTCGTCACCTCGGTACTCGCGCTGAGCGGTTGCGCGCATACCGTCGCTTCCTGGATCGCGCAGACGCGCGTCCACCAGGGGCGCCTCGCGCTTGCACGCGGCGATGTCCGCGGCGCCGAGCTCTCCTATCGCCTCGCGCTGAAGATCGATCCGCACGATGCGACGGTGCGTGCCGGCTATGTCGCCGCCGCCGCCGATCTTGCACACAAGCAGTACACGCTCGGCGACCTGCAAGGGGCGTTGGGAACGATCCGTCAGGCCGAGCATATCGCGCCGAAAGATCTGCGCTTGCAGGCGCTGCGCGCCGAGATCGAGAGCGCGAGCCTCAAACAGAGCATCGTCAGCTCGAATTACCCAACCTATCGCAGCGCCGCGCGTCGAATCTTGGAAGCGTACGCGCAGTTGGATATCGCCAATACGGCGATCGTGCGCAACCTGCATCGATTTTCCTACACCTACGATACCGGCGACCTCACCTCGGCGATCAAAGCATCGTACGAACTCGAGCTAGACGTCGCGCGCAACACCAATCGTTTGATCGCCTATCGACAGCTGGTAAGTTCGGGGGTTCCCAACGCCGCAGCGACGGGCTCTTCGAACCTCGGGGGAACCTCGCTCCTACCCCTGCCCTGAGTGGAGCAGGCAGAGTCCGTGTGCGGTGAGGAAAGCGCGCCCCTGCCCCGCATGCTCGGCGCGGCGGAATGCACGCCAGCGTCGCTTCGCTCCGGGAAGGATCGCGCGTAACGAGGTGTGATAGACCGGCCAACTCACGCCGGGAAAGCGAACGAGCGGAAAGCGCGACATCCAGGCGCAGAGTTCGAGATTCTTCCGGAAGCGCGCATCTTCGATCGAGATAAAATATCGCGATCCTTTAGCGATGGCGCTCTCTTCATCGAAGGGCGTCCAGAGATAAGGATCCTCTTCCCAGCCGAAACGATCCATGTAGTAAAAGATATCGGGACCGTAATGCGCGATGACGGGTAAGGCGTTGCGCGGTAGCGCGCGGTCGAGAGCGACCGCGTTTCGGTACGCCGACTTGCTATAGCGATAGTACGGTGCAATCGCGGTGAGGCCGCCGAGGAGGACCGCCGTTCCGAGAATCGCTCCTCCGACCGCGAGAGCGATCGAGGCGGGGCGGCTCGTGCCGAAGCGATTGCGCGCCCAGATCGCCGCACCGCCGATGGCAAGTGCGCACGGCGGGAGCAGCAAAAAGAGATAGTAATCGACGCGTTCGACCGCGATCACCGCATATGTATAGAACGCCGCACCGAGAAACCAGAGCGGCAGGAGCAACGGAGAGCGCATCCGGACGCGCGGAAGCACGAAGAGCGAAAGAAGAACGACGATCGTGCCGATGCTACCGAGCATCGTCATCCGGAAAAGGTTCAAACCGTAGAGTGCAAGTTCGATCTGCCGTGCGAACGCATGGATAGAGGTCAACGATCCGAGAAGATGCGGAAGAACGTGCTTGTGGAGGATGCCGCTCGCCCATCGCCACTGTGCATGTGCGCGCACCGCGTGATCGTACATTTCGAGAATCACGAGCGGAACGAAGCCGAGAACGATCAACGCGGTTGGGCGGATCGGATGTTTCGCGCGCAAGCGTTCGATGAGTGGGCCGACGGCGGCGACGAGGCCGGCGAGCGCGACCGGCTTCGCGAGCAGGGCCATCGTACAGAGCCCAGCTGCCCGTGCAAGTCGACGCGGCTCGACGGCGAGATCCTCAAGCAGCAATCGTGCCGTTGCATAGAGCGCCGCAGTAAGGAAGAACACCATCGCCGCGTCGGGAGTAAAGGTGCGCCCGTAGTAGATGCTCCCGGGAAAGATCGCAAAAGCGAGTGCGGCGATCAGCCCTCCGAGCGCATCGTCGAAGAGCCAGCGCCCGAAGAGCCCGAGCACCGCGATCGTCGCGACGCTGAAAGCGAGGGTGAGCAGGCGCCCGAAGATCGGGTGGATGCCGAAGAGATGATAGAGCGCGGCGGCGAGGTAGGGCACGATCTGCAGTTCCAGCTCGACGTAGTGCGGCGGCGGCCCGTCGTAGTTGGTCTGCGGGTAGAGAATGTTGCCGTTGAGACGATAAAAATTCCGCGCGATATTCGCGGTATCTCCCTGGCGCCAGTTGGGATGATCGAGGATCGGATTATGTATGCCGTGCAACCGCAGGGCCGCGCCGAACAGGCAGATCGCGAGCAGAAGAAAACGGAACGATTTCACCGCGTGTGCCGAAACGTCCAGTATTTATTGACGAAAAAATTCACGAAGATACCGGCAATCGTTCCGACCAGCCAGGTGCGATGCCCGTAGTGGTTGCCGAAGAACGGTTTGGTGAGCGGAGCAACACCGAGACCGACGAGCAATGCGAGCGCCGATACCGTGAGGAATTTCACCCCTTCGCGTACCGCGTTTGCATCCGAACGGAACGTCCAGCGTCGGTTGAGATAATAATTCGAGACGCCGCCGGCCATGAACGCAATCGAATAGATGATCGCATACGGCAACGCCTGGTCGTGGTTGGGAACGAAGTGTTGGAGAACCGTGAAGAGGATGAAATTGAGGATCGTGCCTGAGAGCCCGACGATCGCAAATTTCGTGAATTGGCGAACGCCGCGGCGCTTGGCGACGGAATGAACGATACTATGCAACCCAATACCAATCGGCAAAGAGAACGGTGAAAAGCCCTAAGAGCGGGAGCGAGAAGGCGAGGATGAGATTGTTGACCCAGGGGCGATCGCCCCAGCGAGCGAGGATCGCAAAGAGCGGAAAGAGTACGAGCGCGAAACGCGGCATACTCATCAGGCTCGATGTCGACATCGGGATGAGAATCGAGAGCGCCATGTAGGCGATATACGACGGGCGCAACCGCCTCCAGCCGAAGATCAGCACCGCGACCATGAGCGCGGTAAAACTCAATTCGAGCGCCTGGTTTGCAACCGCAGCGCCGGATTGAGCGTGGGCGATGGCGATAAACGAATTCGCAACGCTCACCCACGGTGGTGCGAGGTGCCGGTTCCAATGCGCCTGGACATGTGAAAAGAAGAGCGGATCGCCGGTCAGCACCCAGAGGTAGGCCATATAGAGTGCGAGTCCGCAGCCGATCAGCGCTGCCGGGAGCAGCGAACGGATGTTTTCGACGAGCCGCTGCCGATAGACGGAGTACCACTCTAACGCGAACGGTACGACCAAGAGGATGCCTTCAACGCGCGTCATCGCTGCGAAAAATCCGATCGCTCCGGCAATGAGCCAGCGGCGCCGCCGTAGGTAAAAGAACGTCGCCACGGTGAGCATGAAGAAGAGCGATTCGGTGTAGACCGCCGAGAAGAAGACCGCGGAGGGAAAAATCGAGACGTAGAAGATCGCGCGCCGCGCAACGGTACGGTCGAATTCGCGTTCGAGAAATTTATAAAGAAACAGCAGCGCGAAGAAAAAACAGGCGTTCGAGATGAGGAGTCCGGCGACGAGGTGGTTGCCGACGAGGACGCCGAGCGCGCGAATCATCATGGGATAGAGTGGGAAAAACGCCATCTCCGTGCCTTGATAGCCGCGCGTTGCGATGTTGAGATAGTGGACGGCATCCCAGCGTCCCCATACCGCGAGCAACAACTGCGATGATTCGCTCACGTGTTGCCCGGGGCGCTGGCCGATGATGACTGCGGCGAGTTCGGCGATGACGATGATCGCTGCGCGCGTGGCCACGAAGTCGAGCAGCACTTCGCGCACGGTCTGGTTGAAGCGCGCGGCGATGAGGAGTTTGAGAATCGCGAAGAGCATCGCTGCGAGCACGAGCATCCGCGAACCGGTCGCGAGATTCGGGGGGACGATGTAGGTCGCCCAGAGCAGGAGGAACGGCGCCCAGGTGATGGCGTCGTGCCGGAGCGATTTCGCGAACGTGACACCGGCTCGGGCGCTAAAATAGCGCGCGTACTCCAGCCAGAGAAGGCACGTTGCGACGGCTCCGAGGAGCGGGAGTGCAATAAAGGCGATCTCGCCGAAGAACGCACCCAAGCGCGGCGCCGCCAGACTCTCCCAGAGAAAGAAACCGAGGGTGAGCCCCGCGAGCGTCACGACGAGAAGAGCAGGGATGCCTCCTTCGAGCGTACGTCGGCCGGAATAGCCGGTAGGGGATGCTGCGTTGGTGAGACGTTCGGACACGCCGGGGGGAGTTAAAGGATTCGCACCGCTTCCCTTGTAGCCTGAGGCGGATGAACGATGTAGCCACGCAGGAGCGCATGAAGCCCTCGCTTGATTTCGTTACCATAACCGAGCGTGCGGCGCTCGCTGCTTCCCATTGGATGGGTCGCGGCGAACGCGATATCGCCGACGGCGCCGCCGTCGAAGCGATGCGCGCGGCGTTAGGCGAGATGGAGATCAGCGGCCGGATCGTGATCGGGGAAGGCGAGCGCGACGAAGCACCGATGCTCTTCATCGGTGAAGAGGTCGGCTGCGGCGGCCCGGCGGTCGATATCGCGGTCGATCCCGTCGAGGGTACCAATCTCGTCGCAAACGGTCTCCCGAACTCGATTGCCGTGATGGCGATTGCGCCGCGCGGAGGACTCTTGCACGCTCCCGATTCGTATATGGAAAAACTTGCCGTCGGGCCGAAGGCGGCGCCTCACGTGCATATCGACGCCTCGGTTCAAGAGAACCTCGCAGCGGTCGCGCGCGCGCTCGAGAAGCCGATCGGCGATATCTGCGTGGTGATCCTCGACCGGCCGCGCCACGGCGAGCTCATCGAACAGGTGCGCAGCGCGGGCGCGCGCATCAAACTGATCTCCGACGGCGACGTCGATGCCTGTATCGCCACCGCCATCGACACCACCGGCGTTCACGTCGCGATGGGCATCGGTGGTGCGCCGGAGGGCGTCCTCGCGGCTGCGGCGATCAAATGCCTCGGCGGAAATTTCATGGGCCGATTAAAACCGCGAAACCCGCAAGAAGCGGCGCGCGCGCAAGCGATGGGTTTCGGTAACCTCGATCGCGTGCTTGCCATCGACGATCTCGTGAAGAGCGATGAAGTGCTCTTCTGCGCGACGGGGATTACCGACGGCGATCTCGTCCACGGCGTGCGTTTCTACGAAAATCGTGCGCGAACGCGATCGATTCTCGTCCAGGCGGGCGGAACGGTGCGTTTCGTTTCAACGACACACCATCTCGGCAGTAGGAGATGAGCCGCCGGACGCACTACGACCTTGTGGTGATCGGCGCGGGCAGCGGCGGCTATGCTGCGGCACGGACCGCACGCGATCTCGGTGCGCGCGTGGGCATCGTCGATCGCGGCCCGCTCGGGGGACTCTGCATACTGCGGGGATGCATGCCGAGCAAAGCGCTTCTTGCCAGCAGCGATCGCGTGCAAGCGATTCGCACCGCGGTGGCACTCGGCATCACCACCGGCGAACCGCGTATCGACATGTCGTATATTGCGGCGCGCAAACGGGCATTGGTCGGCGAGTTTGCCGCCGATCGCATCGACGGGATCGAGCGTTTTCCGTTGCATCGCGGTCAAGCGCGCTTCGTCAGCGAGCGCGAACTCGCCGTCGATAACGAATTGCTCGAGGCCGATACCTTCATTATTGCAACGGGGAGTGTCGTCGCGCCGCCGGCGCTTCCGGGCTTGCTGGAGACGGGTTTTCTCGATAGCGACGCGTTGCTCGAGATGGAGCGCATTCCGGAATCGGCGATCGTCCTCGGCGGCGGCTACGTCGGCTGCGAGCTCGGTCAGTTTCTTTCGCGCATGGGTGCGCGGACGCAGGTCGTCATTCGCGGCGAGCACCTCCTTTCCGGAACCGATACCGATGTCGGCGAGACGCTCACCGAGGCATTCCGCAACGAAGGGATCGCCGTTCATCTGCGCTCGCGGATGCAATCGGTGCGTAAAGAGCGCGGCCGCAAGATCGTGCGCTTAGAGCGTGATGGGATTGCGCTCGATGTCGATGCCGAGGAGATTTTTTATTGCTTGGGGCGCGTGCCGAATATCGCGGGGCTCGATCTCGAGCGCACGGGCGTTAAGGCGCATGCCGTCTCCGGTATCGAAATCGATTCCGCCATGCGCACGAGCAATCCGCGCATCTTCGCCGTCGGCGATGTTACCGGCGAGTTCCTTTTGGTGCACGTAGCGATCTATCAGGGCGAGATCGCTGCGCGCAACGCTCTGTCCGGCGGCGACGAGCGAGCCGATTATCGTCTGCAACGTTCGCATACGATTTTTACCGAACCGCAGATTGCCGTCGCCGGTGCGACGGAGAAAGAGTTGCAGCGCGCGGGGACGCCGTATGTCTCGGGGCGTTATGCATTTGCCGAGCACGGAAAGGCGATGTGCCTTGGAAAGACCGACGGGTTCGTAAAAATGCTCGCCGACCCGAAGGACGGGCGTATTTTGGGTGCGGCCTGCATCGGCCCCGAAGCCTCGGAGTTGATTCACGAGGTCATCGTCGCGATGCACTTCGATGCGACGGTCGAGCAGTTTGCGAAAATTCCGCATCTCCACCCCACGCTCGCCGAAATTTGGACCTACCCCGCTGAAGAGTGTGCCGAAAAAATCGGCGCGAGCGTCGTCGGTGCAGAGCGATAGCCGAGCCCCGCGCGCGCGTATAGCGCTCGTACAGAGCAAACCGCGCAAGGGCGACTACGTAGAAAATCTCGCCGCGTTGCGGGCGGTCTTCGCCCAACTCGCCGCGCTCGATGCTCCGCCGCAACTCGTCGTTCTGCCGGAAGCTGCGCTCACCGGATACTTCCTCGAGGGAGCCGTCTACGAAGCGGCGCGAACGGCCGAGCGATTCGGGCACGAACTTTCTTCACTCTGGCGCGACGTTGCCGGGCAGCGTCCGGTGGAGATCGTCGCGGGTTTCTACGAAGTCGAGAACGGATCGTATTATAACAGCGCGATTTGGTTGGCGCTCGACGAAAAAGAGACGCGCATCCTCCACGTTCATCGCAAACTGTTTCTTCCCACCTACGGCGTTTTCGACGAAGAACGTTTTCTTTCGCGCGGCAATCGCGTGCAGGTTTTCGATTCTCCGTTGCTCGGCACGACGGCGCTGTTGATCTGCGAGGATATCTGGCATTCGATGCTCCCGACGATCGCTGCGCTCAAAGGCGCCCGTTCGATCGTCGTTCCGAGCGCGGCGCCCGGTCGCGGGATCGAGGGCAAGGGCGAGTTACTCTCCGTCACGCGCTGGCGTGATCTGCTGCGTGGGACAGCGATGGAGCACGGGTGTTTCGTTCTCTACGCGGGGCTTGCGGGCTTTGAGGGCGGGAAGGGCATGACCGGTTCCTCGTGCGCGATCGGCCCTGACGGCACGATGTTGGTAAAAGCCGAGGGCGACGATGCGTGCATCGTACGCGCGGAGCTGCTTCTCGATGACGTCGAGATCGCGCGCGCGAATCTTCCCTTGCTCGCCGATCTGCGCACGGTACTCCCCGATCTGCTGACCGATGAGGAGTTGCCCTGGGTGCGAGGGCGCAGCGATGCTGCCGATCGTTGATCCGCCGCCGCGCGACCCATACGCTGCCCCCAAGATCGATCCCGAGGTAGCGGCACGTTGGCTCGTTGCCTTTCTGCGCGACGAATGTGTCGAGCGTCGCGGCATCAAGCATGCCGTTGTCGGGCTCTCGGGTGGGGTCGATTCAGCGGTCACCGCCTATCTTTGCGCGCGCGCGCTGGGGCCGCAGAACGTGCATCTCATCCGCATGCCCTATCGACTCTCGAGCGTAGCGAGCCTTGACGACGCGCAACTCGTCATCGATGCGCTCGGAGCGGTCGCGCGAACCATCGATATTAGCGCCGCGGTCGACGGCTATCTGCAGTACGAGCCCGATGCCGACCCGCGCCGGCGCGGAAATGTCCTCGCGCGCACGCGAATGCTCGTGCTTTTCGATCAATCGGCGAAGCTCGCCGCTTTACCGATCGGTACCGGAAATAAGACCGAACGGCTTCTCGGCTATTTCACGTGGCATGCCGACGACACACCACCGATCAATCCGCTCGGCGATCTCTTTAAGACGCAGGTCTGGGAGCTCGCACGCTACCTCGGCGTTCCCGCGCCGCTGATCGAGAAAGCGCCGAGCGCCGATCTGGAAGCGAACCAGACCGACGAGGGCGATCTCGGCATTCGCTATCCGCGCGCCGACGCGATTCTTGCATCGATGTTGCTCGGATATCGCGACGAGCAACTCACGGCGCGCGGCTTCGACGCCGCGGAGGTTGCGCTCGTGCGACGACGCCTGGAGGGTACGCATTGGAAACGCCACCTGCCGACGACCGCGATGCTGAGCGATACCGCGATCAACGAATTTTATCTGCGCCCGGTGGATTTCTAATGAAACCCGTTATTCCGTTCTATCCGGTGAGTTTGAATCTGAAAGGTCGTCGATGCATCGTGATCGGTGCGGCGGACGACCGGGAGGCGATCGAAAAGGCCGCCGCGTTGGAAGAGAGCGGAGCCGATCTTCTTCGGCTCACCGATCCCTCGACGATTCGCGAGAGCGACGTCAGCGATGCGTTTTTCGTGATCTCGACGCCGCAGGACGAACGGCTCTCGGCACGGCTGCGCGAGTACGCCGATCGCCATCGTTTTTTACTCTGCTGTATCGATCAGCCGCGCTACGGCATCGTCGCAATGGCGGCGACGGCAAAAGCCGGACCGGTGCGCATCTCGGTCTCCACGACCGGGCTCGCGCCGCGCGTTGGGAAAAATCTCCGCGCCGCGCTGCAACGCGCGATGGACGGCACCTTCGAACGTTTTATTGAGTGCCTTGCGACGCAGAAGGAGCGTATTCGAAGACGTTATGGTGCTCCCGAACAGGGAGGCATCCGTCGAAAGGAGATGATCCGTATCGCCGACGGATTCGATGCAGAGATCGATTTTCGTTATCCGGAATGGTTTGAAGACGAACTCGCAATTTCGTTCGCTCCGCAGGTACTCGAAGATGAGTAACGTCGAACTCGTCGCGGTCGGAACGGAGTTGTTGCTCGGACAACTCGTCGACACCAATACCGCGCATATCGCCGCAACGCTTGCAGAAAACGGCATCGACTGCTATGCAAGCCACGCCGTCGGCGATAATCGCGAGCGGATCGCTCATTTGGTACGCGAGGTCCTGGAGCGCGCCGATGGGCTTATCTCGACCGGGGGCCTCGGCCCGACCGTCGACGACCTCACGAAAGAGGCGGTTGCGGATGCTTTCGGGCTCGAACTCGTGCTCGATCCCGCCGCGCTTGCCGAGATCGAGGGTTTCTTTGCCTCGATCGGGCGCACGATGCGCGAAAATAATCGGAAGCAGGCCTTTCTGCCGCGCGGAAGTTTTCCGCTCGTCAATCCGCACGGGACCGCACCCGGATTTATCGCGTTTCGCGCCGACGGGAAGTTCGCCGCCTGCATGCCCGGCGTTCCGCGCGAGATGAAACCGATGCTGGCGGAGCGCCTATTGCCGTGGTTACGTTCGCATTTCGAAGTGCGCGAAGGCATCGTGACGCGCGTGTTACACACGGTCAATATCGGCGAATCGGAGATCGATCATCGCATCGCCGATCTCTTTACTTCTTCGGAGAACCCGAAGATCGCCGTGCTCGCACACGATTATCGCTGCGATGTAAAAATTATGGCGAAAGCCGCCTCTGCAGAGAGCGCGCTTGCATCGATCGCACCGCTGGAAGAAGAGCTGCGTTCGCGCCTTCAGGGGCATGTCTTCGGCATCGATGCGATGACGTTGGAGGGGGCGGTTCTCGCGGCGCTCGACGAACGCGCGGAGCGCCTTGCCGTCGCTGAATCCTGTACCGGCGGGCGGATCGCGGCGGCGATCACCGCCGTCCCCGGTGCGTCGCGGCGCTTTCTCGGCGGAGTGGTCGCCTACGACAACGCGGTGAAGCAGACCCAACTTGGGGTGCCCGAGGAGACGCTCGCGCGTTTCGGTGCGGTCAGCGAGGAGTGCGCGCTCGCGATGGCACGCGGTGTCCGCGCCCGATTGGGCGCCGAGATCGGCATCGCGACGACCGGAATCGCGGGTCCGGAGGGTGGGAGCGCGGAGAAGCCGGTCGGAACGCTCTGCGTCGCCTTCGTCGGCCCGCGCAGGGAGCGGGCATGGACGCTGCAATTGCGCGGCGATCGAGCGGCGATTCAGGCGCGGGCAACCACCGCCGCGCTCGGCCTGCTCTGGCGCGAGGTGAAGATCTCGTAACGTTTGGTGACCGGTGGGAATGAAACGAATCGCGCGGGGGTAACGTCTAATGGCTATGATGAGTCTTCGTACCGCGCTTGCGGCGCTGCTCTCCATTTCGCTTCTCGCCGCGTGCGGCGGAGGCGGCATCGGTTCGATCATCGGCGGCATCGTGCCGACGCCCGCCCCGACAACTGCGCCGACGATCGGGTATAGCTGCCCGAGCAGCGTGAACGGGACGAGTACGGGGCGGATGACGGCATCGCTCGCCTCGTTCGGCAGCGATGCGATCCGGAAAGCACCGGCGAAGGAGCAATCGCAGCCGAGTACGATTCCAACACTGTTGGAGGTCGTTCGTAGCGCGGCCGGCGCGACGAGCGCGCGCGGAACGCTCTCCACGCAGATCGCGCGTGCCGGTGGCAGCGTGACGCAACGCTTTCTGTTCTCGCGCGTTGGAACCAGCGTCGATCTTGTCGCCGTCGATGCCGCAAAGAGCGCGGCGCTTGCCGCGCAATTACGCCGGCTTCCAGGCGTTACGGCGGTGGTGCCGATGGGCCGGCGCTACACGCAGGGCGTCGTCGCGCCGGTGACGACCAACGATCCCTATTTCCACGGTTTCCCGGGCTCGACGGCGCCGTATTACGAGGCCGGAAATCCCGCGCCGAGCCCATCACCCGGAACGAGCCTGCCCGGGCAATGGGATATGCACGCGATCTCGCTCGGCCACGCGTGGGCCTACGCAAACGCCGCCGATGCTCCCGCCGGTTATCAGAACGCCGATGCAACGGGAAATTCCGCGGTCCGGATCGCGATCGTCGATACCGGAGCCGATGTGACGCATCCCGAGTTGCAATCGAAGGTCGTCTATACGCATTGCTTTATCACCAATATCAACACCGGCGTGCAATCGAGTTCGAATTACGTGACCGATCTCGACGGGCATGGGACCGATGTTGCCGGAATCGCTGCAGCGGACGTCAATAATAGCCTCGGCTTCGTCGGCGTCGGTGGCAATGTCTCGCTCATCATCGAGCGCGTCTTTCCGTCGCCGCCTTCGAACTGCACCTCACAACTCGGCACGAACCCGCAGGCCTGTAGTACGAGCGCATCGACTGCCGATATCGCCTCGGGCATCGGCGATGCCGTCGCGCATGGTGCGAACGTCATCAATTTGAGTATCGGTGCAAGTTGCGCGGGCGGTGACGATCCGCTCGAAGCGAACGCCGTTGCCAACGCCATTGCCTCCGGTGTCGTCGTCGTCGCCGCCTCCGGAAACTCCGGCAGCGCCGCGCTCGACGCGCCTGCTTGCGACACGGGCGTGATCGCGGTCGGCGCGAGTGCGCTCTCCGACGGTTACCCCAACGGCACCTATAGTAGCGGCGCACCGGGAAGCCCGAGTACTCCGGTCGAGTATGTTGCCTCGTACTCCAACTATCAGGCGGGAAGCACGACCTGGGGCCTCGTCGCCCCCGGCGGCGACCCTGCGAACCTCGGCCCCGGCGTCGACGATCTGCATTGGATCGAGAATATCTACTCGAGCACCGCAATGGGTGGTGCGACCTGTACGCCGGACTTCGAGGCCTCTGCAGGTTCACCGGGCGATTGCCGCGTTCTGATCGCCGGAACCTCGCAGGCGACACCGCATGTTTCGGGAGCCGCAGCGTTGCTGCTCTCGGTAAAACCGAGTCTTACGCCGACCCAGGTTCGGAACTATCTCTGCAGCGATGCGTACGTGCTTCCCAGTGTGAGCGCGGCGGCGCAGGGCTGCGGGAGGCTCGATATCTATCGCGCAATGGCCGACGTTCTGGGCGACCCGAATCTTCCGGCCGCCCAATAGGCGCGCAAAGAACTCGCACGCGCCGACACGAATAGGGCCGCGGTGAAGAGTTCGAGCGCGCGTTTTCTCCCTGCACTGATCGCACTCAGCGCGACCTGCGCGCTCTTGGTCGCGTGCGGTGGTGGCGGTGGTTCTCCCAACCCCGTGCCGACGCTCGTGCCGACACCGCTCACGACGCCGACCGTTGCACCGACGCCGGGGTTTTGCAGCGTCGGGGTCGGCATCGTGCCGACGGGAACCTCGACGCCGACCCCGGGAGCGACGCCGGTTCCCG
>DAIBFU010000018.1:0-21118 GCA_027422105.1 Vulcanimicrobiota bacterium | reverse complement strand
GTTCGTCGGGGATCGCCGGGGGGAGTAGTTCCGTTGCGCTCATGGTAGTGTCATCGTTACCATTGCAGGGGTCCGGTACCTACGACCTCGGTATTGGGGAGGATGGTTTCTTTATATGAATCCTCTACGCAGGGCGATCACCGCCGCCTGGGTTCGGTCGGTCGCCGAGAGTTTGATGAGGATATCGCGAATGTGGCTCTTGACCGTCCCCAGGCTGACGAGCAATCGTTCAGCGATCTCGGCGTTGCCGACGCCATCGGCGATCAAGCGAAGAATCTCGGTCTCGCGCGGGCTCAACGGCGAGCCTGCATGCCGCCCGCGATCGGATGTGAATTGTCGAAGAACGATATGCGCGATGCGCGGATCGAAATAGGCGCCGCCGTCGGCGGCGGTGCGGATCGCCTCGACGAGCCGCTCCGGATCGCCGGACTTCAGACAGTACGCATCCGCCCCGGCAGCGAGGGCGGCGAGCACGTCGGCCTCTTCGTCGACCATCGTCAGTATGACGATGCGCGTCGGCGACTGCACTGCGCGCAGCGACTCCGTAAGTTCGATTCCGTCGAGCCCGGGAAGGCCGATATCGATCACCGCCACATCAGGGTTCGCGCGGAGGATCAATTCGCGCCCGGTCGTGCCGTCGACGGCCTCGCCGACCACCTCGATCCCCGCAGCGGCAAGCGTGGCGCAGAGCCCCACCCGCGTTAACGCGTGGTCTTCGACGACGGCGACGCGTAGCGCGTTCATGCCTCGGTTTCCTCGCTCTGCAGATGGCGTTGCGGTATCTCGATAACGAAACGGCTACCGCCTTCGAGCGGTTCGTACCACACCGAACCGCCGTGTTTCTCGGCGATCAAACGCACGACGTAAAGCCCGAGCCCGGTTCCGCTGCCACGCCGTCGCTTTCCGACACCGAACCGCTGAAAGAGCGCGCCGCGCTCCTCGGGGGCGACGCCGTACCCCGCATCTTCGACGGTCGCGCGGCCGCGCTCGCCTTCGGCCGAAACGCGAACGTGTACGACGCCGGAGGGGGGACTCGCCGCAACCGCATTCGCCGCAAGGTTCATGAGCGCGCGCCGCAGTTCGAGTTTATCGCCGGTTACACAGATCGATGTACCGCTCGCCGCAATTTTCACACCGCGCTCGCCGGCCATTGCCGAGAGTTCGTCGCAGACCGCGCGAGCAACGGGCAACAAGTCGACCGACTCCTCGAGCGTTATCATGTCGCCCGACTCGTAGCGCGCGACCGTTAAAAGCGTATCGACGAGTCGCTGCGATTCGGCGTTCGATTCTAAACTCGCGAGCAACACCTTGCGATACTCCTCCGGCAACGCGCCGAACGCGCCTCGCTCTGCCTGCCGCATCGTGACATCGGCGGCCGCAAGCGGCGTGCGCAGATCGTGCGCGAGTGCGTAAACGAGATCGCGGATCACGCCGCTGCGCTCCTCCGCTAACTGGTTGCGACGCGCGAGTTCGGCCGATTGTTCGATGTTTTGCGCGAAAAGCTCCGCTTGCGCCAACGCATTCGAACAGCTCTCAAAATAGGCCTGAAGGAAGCGCGTTTCGTCCCGCATCCACGGCCGGTCGCCGCGTAACAGAAGCAAACGTGCCTCGGCGCCGTGCCCGCCGGCGCCCGCCGCGAGCGCACCGTAACGCGCACCGAGATTTTCCAACGCGAACCGGGCGACGACATCACCGTCGTCGAGCGAACGCGCACCATCGAGACGTTTTGCCAACAGCGAGCGAAGTTCGGGCGGCAGCGCGTCGCGCCGATTTTCTACGTGCGTCGAACCATCGACGGCGTAGTACCACGCACCGTTCTCTCCGATATCGGGAACGAGCAAGCCGCGCTCGGCGGAAAAAAGTTCGAGCGACTGATGGAGCGTCTTCCGGCGAACGAGTTCGGGGCTCAGGCTCTCACGCACGCGCTCCATCGCAACGCGAAGTCGCCGCTCGCGCTGCATTTGATCGGCACGCGCTTCGGAGAGGCCGGCACTCCGCCCCAACCCCTGCGTTTTTACGGCGAGGAACCCCACGAGCAGAAAGGATGCCGCGAGCAGCGCGCGATCCCCGAGCGCAATTGCATCGAAGCGGCCGCGATCGTGGAACGCGTTGAGAAATGCAGCAAGCGCGTTGGCAATCTCCGCAGCGACGACCAGGCCGATCGTTAGGCGCCGAGTGAGTGCTAGGCTGCTCAATGCAATTGGAATATTGAGGAGAATCGATGCGATAAAGAGTTGAGGCGTTAGGAGATCGAGCAACCAGACGGCAACGATCAAAAGGTAGCAAAGCACGGGCAACGCGGGGAGCACGCGGATTCGGTTCCCGGCGCGAGCGACGCACCCTGCGGGAAGCGAGCGTCGAGATGGGAAGAGAGAGCGATATGAGTAGCGATGGGCGCCGCGAGAACGCCGAGGCACTCCTTGAAGAATACGGGCGCCTCCCCCGCCTCGTCATTTTTCTCGCCGCGGCTCCGGGGGCGGGGAAGACGCGCCGCCTTATCGATGAAATTCGCCGCATGCGCGCGCAGGGGCGCGATGCCACTATCGGTTGGATCGACACGAAAGGGCGCAGCGACCTCGATTGGCTCGCCGAAGGCGTTCCGCGTATTCCCCCGCGCCGCGTCGAACTCAACGGCAAGTGGTTCGAAGATTTCGATCTTGCCGCCGCGCTCGAACGCAAGCCGGCAGTCATCGCGCTCGATGAAGTCGCGCACGTCACCCTTCCCGGCTCTCCCTACGCAAACCGTTGGGAAGAAGCGATCGCGCTTCGCGAGGCGGGAATCACCGTTCTCTGCGCGCTCAATATCGCCCATTTAGAGAGCGTCGCTCCGATTGCCGAACGCTTAACCGGATATCCGTTGCGCGCGGTGGTGCCGGATCGTTTCCTTGCCTCCGCCGACGAAGTGGTCGCTCTCGATGTCTCACCGCGCTTGGTGCGCAGCCGCCTACGCTCCGGAAAAATCGTGCGCGATGCCGATGTCGACACCGCCCTCGAACGAACGTTCTCCGAACGAACCTTGCAAATTTTGCGCGAACTGTTGCTTCATGCCGTCGACACCGTCACCGTTGCAACGGTCTCCGCCGAACGCGTATCGACCGCAGTCGCCTTCGTCCCGGCACTGACCTCGGCGCAAGCTTACGTCGAGCGCGCAGCAGCCGTCGCCGATGCTCTCGATTTAGCGCTCGAGGTTCGCCCGCTCGCCGGCGCCGATATCGTCGACCTCAACGAAGCCGCGCGGCGGAACAACGCGGAGTTTTTACGCGAACCCATCGACCCAGCCACGCTCGATCTCACGCAGGTTCGAGCCTCGTTAATGGTCGTGCCGCGGGGCGGCTTCGCGCGTCGCATCGTCAATCGCGCTCTCGAACGCGATGTTTTCGTCATCGACCCCGAACAATCGTTTCTCGCAGATCCGGTGCAACCACGGCGCATCGACGAACAACTCGGCGCCGCGAACGAACGCTACGGAAGGCTGACGGTCTATCTCGGCGCGGCGGCCGGATCCGGGAAGACCTACGCAATGCTCGACCGCGCCCATCAACTCTTCGACGAAGGCGTCGACGTGGTCGCCGCGTTCGTCGAAACGCATGGGCGCCCCGAAACGCAACGCATGCTCGACGGCATCACCGCGCTTCCCCGCAAAATCGTGACGAAAGATGGTATTCGTTACGAAGAGCTCGACCGCGACGCAACGATCGCTCGGCACCCCCAAGTCGCGCTCGTCGACGAACTCGCGCACACCAATGCGCCGAGCCTCGCCGCGCATAAGCGTTACGAAGACGTGCTTGCGATTTTGCGCTCGGGGATCGACGTCGTTACGACGTTGAACGTCCAGCATCTCGAAGGGCTCAACGACACGATGTTTCGCCTCACGAAGACACGCGTCCGCGAAACGATACCCGACGGCATGCTCTCGCTCGCCGATGAGGTGATTCTTATCGATGTCTCGCCGCATACGCTGCGCGAGCGCATGCGTGACGGAAAGATCTATCCTGCCGAACGGGTCGAACGCGCGCTCTCGGGCTTTTTCTGCGTCGACAATCTGACGGCATTACGCGAGATCGCGCTCCGCGAAGCGGCGCGCGCGCGGAGTCGCGAACGCCATCGCGTTCCGTTCGAACGGCTGCTCCTCTGCGTCGGGCCGCGCCGCGAAGATCAAGCACTGATTCGCCGCTGCAGCCAAGTTGCCGCGCGCTTGGGGGTCGAATTTTCGGTCGCGATGATTCTCGAACCGCGGGATGCAGCCGACCCGGAGTTGATCGCCGCTCTACAACACGAAGCCCGACGGCAGGGTGCGCGCTGGCAGCAAGAGACGACCGCTGCCGCTCCGCGACGCATCATCGAACTCGCTCGCCTCGTTCCCGAAACCGTCGTCGCCGTCGCCGCCACACTACGCAAGCCGCGCTGGCCGCAACGCAATGCATTCGCACGCCGCATCCTCGATGTCGGCGCGCGCGAACTCATCGTCCTAACGCGCCGCTAAGCCGGTCGAGAGCGAGGTTGAGCGCGAGAACGTTGACGCGCGGCTCGCCGAATATTCCAAACTCGCGCGGTTGCGTCTCCCGCGCGATCAGCGCAAGTACCCGCCGTAACGGCAGTTTTCGCGCCGCCGCAACGCGCGGCGCTTGATAGCGAGCGTCGGCGGGAGCGATGTCGGGATCGATTCCGCTTCCACTTTCGGTTACCAAATCGATCGGCGGTTCCCCGGCGTTGGGGTTCGCGCGGTGCAGCCACGCGATCGTTGCGCTCTCGCGCGCAAACAATGTTTTTGAATCAGGGCCCAGATTCGAGCCGCCGGTCGCCATGGGGTCGTAGCCGTCTTTCCCCGCCGCCGATGGGCGCCCGTGGAAGTAGCGCCGTTGCGTCCATGATTGCCCGATGATCGCCGAACCGACGATATGTCCGTTGACGCGCACGAACGAGCCCGCACTCTGCCACGGAAATGCCGCGCGACCGATGCCCCAAATCGCCAATGGGTAGCAGAGGCCGAAGATGATGATCGAGATCGCCGTCATACGGACGGCCGTCCAAAGATGTTTGAACATCGGTTTACCCCGCCAAGTGCAGCGCTTGTAAGATGAGATCGATTGCCTTGATGCCGAGAAACGGAACGATGATGCCGCCGAGCCCGTAAATCAGCACGTTCGTACGCAAAGCCACCGCGGCACCGCGAGGTTCGTAGCGCACGCCGCGTAACGCCAACGGAATCAGCGCGATGATGATCAACGCATTAAAAATGACCGCCGAAAGAATCGCGCTTTGCGGGGTCGCGAGATGCATGATATTGAGTGCCCTCATCGCGGGGAACGACGCGATAAAGAGCGCCGGCAATATTGCAAAGTATTTCGCGACGTCGTTAGCGATAGAGAACGTTGTGAGCGCCCCGCGCGTCATCAAGAGCTGTTTGCCGATCTCGACGACCTCGATCAGCTTCGTTGGGTCGGAATCGAGATCGATCATATTCGCTGCCTCTTTTGCCGCCTGCGTGCCGGAATTCATCGCCACCCCGACGTCGGCTTGCGCGAGCGCCGGCGCATCGTTGGTGCCGTCACCCGTCATCGCGACGAGCCTGCCCGCCGATTGCTCGCGCTTGATGAGGTTCATTTTTGCTTCGGGGGTCGCCTCGGCAAGAAAATCGTCGACCCCGGCTTCTTTGGCGATCGCCGCTGCGGTGAGAGGATTATCGCCGGTAATCATCACCGTGCGAATACCCATTGCTCGTAACCGCGCAAAGCGTTCGCCCATCATTGGTTTAAGAATATCTTTGAGCGCGACGAGCGCGACGATCTCGCCGTCAACGGCGAGCAGCAACGGGGTCTCGCCACGTCGCGCCACGCGTTCGACGTCGGCGGCGAGTGGATTTTTGCCCGCACCAAATTCCTTACACCATGTGATGACGGAATCGGGTGCGCCCTTACGGATTTTGCTGCCGTCGGGCAAATCGAGACCACTCATGCGCGTGTATGCGCTGAACGGCACGAAGACCGATCCTTCCGGCGCGCTCTTCGCCGCACTGCCGAGCAGACCGCGCGCGAGGGTAATCAACGAACGCCCCTCCGGAGTTTCGTCGCAGAGCGATGAGAGTAACGCCGCTTGGCGCGCCGCCTCGACATCGCAGCCGGGAGCGACGAGAATCTCGGAGGCTTGACGGTTCCCCAACGTAATCGTGCCCGTCTTATCGAGCAAAAGCGTATCGACGTCGCCCGAGGCTTCGACGGCGCGACCGCTGGTGGCGAGAACATTGCGCTGCATCACACGGTCCATGCCGGCGATGCCGATTGCGCTCAAGAGGCCGCCGATCGTTGTGGGAATGAGACAGACCAGTAGTGCGACGAGCACGACGATGCTTGCATGCGTACCGGCAAAGCCCAAAAACGGCGAGAGCGTCGCGACGACGAGGACGAAGACGATTGTCAGCGCGGAGAGTAAGATCGAGAGGGCGATTTCATTCGGTGTCTTTTGCCGCTGCGCACCTTCAACCAGCGCGATCATGCGATCGAGAAAGCTCTCGCCGGGATTCGTCGCAATGCAGACGACGACCGAATCAGAAAGAACGCGCGTTCCGCCGGTGACGGCGCTGCGATCTCCCCCCGCTTCGCGAACGACCGGTGCCGACTCTCCGGTTATCGCCGATTCGTCGATCGTTGCGGCGCCCTCGATAATATCGCCGTCGCCGGGAATGATCTCGCCCGCATCGACCACAACGATATCTCCGCGGCGCAAGCGACTCGCCGAGATCGAATCGATGGTGCCGTCGGGATTGCGGCGACGAGCGAGCGTATCGCTTTTCGTGCGACGCAGATGCTCCGCTTGCGCCTTGCCGCGCCCTTCAGCGACCGCTTCGGCAAAATTTGCGAAAAGGACCGTGAACCAGAGCCAGGCGGCGATGGCGAAATCAAATCCCACGCTTCCGCGATGCGCGAACAAGTCGCGCAACCAAAATGCGCTCGTCAACAGCGCACCGATCTCCACGACGAACATGACCGGATTGCGCATCTGAATGCGCGGATCGAGCTTCGCGAGCGATTCGAGTAAGGCGCGCCGGACGATCGCGCGCTCGAAGAGCGGGCGCGCCTGTGCGTGCGGTGCATGCGACGTGCGATGAGGCATTAGAACGTTCTCCCGGCATGGAGCGAGAAATGATCGGCGATCGGCCCAAGTGCATCTGCGGGCAAAAACGTGAGCGCGCCGACGATGAGAATCGTTCCGATCAATAAGGCGACGAAGGTCGCCGAACTCGTCGAAAACGTCCCACCGCCCGCTACGGCCGCTTTTTTCTCCGCGAGCGAGCCCGCCAGTGCCAGCAACGGAATCGCCATAAAGAAGCGGCCGAAGAACATCGCGATCCCGGTCGCAATCGTAAAGAAGCGGTTATCGCCGAGCCCGGCAAAAGCGCTGCCGTTGTTGGCATTCGCCGAGGTAAATGCATAGAGAATTTCGGAGAACCCATGCGGCCCGTGATTCCCTAAGGTCGCCGTTCCTGCGGGAATAACGACGGCGAGCGCGGTCGGCAAGAGCACCATCAGCGGAGTGACGAGAAACGCTAAGAGTGCGAGCTGAACTTCGCGTCGTTCGATTTTTTTGCCGAGCAACTCGGGAGTTCGCCCGACCATCAGGCCGGCAATGAAGACCGTTAATATGACGAACTCCAGCATGCCGTAGAGACCACTGCCGACGCCCCCGAAAACGAGTTCGCCGAGTTGGAGATTCACCATCGCGACCAATCCGCCGATCGGCATGAACGAATCGAGCATGGCATTCACGGCACCACAAGACGTTGCCGTGGAGGCTTCATCGAAGAGTGCCGAGCCGGCGATACCGAAGCGACGCTCTTTCCCTTCCATATTTCCACCGTGCACGCCGAGCCGGTGCAACAGCGGATTCCCCGCCGCCTCGGCGTGATACATCACCGCGAATCCGATGACGAAGAGTATCGACATCGCGGCAAAGAGTGCCCAACCTTGCCCCGTGTCGCCGGCCATCTTTCCGTAGGTGTAGGTGAGCCCCGCGCCGATGAGGAGAATCGAAAGAATTTCGAGTACGTTGGTGAGCGGAGTCGGGTTTTCGTTTGGAGCGGCGCTGTTGGCGTTGACGAATCCACCCCCGTTCGTGCCGAGCTCTTTGATCGCTTCTTGCGAGGCCATCGGGCCGCCCGTAATATGCTGCTGCACGCCGCCGATCGTGGTAATCGTACGATAGGGCTGAAAGTTCTGCGGAACGCCCTGCGCCACATAGACCACCGCCAGCAGCACCGATATCGGAAGGAGTATATACAGACACGCGCGCGTCAGATCGACCCAGAAATTTCCGATCGTGCTGATGCCTTTTGCCGTGATTCCGCGCACGATCGCAATGGCGATCGCGATGCCGACCCCCGCCGACACAAAATTATGCCATGCAAGCCCCGCCATCTGCGAGAGGTAGCTCAGCGTACTTTCACCGGAATAGAATTGCCAATTGGTGTTGGTGAGAAAGCTTATCGCGGTGTTCCACGCCAAGCCCGGTGAGAGATTCGGGAAATGCTGCGGATTGAGTGGAAGCCGGCCTTGCACGAGCAATAGGACGAACAAATAGAGAAAACTCACCACCGAAAAAGCGAGCATGGCAAACGTGTAGCGTTGCCACGGCATTTCGTCATCGGTGCGCACGCCGCCGAAACGATAGATCGCTCCCTCGATCGGCGCCAATACCGGAGAGAGCAGGGTGCGCTTGCCGGTAAAGACGGCAAACATATAGGATCCGAGCGGTTTCGTAAGCGCGAGAATCAACCCGAATACGAGCGCTGCCTGCAGCCAACCGGTGAATGTCATTGCAAGCTCCTAAAAGCGCTCCGGGCGCAACATGGCGTAGGCAAGGTAGAGGAGGACGGCTACCACGAGCAGCAGGCCGATCGTCGCATCGATCACGGTCGCGTTAGAGCTTTCCCACCGCGCGGACGTAGAGCGCCGCGAGGCCGAAGCAGGCCGCGGAGAGCGCGGTCAGTACGACGAGATACAAAATCACGGTTCAACTCCTATTTCGAAACCGATACGTGTTTGGGTTCGCCCCTGCCCCTCCGCGCCGAAACCGAGTCCGGGGGCGCTTGCGAAGAGCCGCGCGCGCGCGAATTCCGCACGCAAAAAGAGTGCGCCGATACGATAGCTTGGTGTGAGGGTAAAAGTCTGAATGGCGCTTCCGGGGCCATATCCGAGAAGATCGGCATTCGCCCCCGTATCGGCGACGGCACTCTCGTTTTGCACATCTTCGTAACGAAAACCAAGCGAGAGCCGAGGCGACGCCGCATAGCTTCCCAACAGCACCGCCGCGACGGCGCTTTCGTTGCGAGCGTAGCCAAGTGTGCGTGAAGCCGGGGAGCGCACGAAGAGCACGTAGGGCTGCAGCGTCCATTTTCGCAGCTGCGTTGCGTACATAAGATCGTATTCCGCTCGATTTGCTATGCCGGCCGTCGGGTTCGGCGCGCTCGCTCCCGGCGGAACAAACGTCGCGAACGAGAGCGTGCTCGTCGGAGAGCAGGTGTACCCCAGCGATGCCGCAAGGGTGCCGAAATGCCCGGAATAGTATCCATCGTCTTCTTCGAGTGCTAGGCTCCAGCGCCCATTATTATAGCGCGCGCGAACCCCCCGCGAGATCGTCGGCTCGAGCGCCCACCCGATACCGCGCTCGATGTTAAAATTCTGGTAGGTGAAGTTCGATTCTTCTCCCAGCAGTGTCGCGAGTTTCCCGATCTTCAGCGAGAGGTGCGCGTCGGGGGCATAAGCGATATCGACGAGCGGCACAACGCCGTAGAGCGCGGTATTCGCATGCGCTTGAAACGTGGGGTTGAGTGCGCTTCCAAGGGTGGGAAACGCATACGCGCCGACCGTTGCTCCGAACGAGAGTTTTTTATGTGCGACATTCATCGTCACAAGCAGATTTGAGATATCGGCGCGATTTGCCATGTCGGTGCCCGCTGCCCGATCGAACGCTCCGGTCGGGTTGACGCCGTAGGTATGAAACGCCGCAATGCTATAGACGCCGCTGACCGTTATCGCCGGAGGAGGGGTCGGCGTCGGTACCGCGGCTTCGACACAACGCGCAGAAAAAACGAAGGAGAGCATGCCGACGAGCATCGTGCCCGCCACGAGATATCGCATCGCCTTCGATAGTAGTGCAAGCAGCCTCACTCTGCCATAGGCCGAGCGGCCTATCCGCTCGGCTAGCGGTAGAGAAATTCCTCACCTCGTCCAGCGATTGCAACCCTGCGGCCCAGGAGTGCGTCATATCGAGTGGCCGCACGCGCGGCCGCACAATCCATCATCATTCCGTCTGCACGTAAGGAATTTTCAAGAGTATGGTTCAGGTTGGTAAAGCAGCCCCGGAGTTTACGTTAGCCAGCACCAAGGGTGCGACCAGTGCGAAAGATCTCGGGAAAGAGATCTCGCTCAGTGACTATAAAGGCAAATGGCTCATCTTCTTTTTCTATCCTCTGGACTTCACGTTCGTGTGTCCGACGGAGATCACCGCGCTCTCCGATCGCGCCTCGGAGTTTAAAGAGTTCGATTGCGAGATTCTCGGCTGTTCGACCGACTCGGTCTTCAGCCATTGGGCCTGGCTCAATACCCCGCGTGAGAAAAACGGCATCGCCGGCACGCAGTTTCCGCTCGTCTCCGATTTCACGAAATCGGTCGCGCGCGCGTACGGCGTTCTCGACGAGAAGAGCGGCGTCTCTCAGCGTGGGCTCTTCATTATCGATCCCGACGGTGTGCTGAAGTACTCCGTCGTCACCGACGATAACGTCGGTCGCAGCGTTGAAGAGACGCTTCGCGTATTGCAGGCGCTGCAGACCGGCGGGCTCTGCCCGGCGGAATGGAAGCCCGGCAAAGCGCTGCTGCAGAAAGCATAATGGCGCTCCGGATGCGCAGCCCTCTCCCATCGTTGGAGGGGGTTGCGACCTGGTGCGAGGGCGGCGCACCGAGCGCCGAGGCACTCGCCGGGAAACCCGTCGTCGTCAGCTTTTGGTCGTTGAGTTGCCACCTCTGCCACGAAAGCGCGGAGGCGTTCGCCCGCGTGCGCGATCGCTTTGCTCCGCTGGGTGTTGCGTTCGTGTCGATTCACCAACCGCGCTCGGAGAGCGAGCTCGACCTCGCTGCCGTCACAGCCGATGCGCGCGGCGAGATGCAATTAACGCAGCCCTGTGCGATCGATAACGAGCACACGCTCGTCGATCGATTCGAGAATCAATTCGTCCCGGCATTCTACGTCTTCAACCGTCAACACGAGTTGCGGCACTTTCAAGCCGGTGGGAAAGGTTTCGACCGCGTGGTCACCGCGATCGAACGCGTCGTCGAAGAGAGCCCGGTCTAGCACCAGGGTTCTCTCGGCCGATGCGCCAACGGGGCGTTGCAATGGGTGGAACGCTCGCGATTTTTTGCGGGCCCTCGCTTAAGAGCGAGGACCGCATTGCTATTCCCGGAGCGACCTACCTGCCCCCAGCGGCACGCGGCGATGTCGAGCGCGCAGCACGCGAGTACGATGCAGTGCTGTTGATCGACGGCCTCTTCCACCACGATCTCGCACCCGCGCCCAAAGAGTGCTACGCCGCGCTTGCGCACGCGCGTATGTTCGGCGCATCGAGTATGGGCGCGTTGCGCGGGGTCGAGTGCGCGCCGTATGGTTTCGTCACCTTCGGCGCGATCGCGCGCTGGTACGCCGCCGAAACGATCGACGGCGACGATGAAGTCGCATTGCTGACCCACCCGCAGACGCACGTCGCAATGACCGTCCCGCTGGTGAACGTGCGCTATGTCGCCTGGCTTGCCGTGCGACGCAAGCTGCTGAGCGTCGGCGAGGCACAGCGATTCATCGCCGAATCGCGCGCGATCTACTACATGGAGCGCAGTTGGGAGGAGTGCGTCATCCATGCGCCCTCGGAAGTGCGCGATGCGTTGCTGACGATTGCCCGCAACGAAGGCGACCTCAAACGACACGATGCGCGCTTCGCATTGCGCAGCGTGCAACGGGCGCTGGCGCGCCCATGGCAGCGCGACGAACGCCCCGCCCCGACGGCGCGCATGGCAGCGAGCCACCCGCTGCGCGATAGTTCGCCGATCGTGCTTTCCGCAACGATGCGCAAAGCGCCGGGCACCTACGACCGCGCGGTGCCGTTCGCGCAGACGCTCGCACTGCTTCCGGAGTTACGACAACGGTACGGTATCACGCGCCTCGCCGATACGACGCTGCTGGACCGCACGAGCATCCCCACCTACAGCGCCTTTGTCCCGCATTCGCCCGATCTGCTCGGCGTCTACAACGGCAAGGGCATTACGCGCGATGGTGCGATCGCGAGTGCCGTGATGGAGGCGAGCGAACGGCAGATCGGTGCTCGCGCCATGCTGATACGGCGCAGCGAGTCGTTGAGCGCGGTCGCCGAGCGCATCGATCTCCAAGAGTGCGGGTTGCGCCCGGAGGCGCGCGATCTCGTCGTCGATTGCGTACTCGGAACGGAGTTGCTCTCCGGCGACGCAATTCCGGTACCGTTGGCGATGGTCGAGTGTCCGTGGTTCGGGGAGAAACTCTTTGCGACGACGAGCACGAACGGACTTGCGTCCGGCAACAATCTCACCGAGGCGCTCTACCACGCGCTCTGCGAGTTGATCGAGCGACATTCGTGGGCGCTCGCCCACGTGCGCTGCTCGCTCGCACCGAAACTCTTTCTCGGCCCCGATGCACCCGAACGCGCGCTGATGCCTGAGATCGCACTCCCCGTCGGCGAAAGCAACGTCGATTGGTTAGTCGCAGAACTGCGCGGCGCCGGGCTCAACGTCCATGCCTTTGCACTCGACGAGCCGCCGCTGCCGATCACCGTACTCGCGTCGATCTCCGAGCCCGATGCAGCGATTCCGATGGCGCACATGGGGTTAGGTTGCGCGCTCTCGCCCGCGCATGCGCTCACGCGCGCGCTCACCGAAGCGTTGCAGAGCCGCGTCGTCGATATTCAAGCAGCGCGCGAAGATATGCTGCGCGCCGACGAACCCAAAGGAATCATGGGCGATCACGCGCGCAGATTGAACGAAGTGCCGCGGGATCGCTGGTATCTCGATATCCCGGCCGAGCGCATTGCACTCGCCGATCTCCCCGACCGCGGCAGCGACGATATTGCGCAGGATCTTCGCATCACGCTTGCAGCCCTGCGTGACTACGGCACTCCCACGGTCGTCGCCGTCGATCTCTCGCCCCCCGATCTCCCCATCTCCGTTGTTCGAGCGATCGTACCGGGGCTTGAGAGCTTCATGATCGACGGCGTGATGCGGAAGCGTGCGCGCGCCCTGCTCAATCCGTTCGTGGTGGCCTGACGGTGCGCGGACAATCATTCATGGATGCGATCTTGCACGGCGCCGCACCGAACAACGAACAGATCGCTGCGTATTTAAGCGCATTCCATCAACGCATGCCGGGCATTACCAGCGAGATCATGCTGGGTTTACAAACGAATGAGGGCCGTACCTCGTACGAAGTCGTCGCCGATCGCATCGCCGCCGCGGAACCGCCGAACGTCCTCGACATCGGCTGCGGCGACGGCGAACTTCTTGCGGCAATACATTCCCGAAGCCCGCGCACCGCACTCGCGGGCGTCGATATCTCGGCAGAGGAACTCGCGCTCGCCGCCACCCGGCTCGAACATCGCGAAGCCGATCTCCGGCTCGCATCGGCCGTGGAACTACCGTTTGCCACCGGCACTTTTTCTGCAGTCGCCGCACATTTAGTCTTCATGTTGATCCCGCAAGTCAATGCAGCATTAAGTGAGGTCTATCGCGTGCTCGCGGCATCGGGAACCTTTGCATTCTTATTGCCTCGCCCACCGAGACAGGCGACAAATTTGACCGTCCTGCTGGAAAAACTCACGCGCAAGGTTGCGATCCGCTACCCGGACTTTTCTCCATTTTCAGTCGGCGACCGCGCGCTCTTCGAACGCTTCGGCATCGCCGATTTGCTCGATCGCGCGGGTTTTACGACGTTACCGACGTTCGAAGATTTCGAGGTGCACGCCGCCCTTGACGGGGAGTCGCTGTGGCGCGCGATCGCCGGGCGTTACGTGCTTGGTTCGCTCGACGAAGAATTGACCGCCGAACTACGAGCGATCGTCCAATCGGCCGCCGCGCGCGGAACGTTTGATTACAGCGAATCGCTGCGCCTGGTTTCGATCGTTCGCTAGCGGCGGAAATGTCCTTCGTCGTGGAGAACGGAGAGCGCGGACGCCGTTCGTAAATCGAGCGGCGGACAACTTGTATTGCTACCCTACCTCTGAAAGGATCGACACGGAATGAATGACGTAGCCCGCCGCGCGGTTGCCGCCGGCTTTCTGCACGCCCTCCAAACCACACCCGCGCTCTTCGAAGAATGGATGAAGACCTCGAAGGACGACGCCGCAGCGATCGGCGCGCTCGTTGCGCGGACCTTCGGCCTCGCGCAGATTCCCGATGCCGACGATCTCCACGCGATGGCGCATCACATCGCCGAACATCTATCGAGCTCGGTGAGCGCCCTTCAGGCTGCAAACGCTGCAGCGCCGAAAACCGTAGGGTTCGTTTTCCTTATGCAGCACTAACGTTACGAACATACCAGGCGGCGAGCTGCGCGCGCGAGTTCGCCGCCGTCTTTCCGAAGGCATTCGCGATATGCCCCTCCACCGTGCGCTCGCTCAACACCAGCCGCTCGGCGATCTCGCGATTACTCAGGCCATCGGCAACGAGCGCAGCGATCTCGCTTTCGCGACGCGAGAGCATCTTCACCGCATCGCCCGATGCATGGCCGCGCTCCACAACATCGAGCAGGTGCGCGGCGAGAAATGGGCCCCCGAGTTTCTGGAGTTCTTCGGTTAATGTCGCGCGCTCGCCGTCGTCGCGTTTGTGACGGAGGGCACGGCTTGCATGGAGTTGTGCCAAACGCGCCATCGCCTGCGACCACCGCTGACGATCCATCCGCAGGGCACCCGACGCGATGCGGCCGAGCATTTCGTTGTCGCCGAGCCGCTGCGCAGCGATACTCGCAACGACCGGAATCGGAAAGAGATCGAGTGGGAGAGCGCGCCGCTCCATCGCCGTCATCGCAAGTTCGAGTACCGCTCGCGCTTGCTCGCGCCGCTTCGTCGCATAGAGCGCGGCAAACGCGCAGGCGATCGGGAGGAACGTGAAGTTTTGCTCCTCACTGAGAAAGCGAACCCCTTCGCTTTCGACAATCGCTTCGAGTCGGCGCGGCAGCGCACGCTCGCCGATCGTTGCTGCACTCGCCGCGAGGCCGACGAGAGCGCGCCCGGCGTAGGTCCCGGCAACGGCGAGCAACGAGTCGTGTACCTGCGCGATTGCATCGTCGAGCTGACCGGTCGCTATTTCGGTGAGCGCGCGCTCGCAGAGAACCGGAAAACTGCCGACAAGCATGGGGTGGACGACCGCCCGGCCGCTGGGCCCTTCCGAATAGATTCTCAGCAGAAAATGAACCGTCGCCGGCATGATTGCCGCCGCAGGGGGAGCGCCGCTATCATCGACTGCTAGCGGCGGAAGCGCGACCGGTGTATCGCCGCCTCGGCCGATTACCATGGCATCGAGCGCTTTCATCTGCACCCCGACAAGCGGAGAGGCGAGCGCCTCCTCCGGGAACATCGCCCGCGCGCGGAGATATGCCGTTTCTTCGAAGTCGACAGCCGCCGCCATCATCCGCGACGCACTAACGGCGGCCGTCACTGCCGGGTGCGCCTGCGGATCGTCGAAGCGCGAACAGAGCTCCTCAAAACGATCGCGCGCTCCCGTGTGCCAGGTCGAGGCCAACAACGCCCCGACAAGCTGCACGCCGCGTGGATCGCGGGACGGCTGTTGTAATCGCGAGAGCGCCTCGCGCGAAACGTCGAGGCTGTTGCGTTCGTCTCCGAGAGCGTTGTAGATTCTCGACAGCGACGTACTCGTCGCGAGGAAGGCGTCGTCGTCACTTGCGACGAGCGGCAAGTAGCGAGCAAGCGCGCTCGCCTGCAGCGGAAGGTCGCGTGCCGCTTCAGCCGCTGTCGTCAGACGCTGCAGATACTCGCGTTCCAGCGAAGTGTCGCTACACGCACGCGCCTGGACAATCGCCTGTTCGAGATCGGCGCTCGAGGGTGCAGCGACTTTTGCAATCGCCGCAATGATTCGGCGCCGATAGGGAACGTCGATCGCGATCGTCTCGCGAATCGCCTGGGCAAAAGCCGCGTGCCGAAACGCCATGCCTGAGGAAGTCGCGACGAGATAGCGCCCCGAGCTCGCCTGCAATAGCGGCACGAAATGCTCCTCGCTCCAGAACTGTTGCAGCATTGCGAGCGGAATCGGTTCTTCGAGCAGGGCAAGAATCTGTAAGAACTCACGCCGCTCCGGCGGCATGAGCGCGAGGTCGCGCGCGACGACCGCGCGCAAACCAACGGTGACGCTTGCCGTATCGTCGCTGCGTTCCGTCGCAATCGATTCGGCGATCGCGACGATGTCGATGGCACGCCCCGCGGCGAGTTCGACAATCCGGGCGATGACCTCGTCGCTTGCAGCGGGCAAGAGCGAACGCACGAGCGCACGCGCATCGTCCTCGGGGAGCGCGTCGAGCACCACCGAGAGATCGCTCGGTGCGATTCCATCCCACCCTGGTTCGTCGAATCGTTCGATCGAAAGCAATGCGAATCGCCGGTCGGCGAAGCGCTCGACCAAGCGCAGCAGTAACGAGAGCGATTCGGGGTCGCACCACTGCATGTCGTCGACGGCGATGAAGAGCGAATAGTCGAGCAAGACCGCCTCGATAAGGCGATAGAGTGCCTCCTCGGTCTTCGCGCCATCTCGATCAGCCGTGAAATCGCTCGGGAGGCCGGCGGCGAAGAGCGCCCCCCGCTTGCCGAGAGCGGCGAGTATCGCCGCACCGATCCGCCGCGCGACGGCCATCGGCAGGCGAGCCTGAATGCGATGCGCGGGCTCGAGCAAGGCGAGCCATTCCGCAGCGCGCGCGCGTGCGACCGCGGTTTCGCCGAGCGTGCTCTTGCCGATGCCGGAGCTGCCGACGAGGCGCAGCGTCCGCGCCACCTGCAAACGCCGGGATGCATCGAGGACGTTCGCGATGCCCTCGAGTTCCTTCGTGCGGCCGATCAGCGTTCCCACGGGGGGAGCGATACGCGAAAAACCAGGGGTTTTCCCGGAGGCGCTCCCCAGGCGCCGGGGGCTATCGTATGGGCATGGAGGATTTCAGCATGTACGCACTCGCCACCGAGACGGCTCAACCAAGCGCTCCGACACTCTACGCAGCCGGTGGGCAGCCCGAGATTCCTTACTGCTTCGTCCTCGATGACGACTATCGCGTGGTGATGGCCGGCCCGGCGAATGCGATCGACCCGTTCGGCTCGCTCTACGGCGACGACGCCGCCCCCGATGCGCTTCCCGGCCCGATCGATCGCGCGGTCCGCGCGATGACCTCGAGCTGGCGCTCCACCCGCAACGCCGGCTCCAACGCCGCCGTCGTCAGCGGATTCCGCGTCATCGTCGCGCCGCTCAACGGCGAAAGCGGCCGCCGGATTGCGGTCTTCGTCGAACGCAACTATTAGCGCGAACGAACGAAGGGCGAGCGCACCCAAATCTGCCTGCCATCGGTGCTAAGGGCGATCTCTCCATCGCGATCGGTGCGGAAGATGCGCGCACCGATCGCACGCAATCGCGCAAGCGTCGCCGGAGCCGGCTGCCCGTAGCGATTCCCGCGCCCAACCGAGATGACGGCAATGCGTGGGCTCGTAGCCGCGAGAAAAGTTCGCGAGGAAGCGAAGCGGCTTCCGTGATGCCCGACCTTGAGCACCGTGACGTGAAGATCGAGGCCGTCGCGCATCCAGAGCCGCTCCATCGTCGCGGTCGCGTCGCCGGTAAAGAGCATCCTGAAACCGCGATAGCGGAGAATGAACGCAAGCGAATTATCGTTGACGCGATTCTTTCCATCGGCGAGATGCGGCACGATCGGGCCGATGAATTGCAGGCTTGTGCCGTCGTCGAAGCGCCACTCGAGCCCGGCATACGGATGCAGCACCGGAATGTTGCGTCGGCGCGCGGCGTGTAGCGCATCGAGGTAGGCGGGGCCGCTATAGCGTTCCCCGGGATCGACGAGCGCGTTTACCCGTAACGCGCGAATCAGCGGAGCGATGCCGCCGGCGTGGTCGCCGTGCGCGTGCGAGAGCATCGCGAAATCGAGCGCGTGAATGCCGCGCCGCAGCAGAAACGGCACGACCGTTCGCTCGCCGACCCGTTCGGCGGCAGCGCGCGCGTTCGGATCGTTCCCACGCTCCATCTTCCCGCCTGCATCGACGACGAACGCGTGCCCGCCGGGCGTTCGCACCAGCAACGCCTCACCTTGCCCGACATCGATCGCCCACACATGCAATCGCATGTCGATTCCTTGCGGCGGCGCGAGCACGAACCAGCATGCGGCCGCGAACGCCGCGCATGCACCGCGCAGATTTCCGTTACGCAACGCGGAGAGCGCGAGCAACAGCCCGCCGTCGTAGGCGGCGATACAGGCGACCGGCGCAGGCGTCATCGCGATGCTCGCCCACGGAAGCGAAGCAAAGAGATGCACCGCAGCGAGTTGCCATGCGAGCAACCACGCGGTGAGATTCGCAAAACTCGCTGCGAGCGTCGGCAACGGCGTTGCGAGCAACGTCAGCGCACCGCAGAGCATCGTCGCGCCGACGCTCGGGACGACGGCAAGATTGGCAAGCAACGCGTATGGAGCAAATTGTAGAAAGACCGCCGCGCTGACCGGCCAGGTTCCGAGTTGCGTCGCGACGGTAAGCAGCAGCGCCTCGCGAGCGATTCGCGGGAGCGGAACCCGTTCGAGCAATGGCTCGATTGCCGGAGCGCACGCGATAATCGCGCCGACGCAAGAAAACGAGAGCACGAACGAGGCTCCGGCGATGCTCGCGGGTTGTAGCGCGAGAATCGTCAGCATCGCCGCCGCATAAGCATCGAGCGAGAGTGCGCTGCGTCCGCAGGCGTACGCGAGCAGCGCAAAGCTCGCCATCGTCGCCGCGCGCTCGGTCGGCAGATGTGCGCCGGCAAAAAAAGCAAAGATCCAAACGACCACGATGGCGAGCGCAGCGACAACGATGCGCGGCAGCGGCAGTGCGCGCAACAACGCCAGGACGATCGCAAGTACCACGCCGAGATGCAGTCCTGCGGTAACGAGCACGTGTACCGTGCCGGTGCGCGCGAACGCGGCGCGCACGGACTCGGGAAGCCCGTCGCGCGATCCCCATAGTTCTCCGGCGAGTAGCGCAACATCGAGCGACGAAAGATGGGCGCGAAGTTGCGCGCGTGCCCACGCGTGCATGCGCGCGATCGGGGAAGCGGTGCGCCGCGTGCTGCCGACCGCGAGAATCTCGGTGTGCGCGAGTTGACCCGCGAATCCACGGTCGGCTTCGATTGCGCGGAGATCGGGGTCGCCGCGATTGCGTGGCGCATCGAAGGGTTGGAGGCGTCCGCGCAGCAGGAGCGTGCTGCCGAGCGGAACGCAGCGACGGAGGAGCGCATCGACGCGCGGCCCCGCGTTCAGCAGGATTGCGGTGCGGCAACCGCCGGAGGGTACTGCGAGCGCGCTTCCGGCGACCGCCTCATAGCGAGCGGTGCGTGCGCTTGCGAGCGGGCGCGCGAGCGCGATTTGGAGGTGTGCATCAGTTGCGCCGACCAGGGCGATCACCGTCAAGGTGAGAAAGAGCCCCGGCCGCGTTCCACGCCGCCATACGATGTAGGCGGCGAGCGCCGCGGCCACGATGATGGTCGTTCGCGCATCGGTGGGGATCGGTTCAACGAGCGCCGTACCGCATGCAAACGCGGCGGCGATCGCGGGAAGACTGAGGCGTTGCATCCTCGGGCTCCTTTGCATCGAAACCGGAGTACCGCAAGGCGCACGCTTTGGAAAGAGGATATTCATGCGCGTGGTTATCACCGGCGGAGCCGGCTTCATTGGTTCACATATTGCCGATGCGTATATCGCCGCGGGGCACGATGTGCTCGCGCTCGACTCGCTCTGGGAGCACGGCGGTGGGCGACGCGCGAACCTGCCCGAAAAGGCCGAGTTCGTACACATGGATATCCGCGACGAGAACGTCGCGCGGCTTTTCGCCGAGTTTAAACCCGACGTCGTGAGCCACCACGCGGCACAGCATTCAGTCGCGATATCCGCGCGCGAACCGCGCTACGACGCCGACGTCAACGTTATGGGGATGCTCAACGTGCTTGACGCGGCAGTGAAAACCGGCGTCAAGAAAGTCATCTTTGCATCGAGCGCCGCCACTTACGGAAACCCCGAACGCGTGCCGGTCGTCGAGAGTTCACCGCAGCGCCCGGTCTCGCCGTACGGTATCACCAAGATGGTCACCGAACATTATCTCCGCTTCTACCGCGAAGAAAAAGGGCTCGATTTCACCGCGCTACGCTACGGCAACGTCTATGGGCCGCGCCAGGATCCGAACGGTGAAGCCGGCGTGATCGCGATCTTCATCGGGCGCTTCCTCAAGAAGGAAGGCGTGCGCATCGATTGGGACGGCGAGCAAACGCGCGATTACGTCTACGTGAAGGATGTCGCGCGTGCAAACCTCGCCGCGCTCGAACGCGGCTCCGGCGAGTGCTTCGTCATCGGCACCGGCAAGCGGACGAGCGTCAACGATATCTATCGTTCGCTCGTCGAGATCAGCGGCTTCGAGTCTCCGGTGACGCGAGCCGAACGGCGCGCCGGCGATGCACGCGATATCGGTTACGATCCCGCGCTCGCCCGCGAAGTACTGCAGTGGAGCGCACAGACGCAATTGCTCGACGGCATGCGCGAAACGTACGAGTATTTCGTGAATCTCTAACCCGCGCCGTCATCCCGATTCGCGGCGCCTGATACGACCGCGCAGCGCGAAAGCGCTGCGCACCGCCTCGATACGGTTGCTGAGCAACCTACTCGGCGTGACAGCACGCTACTCGGCGTGACAGCACGCTACTCGGCGTGACAGCATACGACCGCGCAGGCGCGAGAGCGCCTGCGATGCACCCGACGAGCGCTTAAGCGAGCGGCGAGGACCCTGACATTGCTTGTCCGAGCCGCGAGCGTCTAGCGAGGA
>DAIBFU010000017.1:0-21579 GCA_027422105.1 Vulcanimicrobiota bacterium | reverse complement strand
CGTGGCGCGCGATCTCCGGCGAGCTCGGATTCCGAGCCGGCTCGGCGGTGCCGATCCTCGACGAATCGGGGCGCACGATCGCGCTGCTCATGCTCTACAGTAATTATCCGGGATTCTTCGCCAGCAACCGGATCGAAAAATTCCTTATCCACCTCCAACTCGTTCTCGGGCGCGAAGTCGCGCGGCGCATTCGCTCGCCGATCGTTCCGATGGTCGAGAGCGCCGGCTACCGACGGCTCCTCGATATGCAGAGCGTTGCCGTTCTCTACCAACCCATCGTCGATCTCCGCGATAGTTCGCTCGTAAAAATCGAAGCGCTCGCCCGACTGATCGACCATCGCGGCGCGATGGTCCCCGCGCAACGTTTTCTCCCCGCGTTCGGCGAGTCGGATCTCCTTCAGCTTTTTGAGGCGGTACTTCGTACCGCTTGCCGCGACTGTACGATGCTCGAACGCGAGGGGCTTCGCACCAACGTTGCCGTGAATATTCCCGCACCGGCTCTCGCCGATATTCGGTATCGCGAAGTGCTTTTCGCAATTCTAACTGAAAACAATCTCGCGCCGGAACGGCTCACGCTCGAGATGCTCGAAACGCCGGAAGATGTTGTGGATCTCACCCGGCACGAACAACTAATCGCTCAGCTTCGGCGCGACGGCATCGAAATCGAGCAAGACGATCTAGGTTCGGCGCACAGTTCGCTCGTTCGTCTCGATCGTTATCCGTTCGACGGCGTAAAGATCGACCAGGCACTCGTGGAAGGAACGCAACAGCATCCGCAACGAGCGCTTGAATTTATTTTGCATCTCACGCGGCTCGCCCATGCGCTCGATATTCCAGTGACGGTCGAGGGATTGGAGAACCGCGGGACGATCGAAGCGGCGACGATTCTCGGCGCAGATCGCGGGCAAGGATATGGAATTGCGCGCCCCATGCCGGCCGAGGATCTGTTACGATGGCATGCCGACGTTCAACACGACATCGATCCGCAAACTCCGCAAACGGCGCTCGGCGCGATGGCCGGTTTCTTGTTGTGGGATCTCCAACTTTCCGAACTCGCTCGCTGGCCGAACATGCTCGCGGAATTCACTCGTGGAGACAGCGTGATCGAGCGGTATCGGCGCACGCACGCCGCGGCGGATGCTCGTCTCGAACGTCTTCTCGCGCGCACCCGTGCCGAAGCCGGCTATGGCGCGAGCCACGAGCGTTATCGGCGCGCGCGCGAAGAGGTTATGAAAGAGCTTCACGAACATTGGACATCGAGACAATAGACTCTCAGATGAACGGTGGGGAGCGAAGAGCGAGCAACGAGCCGCGAGGAGGATGAACCGAAGATGACCGAGATCGAGATCCGACGACAGGTCGCATGCCCGTATACGCGAGCGAAAGAGCTCCTGCGCGATCGCCTACAGCCGCTCGCCGATTCGGGGCAGAGCGTCGCCCAACGCCTTTCGCTTGCGTTCCACGATCGAGATCTCGGGAAAGATGTTTCGATGCGCTTCGCCGTCGCCCACGATCCAATGCATTTCGATCAACCGTGGGAAATCTCGTGGGAGCCCGAAGTCGGCGGCATCTATCCGGCCTTTCACGGTTCACTCAGTATTCGCGCCAGCGATACCTACGAGTATTCACGGCTCGAACTTCACGGAACGTACGACCCACCACTCGGCGCGATCGGGAAAGCCTTCGATAACGTCGTTGGGAAACGCATCGCCGAAGCGACCGGAGAACGTCTGATCGAAGAAATCGCGACAGCAATCGAAGCGCAACATCGCGCCGAGGAGGCGAGTAAGGCATAAACGGCGCTACCGTCCGATATGCCAGCGCAATTGCAAGCGAAAAGTGCGCGCCGGGGCGGGGATCAACGGGGTGGAAATCGCTCCGAGACCGCTTGATGATTCTCCGACCTGCGGAACGCCGAGATTGAATTCCGGCAATCCGAAGAATACATTGGTATTGAGAAGGTTCTGCACGGAGAGTTGCACGTCGAGACTTTTCGTCACCGGGCGCCGTATCGTCGCACTCACAATCGTAAACGGCGGTTGGTTGAAGGTATTGTTTTTCCCCTCGAAATCACCGTCCAAGGCGTAGTACGTCCGATCCGGCGCGATATACTGAAGGTGCAGAAAACCCTTCAGATAGGGGAGGCAAATTTCAGAGCCACCGTTACTGCACTGTTGTTGGCCGTTCGCAGGCTGTACGAATGCCGTCGGCGAGGTATAAAACGATGCCGGCACCCCGTTGACGATCGAACTTGCCAGCGTTCCGCTCAGTGAATAACCAAGACCGAAGTTCGGTGTGCGGGAAAAGGTCGCCGTGAACTGCCGTGCCGCAAGCGAAGCGACGTTGGCCGGTTGCAGAATCGCCGAATACTCCGGGGTGCCTTTCACCGGGTCGAGTGGGCCGACCGTCGGTGTAATAATGCTCTCGAAGACGTTCCGCACGTTGGTGCCGAGGAGATCGAAGCTCAAGACGGCGTCGTTACGAAAGCGCTTATCCATGCCGAGGTCGATGCTGGCGGCAGTCTCCGGGTCGAGCAACGGATTCTTATTATTGAGCGTCCCGTACGGAGCGGTCGCCGAGCCTTGAGTGATAAACGGAATGCCGCTGACTTGCGAGGCAAAAGGATAGGTTGCCGAGCTTCCTACCGCAAGACGATAGGATAGGTCGCCGCGCGGTTGGAGAACGAACGCGAGATGCGGATCGAAGCGCGATAACGAGCGCGAGGAAGGTACAAGCGTCGGTTTTCCGGCGACGATCGGCCCCGATTGCTCTCCCTGCAGCCGCCAATTGGTTTCGTAGAGTGCGGCGCGGATCGTCAAATCGTTGGTCGCAGCGAAATCACCGGAGAGCGAGATCGTGCTGAAACGCGAAATCGTATCGGGCGTATTGACGGCCGATGGGCTGCCGTAATAAGCGAACGTTTCATCGGAATGGTAATCGTAGTTCGCCGTAACGACGTTGTCCCCGAATGGATGCACGAAGGAGAACGTCGTTCCCCGCAATTTATCGCTCTCGAGTAAGCTGAACGGTGATTGCATGACGGCGACACCGCCTGCGGTGTAGTGATCCGGGTAGTTTGACTCTCCCGATCCGTTGATCGATCGCGAGATCGATCCGATATAGGGGCGAACGAGCAACGTATTATTGCCGATTGTCGTACGTAACTGCGCATCGAAGATCGGTTGATTATTGTTCACGACCGATCCCGGGTAGTAAACGTATCCGGGAATCTTCGTTCCGATCAGCGACGCGTCGTTCGGGTTGCTGCACTGTTGCGTCGTACCCACGGTCATGCAGGGGAGAACCGTCACCATTCCACCGTACTGGCCGTATGCCGTCCCTTGCGGGTTATAGCCGGCCTGCGATCCGACAAAGCCCGTCTCGAGCGAGGTTGATTTCGAGAGATCGTATTTCAGCTTTACAATCTCACCTTTCGTCGCGAGCGGGCCGCTAAGGTCTCCGCAAAATTGGATGATACCGGCGGCGCTTGGGGTGTTGAGCGATGGGTAGCTCTGCGGCTTTATCACGCACCCGTAATGTTGAAAGAATGCTCCATTGAGGCCCTGATAACCGGCATCGAGAACGTACGAGAGACGTCCGAGCGACCCGGTCATCAACGCATTTGCATATTGCGATGCGTTATTGTCGACACCCTCGATCCATTCATAGGTCGGCTTCGCAGTGAAGGTGGGGGTGAGTAAATTCGCCGTACCGCCGATCGCCGCGGCGGCAAAGGGCGTCGTATTTCCCGGCCCCGTATCGGCTTGAATGCCTTGCAGCAGAAACGAGCTCAAAAACTGCGAGAACCACACTCCGTAGCGCCCGCCCGAGAGCGGGTGGCCGTCGAGCAGCACCTGCGTCTCGTAGGGCTGCGCCCCGCCGAGCGAGATCGAGGTATTCGGCGAGCTCGATCCACGTTCGATCCCCGCACCCGGTATGCGGGCAACAACATCGTTGATTTGCGGATCGGCGAGGTCGAGAAACGCACTGCGCGGCACGTATGTCGTCTGTGCCGTGCCGGTATTCATCGAGCTCTTTCCGGTCGCGACGACCCGCGCGATGACCTGAAGCGAGCTGGCCGAAAGGGCGACGAGCCGCACCGTTAACGGCAGGCTCTGACCGGCGAAGACGGCGATGTTCGTGCTTCGAGCCGGAAGATATCCGGCTTTGATGATGCTGACCGCGTAATACGCAGCCGGAAGACGCCGTAGTTTGAACCGGCCGCGCGCATCGGTCAACGTCGATCGCTTGACCGGGCCGATAACGCTGACCACCGCACCCGCAATCGGATGGCCGGCGGCGTCGGTGACGCGACCGACGAGCGCCGCATTCCCTTGGACTGATGCTGCAGCGACAGCCGAGAGCGGCTGCACGATAAAGAGCGTGCAGCAGAGGAAAAGTACCCTCAGCATGCGAGAGGTTCCGGTTGCAATCACGATGGTCGAGTCCTTTCGAAGCAAGACGAGAAGTCGACGCATCGTACCATCTATCTTTTAAGCGGTGATTATGAATTTTTCCCCATACATAATACTTCCGGCACAATAAAGATTACGGTCGATTAAGGGACCCGTCAGCGTCGCGAAAGGAAGCGCATGAACGCCGTGCGCGCCTCCTCCGAACGCATCGCTTCCCCGAACGCCGCGAACTCCGCATCCATCGCATCGACGAGCGAGCGCGCATCGACGCCGCGTATCAGCCGTTTTGTCGTTCGCATCGCAATCGGCGGAAGGGCGGCGAGTTGCGCGGCCATCGCGCGCGCTCGTGCTTCAACTTCGCCATCCGGAACGACTTCGGCGAGTAGCCCCATGGCGCGCGCCTCATCGGCACCGAACCGCTCTCCGGATAACAGGAGCCAGGATGCTCGATTCCGCCCGATCGTCCGCGGAAGGAGCATGCTCGAGCCGGCCTCCGGAACCAGCCCCAAGGGAACGAACGGCAGCGCAAAGCGCGCTGATGCGCCGGCGACGACACCGTCGCAGTGCAGCAACAACGTCGTTCCGATTCCCACCGCGACCCCGTTGACTCCGGCGATCACCGGTTTTTCGCAGGCGACCAGACGCCGCAAAAACCGAACGACGGGAAGATCTTCGATTGCCGCCTGCATCGCACCGGCAGCGAGAAAATCCGCGATATCGTTTCCGGCACTGAAATCTTCGCGACCGAGGAAGAGGAGCACGCGCACCTCCTTTTCTTCGCCGGCACGTTCGATGGCATCGGCCGCAGCAGCATACATCGCCGCGGTCATTGCATTCTTCTTCTCCTGACGATCGAAACGAATCGTCATCACACCGTCGGTCGAATCGACTATCGTACTCATGGAAGTGCCTTTCGAAATTCAAGGAAGAGACCAACGCCGGCGTTGCGATCTCCGGCGAGTCCGGTCTCAGTATATTTTGCCGAAAAATTCAGTGCCCGTAGGCCCAACAACACTTCGCCGTACGGGCGGTGAAAACCGACCGCCATCGACGCATCGATTTCGGCCGCCTGTTCGGGTTTTACGACGGGTGCAGTGACGCCGTCGCCATAAACATACACATCGCTTCCCCAGAGCGTCGGAGCCACCCCGAGATTCGCCTCAAACGTTCGATGATTGCGCAGCGGTGCGGTGTAGCGTAGCGCATATCGATATCCGGCCAGGCGCGACGAAACGACCTGCTGCAAATTTGGCAAAGGCGTTCGCTGATTGATGACCGTCTCACCGATGCCGAAGCTCACGCGCCGGGTAAAGCGATAGCCCAGCGTTGCATTGAAGATTCCGATGCTCGGCGTTGCTTGGCCGTAATAGGCCGAGGCACGCTGCGGAACCGCGACCACGGGAATTCCCTCGAGATGGAATGCGAGCCGCGAGCCGCCGAGACGCGCTTGCAAAAGCGGGCCGATCCCCGCACCATACTGCGTTCCCGCGACGTCTTTATGGACGCCGGCAACGGCAAACAGTTGCAATCCGATATAGTTTCGCCCGTGCGCTTGTGCCGCACCGCAACAAAAAAGAGCGCTCGCGACGGCGGACGCGAGCGCTTTCCAGCGTAGCGACGGGGTCATTTCGGTGCCTTTTTGGCATCGAGAAGCACGATCGCGGTACGTCCGGTCGTGTCGTGCGCGACCATTCGCAGCGCCGCCACCGCGCTACCGATCGGTGTCGTCGGCTGCAGCAAATCGGCAGGCGAGAGACCGGTCTGCGCTTGGATCTTCTTGTCGAGCGGGGCGCGCATGAATTCCGGAATCGCGGAATAATCTTTTAAGAGGCCGAGTACCAAACCGACCTTGCTGCGAAATTGTTTGACGTCGATTGCAACCGCTACGATGCCGGTCGATTTTCCGTCGGCGAATGCCGCGGTGTCGATCCCGAAATCTTGCAGATGCATGGAGAAGTGACGGCTCGATATTTCGCGATAGCCCGGCGGCAGATGTCCGGCAAGTCCTTGCAGCCATGCGTCGGTCTTTGCAAAACTCTCCGGGCTCGAGGCGATCACTTGGCGCCCCGCATAGCGGCCCGGCGCTTCGATCACTCCGGTAAGGCTCGGAGGAACGCTCTTAAAATCTTGCGCCCAGTGCGAGACGTTCAGAACTTTCGCGCTCGAAGGAAACGCGATCGGCAAGGGATTGATCGGCGACTTCGCCGAGCTGGTCGGCATCGATCCGGCGGGGGCGGAGGAGGCGCTGGAGTTTGTCCTCGAGGCATTCCCCCCGCTTCCACACGCGGCAAGGACCGAACACGCAAGGAGAATGAAAAGGCGACGCATGTCGGCCCCTTTTCGAGGGAAACCCGCTCGCCCCCCGTAAAACCGAGCGCCATGAATGACGAGGAATTCTGGCCGCGCTACCTCGCAGCCCATAGCGACCCGCGCACTCGCGCCGTGCATACGGCAGGAACGATTGCAGCGACGACCTTGCTCGTTACGGCGGCGATTCGCCGCGACCCGTGGCTTGCTCTGGCAGGCGTGCTGGCCGGGTACGCCCCCGCGTGGCTCTCTCATGCCTTCATCGAGCGCAATAAACCGGAGACCTTCCGGGCGCCGTTTCGCTCGCTCGCCGCCGATTACCGGATGGCCTACCAGGTGCTTGCCGGAAGCATCGACGCAGAATACGAACGGCTCGGGCTTGCGTCGCACCGATGAGCGAACGCTTAACGTACGGTTCTTATCTCAAAGTCGAGGAGTTGCTCGCGCTCCAACAACCGCTCTCGCAACCGACCCACCACGACGAGATGCTCTTCATCATCATCCACCAAGTCTACGAGCTTTGGTTCAAGCAGCTCTTACACGAGCTCGACGACTTCACCGTCGCCTGTGATGCCGACGATCTCATGCGGATGGGAAAGATTTTCCGACGCGTCCACGCGATTCAACGCGTCCTCGGAGAGCAGGTCGATATTCTCGAGACGATGACACCGCAGGAATTCAACCGTTTTCGCGATCATCTTAACCCGGCCAGCGGCTTCCAGTCGCAGCAATTTCGCGAACTCGAGTTCCTCTGCGGTTTACGCGACGAACGTCTATTCGAGCATTTGGTTCTCACCTCCGAACAACGCGAGCGCTTGATGGCGCGTATGCACGCACCCTCGCTCCCCGCGCACCTCGCAGAGTTTCTCGCGCGAGCGGGCTTCCCTTGCGGTTCGCATGATGAAACGATCCTCTCGTATCGAAAAATTTACAGCGACGACAGAAGCCACGATGCGCTTTATCTTCTTCTCGAAGATTGCATTGAGTTCGACGAGCGTCTCTTGCTTTGGCGCGGTCGTCACGTGCGCATGGTCGAGCGCATGATCGGCCATAAACGCGGCACCGGGGGATCTTCCGGTGTGGGTTATTTGCAGACGACGTTGGAAAAACGCATCTTTCCGGAGCTTTGGGAGGTTCGCACCTATTTAGGAAGTGAGAACTATGGCTGAGATGATCGCCGCGCCCCTGTTGCGCGACCGTTTCCCGACGTTGGAAAACTCGACCTATCTGGTGAGCCACTCGATGGGTGCGGCGCCTTCCGCTGCGCGCGATGCTCTCAATCGATACATGGATGAGTGGATCGCCGAAGGTCCCGAGGCCTGGATGCGCTGGTCGCCGCGGATCGGCGAGATCGCCGACGGCGTCGGCGCGCTCATCGGGGCAGACCCGGGCAGCACGTTCCTCGGCCCCAACGTCTCGGTACTCCAAGCCGCTCTCGCTACGGCGATCGATTTTCGCGGAGCCAGGAACGAAGTGCTCTACGAGGCGCTGCAGTTTCCGTCGCTCACCTACGTTTGGAAAGAATGGGAACGCTATGGTGCGCACGCAAAAGTTGTTCCCTCCGACGACGGACAAACGATTCCAACCGAACGCATCTGTGAAGCGATTACCGAACGCACGGCACTCGCGCTAATTTCGCACGCATACTACGTCTCCGGAGCACTTGCCGATATCGCAACGATTCAGGCACGCTGCCGAGAGGTCGGCGCACTGCTCTGCGTTGACGCATACCAGACCACCGGCGTCGTCCCCTACGACGTACGCGCGCTCGATCTTGATATCGTCACCGGCGGTAGCCACAAGTGGCTCTGCGGCGGCCCCGGTTGCGGGTGGATCTACGTGCGTCCTGCGCTGCTGGAGCGTTTGCGACCGGCGGTGACCGGCTGGATGGCGCACGAGCGCCCGTTCTCTTTCGAAGCTGCGCCGATCGAATACGCTCGCTCGATGTATCGTTTCGGACACGGTACACCGACGATTCCTGGCTACATGGTAGCGCAGCCCGGACATGCGCTCATCGCCGAGGTCGGCGTAGCGCGCATTCGCGAAAGGAACAGCGCGCTCACCACACGCATCGCCGACGAAGCGCTCGCGCGCGGCCTGCGCGTCAACACTCCGCTCGATCCGGCGCGGCGTACCGGGTGGATCGGCATCGATTTTGCGCACGCCGAAACTGCTTACCACGAGTTGATCGCGCGTCGCGTCTTTCTCGATTATCGCCCCGGCTGCGGGCTACGAGTGAGTCCGCATTTTTACACCACCGACGAAGAAATCGATCGTTTCTTCAGCGAACTCGACGCGATTCGCTTGAAATTACCGGAATAGGGCCGCGATGATCGTCGACCACACGAACGTCGGCGCGGCGCTACGGCGGTATTCGATGCCCTTTGCGGCGCAGATGCTCGGCGACCAATTACTCGGAATCGTCGATACGATCGCAATCGGCTCGCTCGGCGTCGTTGCGCTCGCCGGCGCAACCGCGGCAATCACGCTGCAACTCGTGCTGATCTTTGCGATGGCGGGGCTGTGGACCGGCACGAGCATTACCACCGCGCAACGGATCGGCGCGAACGATATCGATGGCTATGCGCGCGCCGTTCGCGCGGGAATGCCGATCCCCATACTCTTCGCTCTCCTCGCAACCGTTGCCGCCGCCCTCTTCGGGCACCACATTCTTCACGGCATGATCGGCACGCTCGCAAGCCTGCATGATGCTGCCATCTATCTCGTGCTTCGTTGCGCGGCGCTGCTGCCGATGGCGATCGACGGAACATTGATCGGAGCGCTCGGTGCAGCGGGAAACCGAAAACTCGGGATCGCCGTGCTCGCGACGATCAATATCGTGCACGTGCCGCTGCTGCTGATCCTCGGGCTCGGCTGGTTCACGCATCACCCGCTCGGCATCGTCGGCATCGGCATATCGTCACTGCTCGCCGAGAGTATCGGCGCGATTTTCGCGGTTTATTACGTCGCTCGACGACCGCAATATCGGATATTCGCTCGCCTCGACGCCGACCTTCGCCTCGCGCTACGCACCGCGTGGCTCGGCCTTCCCGAATCGGTCTTTCTCGTTACGCTCATCCTGCCCGATGTCGCCATCGTCACCATGCTCGCCCCGCTGGGAGCGCTGGCGATTTCGGGCTTTCGTGCGCTCACGGTCGTCTCCGACGCAACGTTCGTGGTTCCGAGCCCCATGCAAAGTACGACGCAGATCGTCGTCGGCCAGCGGCTTGGGGCGGGCGATTTCCTGGGCGCGCAGCGCTTCGTGGCCAGCGCGCGCCGCATCGGCCTTGTGTTTTCAACGCTCGCCGGCGCGTTCGTCGCGCTCTTTGCGTGGCCGCTCGCGTTTTTATTTACGCTTGACGGCACGGTCGCTTCGCTGGCCGCGCTTCCGCTTGCACTACACATGGTGACTTTACCGCTCAAAGGCATCGCGCAAGTATCGCTCGCGCCGATTCGCGCATCAGGCGACACCGCGTTCTCGATGAGCATCGGTGTTTTTTGCAATGCGTTGGTCATTCCGCTAGCATGGCTCGGTATCGAACGCCTGCACTACGGGCTCTTTTCGATCCCGTTTGCGTGGATTATCGCTTGGATCGCGCGCGCCGCGCTGACGGAATGGAAACTACGGACCGGCAGTTGGTTGCACGCGCCGCCGCTACGGGCGTAGAACCAACTGCCGAGGATCCCTAGGTGGACAACAGGCGACGGATATGCTCGGCAAGCTCGTCGAGATTTGCGCCGCCTTTTTGAACGATGCGCGCGACGCCGTCTTGTAGACGCTGAGATTCCTCGGGCGTCAGATCTTTGGCAGTAAGAACAACGACCGGAATCTCGCGCCAGTCCTCGTGCCGCCGGAGTTCTTCGGTGAACTCGAAACCGTCCATCACCGGCATGATCAAATCGAGCAGAATGAGTTCCGGGCGCGACTTGCTCATACGCTCGAGCGCGACCTTTCCGTTCTCGGCTTCGAGCACCGAGAGCCCTCGCTTCTCGAGCATTCGGCGCATCATCGATCGCGTTGTCGCGTCGTTTTCGACGAGCAGAACGTGGCGCTTACCGCGATATTGTTCGAGAACGGCATTCAACCGATCCTGATCGACGGGTTTGGAAAGATAGTCGGCCGCTCCCAACGCATAGGCCGTTCGCGATTCGCCGAGGACGGAGATCAACACGACGGGGATATGCGCCAGTTCGGCGTCGGCCTTCAAGCGACTCAACACCGCCCTTCCGTCCATGTACGGCATGACGATATCCAACGTGATGATCGATGGTTTCAAATCGGCGGCGAGTCGAAGTGCTTCCTCGCCGTCGCCGGCCATAACGACGCGATAGCCCCATTTCTCCAAGCTGTGTTGAAGAAGGTCGCGAGCGGTCGAATCGTCGTCAACAACCAGCGCCAATGGCGCCAACCCGGAGGATTGCGCCGTCGGTGTCGGAGCGTCGACCGCCTCGGTGGCGGCCTCCGCCGTCGACTCGGCGATCGGCAATTGAATGGTGAAGGTCGAGCCAACGCCGGGCGAGCTCTCCACCGTGACGTCTCCGCCCATCATCCGACAAAGCTTGCGGCTCAGAGCGAGCCCGAGGCCGGTTCCGCCGAATTCGCGCGTGATCGTGGCATCCGCCTGCGAGAACGCTTCGAAGAGTCTTCCCATCTGTTCGGGGGTCATTCCGATTCCGCTATCTTTGACGGCAAACCACATCCACTCGCTGTCGGCCGTGACCGCAAGATCGATGGTGCCGTTTTTCGTAAACTTACATGCATTGCTCAGTAGATTGAGCAACGACTGGCGAAGACGCATCGAGTCGGCGTACGCCGCCGGAAGATCTGCGGAGAGGTGCGTCTTTAGCGTATTCGCGTTTTTGCTCACCAGCGGCTCGATGGTCGAGACGATGTCGTTGATCATCTCCGAAACGTCGATCGCTTCCAGCGTCAGCGACATCTTGCCGGCCTCGACTTTTGAAATATCGAGGATATCGTTGATGAGGGCGAGCAGATGCTTACCGGCCGACCGAATTTTCTTCGTGTCGTCGACCATGGCAGTCTCGCCGATCTCCTCCAGCTCTTCCCCCAGCAGCTCCGAGTATCCGATAATGGCGTTTAAGGGAGTCCGCAACTCGTGGCTCATGTTGGCGACGAATGCGCTCTTCGCGGCGTTGGCTTGCTCGGCTATAGCCTTCGATGATGCCAGTTCATCCTCGAAGCGCTTGCGTTCGGTGAGATCGCGAACGATCTCGATGCCGCCGCATGGTGCGCCATCCGCATCGTAGAGAGCCCGAGCGCGCGCCTGGATGTAGAGGGTGCGGTTGGAACGCGGTGGGTGCAACTCGACTTCGCCGCCTAAGATGTCGTCGCCGCCTTGTACCACCGAGTAGAACTGCGCGACTTCGCTTTCGGGCTTGCCGAGGAGGTCGATAAGAATCGGCCGACGCGTGCCGTAGAACGGAACCGCGTATTCGTAATCTCCTTTGCCCAGCATCTCTTCGGCTGGAACTCCCGTCATGTCCGTCAATGCCTTATTCCAGGCCGTCACCTTGCCGTTGCCGTCGAGAACGAACGCGGCCTCGGGCATTGTGTCGATGATTCCCGACAACCGAAGATTGAAGGCACTATTTTCACGCTCGACGCGTTTGCGATCGGTGACGTCGACCATCCAGACCAATATCCCCGCCTCGCCTTCGTAATCGATGGGGAGAAAGCTCACCAAAATATCGCGGACATCGCCACGGGGGCCGTACATCTGGAGATCGAGATCCCGAACCGGTTTTCCCTTGGCTACGATCTCCGCGACCCGGTCGCGCGCATCGGGGTGAACGTAAAGATCGCGCGACGGTGCACCAACGTGCACGTTGATGCATTCGTGCAGTCGTGGATTTGCAAAACGCACGATGCCTTTCACGGAGATGCCGATTCCAACCGGCGCCGTGTCGAGAATGATCTGCAATCGCTCCCGTTCTGCGGCAAGCGCTGCCAGCGCCTCCTGTTGTCGCGTGATATCCACGAACGAGGCGACGTAGCCGGCGACCAATCCTTGGTCATCGAGCAACGCAGCGACGGAAAGGCTGACGGGAACGTGGCTACCGTCCTTACGAACGCAGGTCCATTCCCTCGTTTTACAGCTTTCCATGCGTACTGACTCGAGCAACACGTCATCGGGTTCAACCGTATGTCCGAGTGTTGCGCTCAGATCCGCCGCACATTTCTCGAGGTCACTTTCGAGAAAGAGGCGCGGCAGGATCATCCGGTTCTCGACCTCGGCAGCCTGATATCCTAATAGCGTTTCCGCTCCGGAGCTAAAGAGAGTAATCCGATGATCGAGCCCAGCGACGATAATCGAACCGGCGATGGCTTGGTGCGCAATTCGGATCGCATCATGCAAACTCGCGACTTCTTCGCGAAGCGAGAGCAGCTCTGCGTCGGCCGCTTCGGTGGGCGAGTGACCGATAGACATTCGTTAACCTCCTTCGGCGAGCAGAAAGGTCTCTACCTCGCCTTTACCTTTGAGCGTTACGCGCCCGCGCGCCTCAATCGGAAAACGTCCCGCCAATCTGCGCACGGTTTCCGCCGAAATGTGAACGCGCCCCGGAATACCGTTCGATTCCATGCGCGAGGCGACGTTCACGGTATCTCCCCACACGTCGTAGATAAATCGATGCGAACCGATAACCCCGGCGACGACCGGCCCCGAATGGACGCCGATCCGGGCTTTGAAATCGTAACCGGTTTCGATGCTGACGCTCCGCGTCGCCTTGACCAAAGACTGCCCCAAGCGAACACACGCTTCGGCATGATCCTCTCGGGCCTCGGGTACACCGGCGGCGGCCATGTAGGCATCGCCGATCGTTTTGATTTTTTCAACGCCGAGGCGTCGCACTTCGGCATCGAAGGCCGAGAACAAGTGATTGAGGGCGTCGACCAATTCGTCCGGGTCGATCGTACTGGACATCGCCGTAAAGCCCACGAGATCCGAAAAAAGAATCGTGACATCATCGAAACGATCGGCGATCAACACCTCACCATCGCGCATCCTTTTGACGATGCCGGCGGGAAGGATATTGAGCAACAAGGCTTCGCTCTTGCTTTTCTCTTCTTCGATTTGTTGCAAGTAGAGGCGCTCGCGGTCGTGGGCTTGTTTGCGCTCCAACGAAGAGTTGATGCGCGCCGACAACAAAATCGGGTGGACGGGTTTGGAAAGATAATCATCGGCGCCCGCCTCGATGCAGCGCGCAACGCCGTCGATTTCGTCGAGCGCCGAGACCATGATCACCGGGATGTCGGCCAATTCCGGCTTAGCCTTCATACGATTGAGTACTTCAATACCGCTAATTCCGGGCATGAGGAGATCGAGCAGGACGAGATCGTAGTCGGCTTCATCGAGCATTTTTAGGGCTTGATATCCGTCCTCGGCATTATCGGTGTGATGCCCCTCTTTCATCACGCGGCGGCAGAGAAGATCGCGATTGGATTCATTGTCGTCCACGACGAGAATGCGGCTCGGCGATGCCTTGTGCCGAAAGCTCTCGGATTTCGGGCGGATCACGGCCTCGAGATGAGCGACCATCTTCGCGGCTTCCATCGCAGGCTTGCTCTCCGAACCGACCCGTCCACTGCTTGAAAAATCAACGATTGACTCGAGGCGCGTCAGCAAACGGTTCGTTTCGTCCAGGAGCTTCTCGATATCGGCCGCGACCGAATCGGAGCCGAGACTCTCCGCGTCCTCAAGCAACATTTCGCTGTAGCCTTTGATGGCATTGAGCGGCGTGCGAAGATCGTGGCGAATTCTCGATTGTGCCGCTTCGGCGTCGGATTCTGAGCGAAGATCGGCGTCAGTCGCGGGGTCGAGCAGTCGAATCGAAAGTTCTGTGAGGAGTTTCGCCGCCGCATAGATGCGGTTGATATCGGAGCCGACCTCTGGGGCACACTCGGCGGCAACATCGCAGAGCATTTCCGAATATCCAAGCACCGCGCTGACGGGAGCCATGAGCTCTTGGCGCATGTTTGCCAGCAGGGTGTCTTGCGCCCATTGGCGGTTTTCCACCCTAGGAGGTCGTTTTTGAGATGGCCAGCAGCCTCTCGATTTTCTCTAGGAGGCGAGGCAATTCGACCGGTTTTGTATCGTAGTCGTCACACCCGGCTTCCAGCGCGCTTTCGCAATCGCTGGCCATGGCATGCGCGGTTAAGGCGATCACCGGAGTAGCCTTGAGGTTCTCTCTCGCTTTGATCCGACGTGTCGCTTCCCAACCATCGACTTTGGGCAGATCCATGTCCATCAAAATGAGATCCGGCGACTCGGAGATCGCCATGGCGACACCCTCCTCGCCGTCAACCGCGAGAACGACGTCGTAGCCTTTACGGATCAATCGCCGAGATAACATATCCCGGTTCATCTCGTTATCCTCGACGAGGAGTATTTTCAACATGAGCCTCAGATTGACGTGAAGATGAACGATAGTGTTTCGATGACACAGTCGTTGATACACACAGCCGCTTTGACTCGGTACGCACAATCCCTGCCGTCGATCGTGCGAGCTTCTCTGCTTGCTCGCTCGGTCATCTTTAAAACCCGCACGAACGATTTTTCATGAATTCATCGAACAATTATTCTATCGAACGTTCGCTCGCGCTTCGCGCAAACGCGGCAGCTCTTCAGGATCTTCGTTCGTCTTTTAGGCCGGCTTCCGTAGCGCTGACCGGTATCGAAGCAAATAGGGAGGGCGGTCATCGTCGTCTCCCTCGGCCAGTTATCTCCCAAAAGACACTTTCGCCGAAAACCACGATGGCTGCTCTCGTACACTCTAGCCGGGTGTTCCTCGCATGCATTAAATGGAGGAGCGATCTTGCGGGAACAGTGGGGCAGTCCACTTCGTGCGCCATGCCCAACCGTTCCCGCAATAAGAACCGCCCGGAGCGGTTCGGCAGTTATTTTTTAGATTCCGACTGCCGAAAAGCCATACCCCGACTGCGCCATACTATCCGTAAAGACGCGAAGTGGTGCCGTATCTCCGTTATCGCCAGAGGCGAAGTAGTCGACATTGCGCGCACCATAGTCTGCAACGTAAACACCACCACTAGGATCGACACGCAACTGCACCGGAGCATCCAGCCCGGTGGCGGGGCCTTCGATTACCGCCATAGGTGCGACATTCCCGTGCGCATTTGGCGGGAATACAAGAATACGCGGGTTAACATCGGCAATCGGCACGCCGTTGTCTCCTAATTGAGATGCGGCCGCAAAGCTGTCGTTTGTAAGTACGTAAATATTTCCGTTGGCGTCTAGCGACACACTCGATGGATAGTCGATTTCGGTGTTTGAGCCCCCAAGCACGGCTATTGGGGCGACATCTCCGCTTGCATCCGGGGCGAAAATCGCAATGTTTCCGGCCGGCGGTACGCTCGCGGCCGGATTTGAGCTGAGGTCAGCAACGTAGAGGGTCCCATTGGCGGTGGTAGCGATGTCCGCGGGATATTGGAGCGTTGTTTGCGTCTGTGCATTGCCAACCGGCAATACTGACGCCGGAGCGACATTTCCGTTCGATCCGGGCGCGAAGCGCTCGATGGTCGACAGCGCGTGGTTCATGGGCGGAATACCTGTTGATATCGTCGGGTAGCCCACGCTAAGCACAAACACATTCCCTGTTCCGTCTACAGCAATATCGCGCGGATAGCTAATCCGAGTGTTCGAACCGCTGATAACGGCTATGGGCGTCGGAAGTGTGCCGAATTGTTGGTAAACGGCGGACATCGGCGGCAGAACCATGATGTTTCCGCCATTCGTCCCAAGACCATTCGCAAGCCAGATATCTCCGTTTGGTCCGCTGGTAATGACGGGATTATTGATCGAGTTTGATACAACGCTGTAGGTGGGACTAACCACGCCGTTTGCCGATGCTGCGAATGCGTCGAATTCATTTGCATCCCACGCAATGCTGCTCGGCCCGGTCGAGCGAATCCCATAGGTTGTAAACACGTACTTGGGCATGTGCGCGAGCGTGACCGTAACCGTGATGCTGGCCGATTGGCCTTTTTTATCGGTCACGGTGATCGTCGTAGTACCCGGTCCGGTCGGTGTAACAGTAAATGTTGCGGATTTCGATCCACCCGCGCCGGGAACAAGCACCGGCGTGGCGGTTTGTGGGTTAACGGTCGCTACGTTCGCATTTGCGCTCGTCGCGTTGAGATCGCCTGCGAATTGCACGGTCACGACAAAAGTCTTCGCGTTTGTTGCGCCTAGGGAGCTGAACGCTAGCGTGGTCGGAATTGCAACAGGCGCGGCGATACCTTTACCGGTTGCTGCAACGCTCAAAGCTCCACTCGCGTTGGGCATCGCACTTGGCAGTGTATGATTGCCCCCGCTACACGCGGAAAGCGCGGTTGCCGCCGATAAGAGGACCATTAAAAAAAATGGGGGACGAATTAAACGTCTGAACATTCGTTCTCCTTGCTAAAACAAGTTTGGAGTATAGTCGGCACAGCTGGTGCTAGCGCCGTCACCACTTTTCGGGCGTTAGAACACAACCGCAAAAGGTCCTCTTGTCAATGACATTGATTGCCGCTTGTTGATGTGCGATAGATACCCGACGAAGGCGTTCGCCTGCAGGTACACCCTTCTGCTTCATCTCGCGAATGGTTTTCTTCGTTATCGATCATCGTGCCATAAACGGCCAACACAAAGATTTCCGCCCGCTAAACTTCTCAAATGCAAGCGGGCTCCACATTCATAGTCCTTGTAGCCTCTTCATTACGTCATCAGCATCTCGCGCTTGCGCGCGCCGAGCCGTCGCCGGGCACGCGCCGGGAGGCACGGTTCGGTTGACCTACCGCTGTAAATCCTATGAAGCTTCGCCGGGGCGAGGCGGACTCAAGAAAGCCCGGTCGCTCATCAACTGCGCGCAAGGCGCAGGCACCAACGCGACGGCTCCTTTGCTAGTACTTTGCAATCTTATATCAAAGGCGCGGTAGCCTTCGGATCGAAGGCCACGATTCGCGTCTACACGGTCGCACCTCGATTTTTACGTACGCAATATCCCAATACCGCAATGTCATGACAATCGCCACGATCGAGACATCTGCACTATCTCGACATCCCTCAAGGTTGCTCGACCGAGAGTCGCCCGTAACCCGCGAACCACGCAACGACGGCGGTGCCAAGATGCAAGAACACATCCCACCCATAGACCGGCGCGGCGCCGAAGAGGGTGTTGGTAATCGGGATCGCGCCGAAGATGCCGACGAGCAGATAGAGCCAAAAGAGTTTGCGGAAATATCCGCTCGCACTTGCAAAACTTCTTGCGGCGAGCAAACCGAAGATGCCGACGAGCACGTGGAGTGCATCGAGCGCGAGATTGACCGGGAAAAGCCCGAAGAGTATGCGATAGTGCGGATCGAGCGAGACGACGACCGGGGCATCGAAGGGCGCGAGCGGCGCAATCGCCGGCAGCAACGCGAGGAGGCCGACGGCGAGAAAGAGCAGTCCGAAAAAGAAGGCGAGCCGAGGTGCGGTCATGCGCTCGCCTTGCGCAGCAACGCGCTCAACTCCTGGTGCAGCGCCCCATTGTCGGCGAGAACGCTTCGTCCGTCGAGCGCAAACGCTCCACCATCGATAGCGCTGACCGTCCCGCCCGCTTCAGCGACGAGCAGCGCGCCGGCGGCGATGTCCCATGGGGCGAGTCCGAACTCCCAGAAGCCGTCGAATCGTCCCATCGCGGTGTATGCAAGATCGAGCGCGGCGGAGCCGTCGCGCCGCACCGCTTGCGCCCGCTCCGATGCAGCACCGAAGCAGCGTGCATTCGTCGTGTAGTCGGCCGGATGAAACCCGGTGCAGAGCATCGCATCGCCGATCCGCGCGATCGGTGAGACGGCGATCGATTCGCCGTTCCGCCGCGTCCCCGATCCCCGAACGGCAACGAAACTCTCGCCCATCGCCGGTGCATGCACGACGCCGATCTCGACGACGCCGGCGCGTTCGTACGCGATCGAAACGCAATAGATCGGGTATCCGTGCGCGTAGTTCGTCGTACCGTCGAGCGGATCGACGATCCAGCGTTCGTCGGCGCTCCCATCGTGCGCACCGGACTCCTCGGCGAGAATCGCCGCCCGCGGCGTCGCCGCGAGCAATCGTTCGATCAACAGCGCCTCGCTCGCGCGATCGGCGTCGGTAACGATATCGGCGCGGCGCGACTTCTCCGCAATCTCGCGCGGCAGAGGCGCGCGCGCTAAAAGCAACTCGCCCGCCTCGCGAGCGCACTGCTCGACGAAACGGGCGAGGTCATCGAGCGCGTCGATGGGTTTAATTCGCGACCAACGTGTAGGTAATGACTGAAGATTGCGCGCTGAGCGATTCTCCTCCGAGCGCAAGTTCGAAATTCTGCAAAATGTCGTAGGGCACCGTGCGGGTGGTGATGCTGGTCCCATTGGCAATCTGCAGCGATGTTGCCGTCGGCACGACGGTAAAGGAGGGTACGTCGAAGGTGATCCCCGCCCCCTGCGAGGAGTTCGTCGAATCGGTCTGCGTCAGCAATTCGTTCGTCGGCGATCCCGTACTATTTGCCGGATTATTGCTGGCTTCGATAGAGAGATTCCAGGTCATCGCAGTCGTCGACTGGATGATGACGCTCGCACGAACGATATCGCCGAATGTCGTTGTCGTGTTGTGCCCGTAGTTTCCAAGCGTCACGGTAGAACCCGAGAACGAGCATAGCGCGCAACTCACGTTCGGCGTCGAACCGCCGGGCCCGGGGTTGGAGGGATCGACGACCACCGAGAGGCCCACCGTCAACTGGACCTGAACTTCATCATCGCCGAGCCAGTTCGGCCCGCCGACAATTCCGTTGCTGAGCGTGCACGTACTCGCGGTGTTGTTGATGCAGTAGGTCTGGAACTGATAGGAATCGCTGTTCGATTGCGGCCCGATCGCCGTGAAAGAGATCGTCATCGTGTCGCCGGGCTTCAACGCGCAGGATCCGCCGCCGATATCGATCTCGCCGTCGGCTCCCGCCGAGGTTGCGCTCATCGCACTGAGCGCGTTGGTGACCGTGCATCCGTCGACGCTGCCCGAGAGCGTCGGAACCGAACCGGTGACGTGCCAGAAATTTCCGCTGCTGTCGGTTGCGTTGACGCCGTTGACATCGGTCCCCGGAATGCGGACGCGGAACGAGGTGATGTTGCTGCTGATCCCTGAGTTATTCGTCACGGTGTACGTGTAGGCGTTTCCGTAGGTCGCATTTGCATTACCGCCGATCGTCGGCTCGGTATTCGTTGCGACCGCCGTTGCCGCTGGGTAACCGCCGGCACCGGTAAATCCGTCGCCCGCCGAGACGCTATTAACGAGCAATTGGAAGGTCTTCCCTGAGGACCATCCGTTTGCATTTGCGCCGTGCGCGTAGATGGTGAACGGCACGTTCCCGGTGCTGTTGAGATTCTGCAACGAGAACGACATCGTAAGCGTTCCGCCCGGCGGAAGCGCATTGGCAAGCCCGGCGGTGTTGCACTCCGGCTGTGCCCGCGTATCGGGGCTCGAAAGAACTCCCGTCGGGGGAACGGCGTTGGTTTGGTTGACGTTGTTACAGGCGCTGAAGATCCAGTAGACCTGCGCACCGCTGGTCTGACTGCCGATGTAGGACCAACCCGCAGGCGAGACGACCGACGGGGCCCCCGATGTCGAGAGCGAGTTCGAGGCGGCGACCTCGACCGTATCGATGAAGTCGGGATTGGGATCCTCACCGAGCGTAGTGTTCTGGAAGACGACGTCGACCGGCGAAGTGGTATTCGTTCCAACCGTAGATGGAGAGAAGTACGCCGTCATCAAGCTCGAGTTGAGCGAGTACTGCGCCCATGCCAGACTATCGACCGTTTGGTCGACGCCGGCGCTCGTGACCGGAACGGTCGCCGTCGTGGCGGGGGTCAGCGCGTAGACCGTCGGATAGGCCGAGAGCACCGCCCAATCGGAGTACGGGAAACCGTTCGGCGCAGCGTTGACGTCCATATAGAACGTCGCGGTTTTACCGGGCCCGATGCCGCCGCTTAAATCTTGGAAGCAGACGTATTTCCGCGGAAGCGGCTGAGCGGCGCCTGAACAGGTGGGATCGATGCTCCACGCAGCGGTATTAAGGTTCGGATCGGCCTGGAAGTAATCGAGGACGCCGAAGGATGCATAGGTCCCGACGAGTCCGATCCCGATCTCGCTCACCGTGTTGTTCGACGAGTTCTTGATCGTGAACGCTACGATATCGAAATCGTTGAGGTTGATCGGGTAGGGCGAACCCCGTTCGTACTGCGCGTCGACGGTGTTCGGCCGAAAGAAGTGCGCTTCGACATCTTCCGCTGCCGTTGACTGATAGCCGCCGTTGACGTATACACCGGCAAGCGTCGCCGATGCCGTACCGCCGGTATTGCCGACGGCGATGAACGCCGGAGCATAGGCGTCGGTCGCGGTCGTCGTCGACCACGTTAAGCCATGCTCGGGCAGCACCGAGGTGAGCATCTGGCAACTTCCATTGGTCTGACAGATGCCGCCGTTGACATCCGAGAAGCTGACGTTCGGAATCGTCACCGTCGCGTTCGGCGCAAGATATTCGTTGCTCTTGGTCGGATCGACCTCGAGGTAGCACTCATCGTTTCCAGTGCCGTTGACGCCGCAGGTATCATTCACGCTCCACGAATTTCCCGCGGAGTCGGTCACCGTCGCGGTACAGGTCGCTTCGCACTGCGCAAGCGTATAGCCGGAGAGCACGACATCGACGCCGTAGCCGTTGTTGCCGTTCGCGGTGAAATCGGAGCCGGTCGAAAACGCGATCTTCGAGAACGAGTCGCTATTCGAGAGCCCGAAGCGCAACGGGGAGTTATTGGTGAAAATAAGGTTCG
>DAIBFU010000016.1:0-24393 GCA_027422105.1 Vulcanimicrobiota bacterium | reverse complement strand
ACTTCCGCGACGCTCGAGTCCATAACCATCAATATCGGTAAAGGCCTGGAAGTGACGCGGTTTCCCTAGAGGCGGCGCTACCACAGCCAGGCCGATGCCGAGCATCGCCTGCCGTTACGACGTCGTCAGCTTCACATCGACTTCGATGCCGCGGCGGACGCTTGCGGTCACGGTGCAAAAATCCTCGAAGAGCTCGCGGCAGCGTTCGAAGCGCTCGTGATGTTCGGCGGGAATATCTGCATGCAACTCGACCTCGATCGCGCCGATGCGCAATCGTCCACGCTCGTTTCGTGCCTTCGTGATCGCGACGTTCGCGCGCAATCCGTCGATCGTTACATGCGTTTTGCCCACGCAGAAGAGCAGGCTCGAGGCGAGGCAACTGCCGACCGCGGCGCCGAGCAGCGCATCGGGGCTCGGGCCGCGCGCTTCACCGAGCGGCGGGCCCTCCTCGGCGAGAAATTCCGGCACGCTGCTCCCTTCGACGCGAACGATGAATTCGTAGCCGTCGCGCCGTTCGAGGGTGAGCCTCGTGGGTTTTGGTTCCTCAAGATTGGCCATATCGATCTCCTCACGGCTTCGCCGAACACGGATACCTGCTGATAGCTCCTTCAAACGCGCTCGCCCTTGCCCGCTCCTGCGTCGTCCGCGGCGAGTTGCCCCGCGCTGGTGGGAGCGAACGGGCACCCGCGAGAAGAGCGCCCGCATGCCTCCAACAACTCGCCAATATCCCGCGATTCTCGCTCGCGGCATCGTTGCCGGCCTCGTCGGCGCGCTCCTTATTGACGGATTTCTCTACGTCACGCAGGTACGCCCACAGGGCGGCAGCATGGAGCAATTCTGGAGCTTCGTCGCCATGGCAGCGATGGGGAAGGCGATTCTCACAAACCCGCTCGCACCGCTCTACGGTGCGGTCATCCACCTGCTGGTCTCGCTTGCGTGGGGCGTCGCGTTCGCCTGGGTCGCCGCATCGCAACCGTTTATTGCGAAACGCTGGCTGCCTTCGGGGCTTGCGTACGGCGTCGTCGTCTATCTCGCGATGGATGTCGTGATGCTCGCCGCCGGCGTGCTGCAGAATCCGAAGACACCGAACGATCTGATCTTTCAGTTAATCGCGCATATGGTGTTCTTCGGGCTTCCGATCGCCTGGATCGTCGCAGCGATGACCCCCGCCTCGACCGACGTACAAGCATAACGTGAACGGCGCGCTCGAGATCTCCCTCGCGGCGCTCCGTGCGAACGCCGATGCGCTCTGTTCGCTCGTCGCACCGACGCGCGCGGCATTCGTCGTCAAAGGCAACGCCTACGGCCACGGTGCCGTCGAAGTTGCCCGCGCCATCGAAAAGCGGGCGCGTTATCTCTGCGTCTATACGATCGATGAAGCGCTCGCGTTACGTGCCGCCGGCATTACCGCCCCGTTGCTCGTTCTCGGGCCCGTTCCCGCCTCCGCATTGCGCAACGCTATCGAGAGCGATTGCGAGCTTCCGCTCTGGGACGATCGCGGCTATCTTCGCGACATTGCAGCGGCAGCTCGCGCCTGCGGACGACCTGCTCGCGTGCATGTAAAAATCAACACCGGTCTCAATCGTTTTGGCATCGAGGCAGAAGCATGCGCATCGCTTTTGGATGCCGTCGCCGCAGCTCGCGATGTAGAAATCGTCGGTCTGTTTTCGCACCTCGCCGCCGCCGAAGAAATCGACTCACCCTACACGCAGTATCAGCTCGCGCGCTTCGCCGTTGCGCGCGAACACCTGCGCGCGCGCATCCCGGCAGCGCAGCAGCATATCGCAGCGTCGGCTGCGGCGATGCTCTGGCCTCAATCACGGCTCGACCTCGCGCGTTTCGGCATCGCGCTCTATGGTATCTGGCCCTCCGATCAGACGCGTTCGGCGATGGAAGACTCGCGGCTCGTGTTGCAGCCTGTTTTGAGTTATCGCTCCCAACTCGTGGTGACGCGAGAGATCGACGCGGGCGAAGCGATCGGTTATGGTTGCACCTTTCACGCACCCCGCGCAATGCGCATCGGAGTGCTGCCGCTGGGCTACGCCGACGGCATCCCAAGACTGCTCTCGAACGGGGGCGCATTTCTGATCGACGGTGCACGTTGCGCGATCCTCGGGCGGATCGCGATGAACACCTGCGTTCTCGATCTCACGCATGCCCCCGCGGCTGCGGTGGGAACGAAGGTCACGCTGATCGGGCGCGACGGCAGCGAAGAGATCGCCGCCGACGACTGGGCGCGTTGGGCCCAAACCATTTCGTACGAGATCGTCACTCGTTTACCCAGCGCGTTGCCGCGCTCGTTCATCGAAGAGGAAAGTGACGGTAACAAGCGAGCGTCGTAAGACGTTCTAACAACGATGCTTCATCCTGCTACACTTGCAATCATCGTCGGAGGCACCCATTTGCGCGAGCGTGCGATCGTTGTACGGGAACGCGCGCTCTTGCCGGTCCGAGCTCTATCGCAGGCGCTCGGGAGCCGCGTCGATTACCTCTCGTCGCTTCGCGAAATAGACGTTCATCAGCCCAGCGGCCCAACGATTCGCCTGCGCATTGGCTCGCGCACTGCATGGGTCGGCCCGAAGCGCTCCGCGCTCGACGTTGCACCCACGATCATCGGCGGCCGTACCTATGCCCCGCTGCGCTTCGTTGCCGACGCGATGAAGGTGCGCGTTCACTATAGCCCCGCGCAACATGCGGTACTCATCCCGGCAAGTGCAAAAAACCACGTTGCGCTCGCACCGGGAATCAGCGGACTCTTGCCGCGCCCGTACAGTGCAAATGCGACGGCATTTCCCGTTATCGGAGCGAATATTAACGATCCGAAAACTGCAGCATCCGCGATTCGATTGGTGCTCGACGGCACCGATGTGACGATGCTCGCAAAACGTACCAAACACGGCATCCTCTATCTCCCGAGCGCACCGTTAGCTATGGGCAACCATGTCGCCGAAATATCGCTCGATAACGGCGCAACGATCGCCGAGCGGTGGGCCTTTACCACCACCGTCGTTGGCGCGGTCGCCACGCCGGAACCGGCGCAACCGCCGCTTCCCAGCGAACAAACTTTCCCCGAGATTCAATTTTATTCACTTGACGGCACGACGTTTTCAGCGGGCGATGCAACCGAAGTGGAGATGATCGCACCGGCCGGCGGATATGCGTACGCGCAAGCCTGTTATACCGGTTGGAGTTACCCGCTCTATTCCAACCCCGATACGCCGCAAATCTACGACGGGTGGGTGCAGCTCCCATATTACGTCGACAATCAATTCTGCCCGATTCAAGGGTATTACGTCGATGCGCGCGGCGTTCAGTATCAGGCTCCGTTCTCGATCTTCGTTACCGTCTACGGCCCCGACTACTACGGTTGGCACCATCACCACCACGATCGCGGCGGACAAGCGACGCCGTCACCGTCACCCTCGCCGACGAGCGCACCGCCGATCGGACAGCGCACGCCGCCGCCGGGGAATTGCCCGCCGGGAGAACGCTGCATTCTCGGTGGAACGCCGCCACCCGTGCCGCCGCCCTTCGACGGCGGGGTAAAGCGGCCGGCGCCGCACGCACCGGTAAACGTTACGCATCCGGTCGCCACGCATCCGCATTTCGACGGCGGAGTGAAGCGGCCGACGCCGCACCTGCCGGTACACGTTACGCATCCGGTCGTTACGCATCCGCATTTCGGAGGCGGAGCGAAGCGGCCGACGCCGCGCGCACCGGTACATATATCGCGCCCCGTACACGCGAGCCATCCGGTGCATGCATCCACCAGCGCTCATGCACCGCAACATGCAGCAACGCACCACGTGACGCATCATACGGCGCACCACGCGACGCATCACGCTACGCCGCATCCGAAGGCGACCGCCGCGCCCTAAGACGCGGGCGACGTTTACCCGACCGCCGCGATCGCCGCTGCGAGATCGATGGTGCCGCGGTAGAGCGCGCTCCCGATAATGCAGGCATCGACGGCGGGCGGAGCAGCGGCGCGGAGTTTTTGAAGATCGGCGATGCTCTGCGCTCCGCCGCTCGCGGTCACGCGCACGTCGGCCGCTGCGGCGACCTCGCGCAACGCATCGAGATCGTAGCCCTCGCCCATTCCGTCGCGGTGAATCTCCGTGAAAATGACACGGCGTACTCCCCATCGCGCGACCCTTTGCACCAGCGCATCGCGATCGACCGGCGTACGCTCCTGCCAACCGCGAACGGCGACCTCGCGTCCCCGCGCATCGATGCCGGCGATAACTTTCTCGCCGTAACGCCCGACGATTTGCCGCGCGATGCGCTCGTCTTCGACGAAGAGCGTTCCGATGATGATCTCCGCAGCGCCGGCCTCGAAGCGCGCCGCTGCATGTTCGGCGCTGCGAATTCCGCCGCCGACCTGAATCGGAACGGAGACCGCGCGGGCGATCGCTTCCATCGCCGCGAGGTTCTCGCCCGAACCGAACGCGCCGTCGAGATCGACGACATGTAAACGTTTCGCGCCCTGCGCGACGAACGCGCGTGCCCGTGCGACCGGATCGTCGTCATAGGTGGTTTGGCGCGAGGGATCTCCCTGTTCCATGCGCACGCATTTGCCTGCGCGCAAATCGATGGCTGGAATGACGAGCATTGCTGGGCTTCCTTTCCTATTTAGTCGAGCGATGCAAGAAATGCGTCGAGAATCTTCTCTCCCGTACGTTGGCTCTTCTCGGGATGAAACTGCGTTCCCACCGCGGCGCCGCGGGCGACGACCGCTGCGAAGCGCTCTCCGTGCGTGGCCGTCGCAATACAGTCGACGCCGGGAAGCGCTCGATACGAGTGGAGGAAATAGGCGTATTCTTCCTCTCCGAGCTCGCGAAGGACGGGGTGGGCATGGCTCGGCTCCAACCGGTTCCAGCCCATATGCGGCAGTCGCACGTCGCCTTCGAAACGCCCGACCTCCCCGCGAAAGATTCCGAGCCCCCGCGCGCCACCGAACTCGCTCGACCCCTCGAAGAGTACCTGCATGCCGACGCAGATCCCAAAGTAGGGCCGACCGCGCTCGATACGTTCGTAGATCGCGCTATCGAGACGACGTTCGCGCAAGGCATCCATCGTCGCGACGAACGCTCCGTCACCCGGGAAAAATGCGGCATCAGCCTGCAACACGGCATCCCGGTCGTCGGTGACGATCGGCTCGATGCCGCGCCTACGGAGTGCCCCAACCAACGAACCGATATTTCCGCCGCCGTAGTCGATCGCAACGATTCGGCGCGATTGCATTATTCCAGCAGCCCTTTGGTCGACGCAACGTCATCGCCGTCGATTTTTTTCGCCGCGGCGAATGCTCGCGCGAATGCCTTGAATGTTGCCTCGCAGAGATGGTGGGACACATGTCCGTGCATGGCGATAAGGTGGACGGTTATACGCGCATGGTCGGCAAGCGCGCGGAAAAATTCTCCGACCATCTCCGTCGGCATTGCCCCGAGATCGTTCCGCAAAAAATCTACGCGAAAGTTGAGATACGAGCGCCCGGAGATATCGATGCTCGCTGCGATTAAGGCATCGTCGAGCGGCAACAGAATCGAACCGAAACGCGCGATTCCACGTTTTTCACCAAGCGCTTCGTAGAAGGCTTTGCCGAGCGCGATGCCCACGTCTTCGATGAGGTGATGGTTGTCCATCCCGTCACCGCGTGCGCGCAATTTCATTCCGATTCCGCCGTGCAGCGCAAGTGCGTGCAGCATGTGGTCGAAGAAATCGACGCCCGTGTCGATAGAAATTTCACCGCCGTCGAGATCGACTTCCAGATCGATCTCGGTCTCGTTGGTCGCTCGTTTCAGCCGCGCAGTGCGCGCCGGAGCGCTCATCGCATTAGTGCGCGGTCGTCGGTCGCGAACCGATCGGCACGAACGGTCCCGGCGGTGGGCCCTCGTACGTCGCCTGCGGACGAATCAGACGGTTATCGCCGAGTTGTTCGAGAATGTGTGCGCTCCACCCCGCGATGCGCCCGCATGCGAACATGCAGGTGAATTCATCGCCCGGCATACCGAGATCGGCGAGCAACGGCGCGGTATAGAAATCGACGTTCGCGTAGATGCTCTTATCGGGTTTGGTCTCTTTGAGTACTTTGTTGCTCGCCTCTTCTAACGAACGCGCAATCTCATACCAGCGAGAGTCCCCACGATAGGCCGAGAGCTCCTTCGCTTTTGCCTCGAGATGGCGGGCCCGCGGATCGCGAACGCGATATTCGCGATGTCCCATACCCATAATGCGTTCGCCGCGTCCCAACGCGTCGCGAACGTAAATTTCCGCGCGGTCGGGTGAGCCGACCGAAAGCAGCGTATTGAACGCCGCGCTGGCCGCTCCACCATGTAGATCTCCCTCGAGGGTGGCAAGTGCAGCGGTAACGGCGGCATAGATATCGGCACGGGTCGATGCAGTAACGCGCGCAGAGAACGTCGACGCGTTATACGAATGATCGGCAAGCAGGACGAGATAGGTATCGAGCGCTTTCGCCTCGATCTCCGCCGGCATTTTTCCGGTACGCATATAGAGAAAGTTCGCGGCTTGCGAAAGATCGTTACGCGGCTCGATCGGGTCGAGGTCGCGGCGGATGCGATCCCATGCGGCGAGGATCGTCGGCATTTTTGCTATGAGTTCGATCGCCGTGTGGACGTCGGAGACATGTTCGCCGATGCGATTGACCGGCGAGAAGAGTGCAAGGCCGCTTGCGACCGTGCGCAGGACATCCATCGGCCACGCCGTCTTCGGCGAACGACGCATTCCATCGACCAAGGGTTCGGGCAGCATGCGCCGCGTCCCGATCTCGCGTTTAAGATGTTCGAGTTCCTCCGCGTTGGGAAGATGTCCGAACAAAAGGAGATGCACGACCTCTTCAAAGGTAGCGTTCGGCGCGAGGTCGTCGATATCGTAGCCGCGGTAGGTGAGGCGACCGATCTTTCCCTCAACGTTCGAGAGCAAGGTGCTTCCAACGACGACGCCTTCAAGGCCGCGGTCGACAATCAAACCCGTACTGGACACGATACCTCCGGTCGATATCTTAACGATAGAATCTTTCGGGGAGACTCTTCTTTCCCCGGCATGCAGGTTCCCATGCGAAGCGACGTCCCTGTTGCGACCAACGTCGCATTTATCGAAAGCGGAACGCTACGCCGCGTTGCGACGCCTTCCCCGGGCGAGCGCATAACCGACGATTCGCTCCACCAGCGCTTCGAACCCAATCCCCACCGCGGCTGCTGCATCGGGCAGAAGCGAGGTGGTCGTCAGACCGGGCAATGCGTTGATCTCCAATAAGAAGGGGCGGTTTTGTTCGTTCACGATGAAATCGGTTCGCGAATAGTCACGCATTCCCAAGAGCCGATGCGCGGAGAGCGCGAGCATCTGCATGCGGGAAGCCAGGTCGGCGTCGATTTTCGCAGGCGCAATATGCGTGCTACCGCCCGGTTCGTATTTTGCATCGGTGGAATAGAAACCGTCGCGATTGGCGACGATCTCCACCACCGGGAGCGCCTCTTCCCCAAGCACCGCACATGTAAACTCGCGTCCGGCGATAAATTCTTCGGCAAGCACGCACCCATAGTTGTGCGATAGCTCGATCACCGCTGCGCTCCACTGCTCGTGCGTTCGAACGATACGAACGCCGATCGAGGAGCCCTCGTAACGCGGTTTCACAACCAACGGAAGATCGAGCGAGCCGGGCAACAGCGGCAACGCCCCACCGTCGAGATCGAAGTAGTCCCATGCCGCGGTGGGCAGGCCTTCTGCAGCAAAGAGTTTTTTCACGAGATGTTTATCCATCGCGAGCGCGCAAGCGGCGATTCCGCTGCCGGTATATGCAACGTCGAGATGTTCGAGTACGCCTTGCATCTCGCCGTCCTCGCCGCCCGTCCCGTGGAGTGCGTTGAAGACGACATCGGGCGCAATGGTACGGACGGCATCGATAAAGCGTTCGTCGTAGTCGATGGAATGAACGTCGTAGCCGAGCGTTGCCAGCGCTTGTGCGACCGGCGTGCCGCTCGCGATGGAGATCTCGCGCTCGGAACTTTTTCCGCCCATTACCACGGCTATGCGCGCTTTACGCAACTCGGCCATTGCCTCCATCCCACTGCCGATCGATAAAAACTCCCACGAGATGCACCTCCAACTCCAACCCAATACCGAATCGTTCGAAGACCGCACGTCGAACGCGCGCGAGGAGCGTTGCGACGTCGCAGGCACTCGCCGCTCCGAGATTATTAATAAAGTTCGCGTGGAGCGGTGAAACTTCCGCATCGCCCTCGCGCCAACCCTTCGCCCCAACGGCTTCAATCAGCCGTGCGGCTTTCTCGCCTTCCGGATTGCGAAAGCATGACCCTGCGTTCGGCAGCGCAATTGGTTGGGTTTGTTTGCGGCGGACGAGGCGCGCCTGCATCTCCTCGCGTACGCTTTGTGCATCGCCGCGCACAAACGCGAGTTCAGCCCCCACCACAACCGCGTCGCGTGCAAGGTTGGTATGTCGATAAAAATAGCGAATATCGACCGAGTGCGGAGCCGGCCGACTCGGCGATTGCACGCGCACGTCGCTGATAAAATCGCCCATCTCGCGGTCGGTTCCGGCATTCATCCGTAGCGAGCCGCCGAGCGTCCCGGGAATGCCCGCCAAAGACGCGATGCCGACGGCACCGGCACTCGCCGCTCGCGCGGTAATTGCGGCCATCGAGGCGGAAGCGCCGGCAACCACGCGCACCGTATCGTCGCTCGCGCGCACGTCGACACGCGCAAACTCGCCGCCCAAGCGCAGCACGATTCCGCGCATACCACCATCGCCGACAAGCAAGTTGCTGCCGCTGCCCAGGACGAACCAGGGCAATCGACGTCGTACGCAGTGGGTGAGGACCGCGGCGAGCTCGTTTTCGCGCTCGAGTTGCACGAAGGCATCGGCCGGGCCGCCGATCTTCCACGACGTGTACGCTGCGAGCGGTTCACCGAACGTAACGCGGTCGCTCAGCAATTCCTGCAGCATCGCGCGATCGTCGTCGTCAAGCAACGATTTCATGCTCGCCGTCGTGGTGAGGCTCACCGCAGTGCGGCCGCCGGCATCGCACGCGCGGCAAGCCGCGCAGCGCTGCGCGTGATCGAACCCGCGCCCAACATTAAAACAAGGGTTCCAGGCAGCGATTCTTCTTCGATTCGTTCGACGAGTTCTTCGACGCGCGCGACGTAGCGGACATCGACACCGCTTTCGCTGAGCCGCTCGCCGATCGAGCGTTCGCTGATGCCGGGGATCGGCGCTTCGGATGCGGCATAGATCGGCGCGAGGTAGACGCGGTCGGCACCGCGCAACGCATCGGCGAATTCACGCGCAAGATATCCGGTTCGCGAATAACGATGCGGCTGAAATGCGACGACGAGCGGCCCTGAATGATAGTTGCGCGCCGCCGCAATCGTCGCCCGCACTGCAGTCGGGTGATGTGCGTAATCGTCGACGACGGTAAGGCGCTGCCCGCGCGCAAGAATATCGAAGCGGCGACGGACACCGCGAAAATCGCGTAGGCCGGCAACGATCGCGGAGAACGGTACGCCAACCTCACCGGCGACGGCAATTGCTGCAAGCGCGTTGAACATATTGATCGCTCCCGGCACATTGAGCGTCACGGTACCGCGCCGTTCGCCGTTGACAACGAGATCGAACTGCGTGCTCAAGCCTGCGAACACCACATTTGCGGCGGTGACATCGGCGCGCGCGCTCGTACCGAATGTTACCGTACGTGCCGCGCGCGGCAATTCTGCAAGCGAGGCCGAATTGGCGTTATCGATTCCCACGATCGCCGCCCCGTCGGCCGGCAGACGACCGAGAAATTCACCGAAAGCATCGATAAGGCGCGGCAATTCGTCGTCGGAGTTGAGGTGATCGTTTTCGATATTGTTCACCGCGGCGATGCGCGGCTGCAATAACGCAAACGATCCGTCGGATTCGTCAGCTTCACAGACGAACCACGGCGCCGTTCCGTCGACGGCGTTGCGTCCCAATTGCGGATCGATTCCACCGAGCACCAATCCCGCGTCGATATCGGCGGCTCGTAAAATTGCGTGGAGCATCGCCGTCGTCGTCGTTTTTCCATGCGTCCCGCAAATTGCGATGCCGTCGCGACCGCTTGAGAGGCGAGCGAGCAATTCTCCGCGATGCACCACAGGAATCTTTCGACGGCGCGCTTCGCAAAATTCCGGATTATCGCGATCGATCGCCGAACTGACGATCACTTCTTCCGCATCACCGATAAAAGCGGCATCATGTCCGACGTACACGCGCGCGCCCTCTGCGCGGAGTTCTTCGAGTAGATCGCTGTCGTTGACATCGGAACCGGCGACGCTTTCACCGCGCGCAAGCAGAATGCGCGCGAGCGCGCTCATTCCGATTCCACCAATGCCGATAAAGTGTCGGCGCACGCTGCGGGTCACGTTGGGGTATTTCGCCCCACGAGCGCTGCTATCCGTGCAAGAATCACCGCCGTTGGGTCGGGGGTGCGAAAAGTCGCAATTGCCGCGCGCAGCCGCGCCAGCGCTGCGGGTTCGCAGAGCTGCGCAAGGAGCGCGCCGAGCGACTCGGCGTCGAGCCGTTCGTCGGAGATCGAGATGGCGGCACCGGCCTCCTCGAGCGCGCGGGCATTCTCGCTCTGGTGATCCTCAGCGGCATAGGGGTAGGGCACCAAAATCGCCGGCAACCCGAGCGCGATCAGTTCGGCGAGCGTCGAGGCCCCCGCGCGGGCGAGTACCAAGTCGGCGGCGGCGAACGCATCGGCGGGATCGTCGAGGTAGGGGCGGATGCCGCCGCTCTGCGCACCCGGAAGCCGCGAGCGCACGCGTTCGTACTCGCGCTCGCCCGTGAGGTGCAGCACCTGCCACCCCACCGGGAGCCTTCCCTCCGCGATCGCACCGACGAGCGCATCGTTGAGCGAACGCGCCCCCTGGCTGCCCCCCATCGCCAGAAGCGTGCGGCGCTGCGGGTCGAGGCCGAGCCGTGCGATCGCCTCGGAGCGCGGCGGCAATGCGCGCAGCGCACCGCGAATCGGCACCCCGGTGCAGACGTACCGATCGCCGAAGCGCGGATCTCCCTGCGGCAACGCTCCCCACACCTCGTCGACGAACGGCGCGAGCAGACGATTGGTAAGCCCGGGGCGCGCATTGGGTTCAAGCAGCGCGATGCGCGTTTGCAAGAGCGCGAGCGCTCGCAGCCCCCGAGCCGCGACGACGAGCGGAAAGCAGACGTAGCCGCCGGTAGCGACGATCATCTCGGGACGCTCGCGCAGTAACACGCCGAGCGATTGCAGCACGCCCCACCCGTTGGCAATGCTCGTTCCGAGCAGCGCGAAAACGTTGTCGCGGCGCAGCGGTCGCGCGGTAACGCGACGGAGCGGATAGCCCGCTTGCGGAACCAGACGCGCTTCGAGTCGATCGGCGGTGCCGACGAACGAGATTCGCGTAGCAGCTCCGTCGCGTTCTCGCAGCGCATCGGCAATCGCGATCGCCGGATAGACATGTCCGCCCGTGCCTCCTCCGGCGAAGAGGATGCGCATGCGCTAACTTCCTATGCGGCGACGGCGCCCGACGTTGGCGATCAATGCGACTGCGACGAGATCGACGACTAATGCACTGCCGCCGAAGGAGATGAACGGCAACGGAACGCCGGTCACCGGCCACGACGATGTGACCACGCCGATATTGATGAAGGCTTGCACGACGATGAGCGCGGTGCAGCCCAGGGCGAGAAAGTACCCGAAGCGATCTTCGGCGCGCATCGCGATCTTCACCGCTCGCGTGGCAAAGACGATAAAGAGCGCCACGACCGTGAGCGTGCCGATCAATCCCAGTTCTTCACCGACGATCGAGAAAATAAAGTCGGTGTATTGCTCCGGGAGATAGAAATATTTTTCACGCGATGCCCCAAGGCCGACGCCCCACCAGCCCCCCGAGCCCAACGCGTAGAGCGACTGCACGATGTGGAAGCCGTAATTCAGCGGGTCTTTCCAGGGGTTTAAAAACGCGAGAATGCGTTCGCGTTGATACGAGTGCGCGAAGATCGAATAGGCGATGGCGGGAATGGTAAAGGCAAGCCCACCTAACAAATGCGGGATCCGCGCTCCGGCGACGAAGAGCATCACGATACCGATGGCAACGATGATGCTTGCCGTGCCCATATCGGGTTCTCGTTGAATGAGCAGTGCGACCACGAAGGTCACAATGAGCATCGGCACCGTACCGTGTACGAATGAGAGGATGCGTTCGCCCATATCCGCGAGCCGCACCGCGAGGAAGAGTACCAACGTCAGCTTGGCAAATTCCGATGGTTGAATACTCAGCGAAGAGAACCCCAACCAACGGCGCGAGCCGTTCACGCTTGCGCCGAGATGCGGCACGAGTACCGCAAAAAGCGCGAGCGTCGTTACGATAAACAGGATCGGAGCGTATCGACGCAATTGCGTATAATCGATCCGAAAAGCGATCCACGCGGCAACCAAGCCCAAGCCCAGCCACATTAACTGACGTTTGAAAAAATATGCGACGTCGTGATGGACGGCATACGCCGTCGTGCTCGATGCCGAGAAGACCATCACCATGCCGATAGCAACCAGACATGCGACGCTGATGAACAAAATCGCATCCGGCGGAGCGCTTTCAAAGGCACGGGGAACGCGACGTTCCGGTTTTCGCGAGAGGCGCGGCGGCGACGCTAAGCGCGCGGCGTTACGCACGGCTGCCTCCTTCGAGCGCGCGAACCGCGGTTGCAAATTCCTCGCCGCGATGTTCGGCGGAGCGGAACATATCGAAAGAGGCGCAGGCCGGCGATAGCAGGACGACATCGCCTTCGTGGGCGAGTTCGCTCGCGCGCACCACCGCTTCGGCCATCGTCGAAGGGCGCTCGCTCGGAACGCGCCCCGCGAGCGCACTCCGAAGTTCCTCTGCCGCTTCACCGATCGTCAACACCGCGCGCGCGTGCTTCGCCAACGCATCGCCGAGAGCGCCGAACTCGGTCCCCTTGGCGCGGCCGCCGACGATTGCGACGATCGGTTGCGAGAAGCTCTCCAGCGCTGCAATCGTCGCTTCCGGATTGGTCGCCTTCGAATCATCGACATAGCGAACCCCACCGATCTCCGCGACGAGTTGCAAGCGGTGGGCCATGCCGGTGAAACTGCGCAACGCGGCGGGGAAGTGCTGCGGATCGACCCCGAATGCAAGCGCAGCGCCGAGCGCAGCCATCGTATTAGCGAGATTGTGGCGTCCCAGCAACGGCACGTCGCTGAATTTCGCGAGCTCCTTACCTGCCCGTGTATCGACGATCTTGTCGTCGATTGCAGCGATGCGCGCCGCCGGATCGACAAGGGAATAGTCGATCACCGAGATTTTTGCCGCGCTATTTCGCGCGAAGCACCAGACGCGGTCGTCGTCGCGATTGGCAACCAAGGTGTCTTCGGATTGCGAGTTCTCAACGATCCGATATTTTGCCGATGCATATTCGTCCATCGATCCGTAGCGGTCGAGGTGGTCGGCCGAAATATTCAGCAACACGGCGACGCGAGCCCGGAAACGACTGATGCTTTCGAGTTGGAACGAGGAGAGCTCGGCAACGATTGCATCGAGACCCTCCGGAAGAACTTCGCGGATCAGGGGATCGCCGATATTCCCCCCAAGCGCCGTCTTTTTTCCCGCCGCGCGCAAGAGGTGGGCGAGCAAGGCGCTGGTCGTCGATTTCCCCTTCGTTCCGGTGACGGCGAGAATCGGTGCAGTTGCGAAGCGCCAGGCAATCTCGGCCTCGCCGATCACCGTGCAGCCCATTGCCCACGCGATCGAGACCGGCCGCGCGCTCGGCGGGATTCCCGGCGAGAGTACGGCGACCTCGCTACCGAGCAATGCTTTCTGCAACTTGTCGGTCGGGACAAATGCGACACCGAGCGACGCAACGTGCGCTATGGCGTTGGTAGCGCGCTCGGGAAATTCGTCGGTTGCAAGTACTTCCCAACCCCGTTCGCGCAGTACCTCGCATACGGCGAGGCCGCTCTTCCCGAGGCCGATAACGAGAGCGCGTTCGCCGACGTCGCTCACTTCGCGATCCACCAGCCGAGCGCGGAGAGCACCGATGAGATGCCCCAAAAACGCATCGTTACTTCGAGTTCGCTCATACCGCCGAGTTCAAAATGGTGATGCAACGGACTCATACGAAAGATTCGTTTCCCACGCGTTGCCTTAAAATAACTCACTTGCAAAATGACCGAGAGCGCCTCGGCGGCAAAGATACCGCCGACGAGCAGCAGCAAGAGCATCTCGCCTTCGGCGATCGCGACGCCGGCAAGCAGCGCTCCTAGCGCAAGCGAACCTGTATCGCCCATAAACATTTTCGCCGGATGTCGATTGTAGATGAGGAACGCTAGGCATGCTCCCAACCCCAAGAGCGCAACCATCGTCGGCTGCGGAAGCGCGTGCGCAAAACCCAAAGCGGCAAACGCCGCGAGCGGCGCGACCATCGAGCCGGAAGCGAGCCCATCGAGACCATCGGTGAGATTGACGGCGTGAATGGTTCCCGTAACCGCAAGCGTCCCGAGCAGCAGCCACCAGAGATACGGCACCGTTAAATGCCAAGTCCCGATCGCCAGCAGCGTCTGCCGCGGAAACTCCGCGTACGAACTATCGAGCCGGGTAAGGAAGAGCAACGCGACAACCGCAGTAAGCAGTAATTTCGTTCGTGCTTTTAGACCGGCATTTCTCCCACGAAAAATTCCGAGTAAATCGTCGATCGCGCCGATCGCCGCACATCCGAGAATGAGGATGAGAAATTCGCCAAGCATCGGCACCTGAAGATCGAGCGCGAGCGGAAGGACGGCGATCGCGAAGACGATCCCGCCCATCGTGGGAGTACCCGCCTTCACTTGGTGACTCGCCGGCGCATCTTCGTAAACGTTTTGCCGAACTTTGAGATTGCGCAGCAACGGTAACGCGATCGCACCGGCGATCGCGGCCAGGACGAATCCGACCAGCGCCGGCCAGATTGCAACCTTCACGAGGTCGATCCCCTGCGGCGGATTCGAAAACCAAATCAACATGCCGCAGCTTCTTGGCGATAGAAGGGGTTCGCACCGAGACCACGCCACTTCAGCACCACGATCGGCGTTTGCTCGTCGCCGTTGCCGTGCGGGTTCTCCAGTAACGCCGTCGCCGTCGTATCGATTGCAAGGCCTGCCGATGACCCGAGCACTTTCGCGCGATGCAGGTCGTTCACATCGACAATCGCGCAACCGCAACGCAATGCAGCGGCAATCTTCGCAGCGACGACATCGGGTTCGCGCGGCGCGAGTACGATCGCGCGTTCGTAGGGCGGCATCGTCCCCGTATATCCGTCGATTGCGGTAATAGCTTCTCCAAGCATCTCGTAAAAGCGACCGCGTTTCCCGACGAGCAATCCCAGTATTTGCGCGCCGACCGCCTGCAGAACGCGTGGGACGCCGACGTCGTCGATGACCAATTGCATTGACTCCGGTTGGTTCACCGTTGCGAGAGGGTGCGCGCGACGCGCGAGCGCAAAGGCAAGCTTCGACGGACGAATTGCCTCGGCGGCAACAAAAGCTCCCTGCGCGATGGCCACCGCCGTTTCCGAGATGGCAATTACGTCGCCGGGAGCGGCGATGCCGCGCACGGCATCCTGGACGACGGCAACGAGATCGTCTCCCTTTTTGAGCAAACGCGTACGCACCGGGATCGCCACGATTCCGGTCGGCAACGCCTCGTTCGTGACCGCTAAACTCCGCACGCCGTCAGGACCTCTTCGAGAATTTCTTCCATATGATAACGCCGCGAGCCCTTCAACAAGACAATATCGCCGCTCTTCGTACGCTCGAGTAACCAGAGCGCCGCGGTGTGATTGTCGTCGAAGCGTTGGACCCGGTCGCGTGAAAAGCCGGCACGCAGCGCACCGCGCTCCAACGCTTCTGCATACTCACCGCCGACGAGAACCTCGTCGATTTTGTCCGGCTGTAAATGTTCGCCGACAAGTTCGTGAAGGCGTTCGGATTCGTCGCCGAGTTCGGCCATGCTCGAAAGCACGGCGATATGGCGCGCGCCGTTTTCGTTTCCGAATGCGTCGATCGCCGCGCGCATCGAACTTGCATTGGCATTATATGCGTCGTACACGATGGTGATGAAATCGGGAATCTCATGGCGCTGGTAGCGCCCTTCGGGCAACGTGAGCGTCGGCATGAGTTCTGCAAGTTCGTCGAGTCGGAAGCCGAACTCGATTGCGGCGGCGGCGGCTCCGGCAGCATTCACGCGATTGTGGTGCCCGGGAAGAAAAATTTCCGTGCGTGCGCGGCGCGGGCGACCGTTGAGTTCGCGATGCAGAACGATCTCGTCACGAATGAGCGCGGTAAAGGGAGCGCGCACGATATCATCGCGGTCTTCGTCCATAGCGTCGTACCAATGAGGAATCTGCCCCAGGGTTGCAGCGCGATGCTGCGAGACGCGGTCGCGCGCGTTGAGCAAGGGCGATGCACCGGTCGAAAAAAGTCCCCACTTCGTTTCGGCCAGTCGCTCGCGCGAGCCGACGATTTCTAAGTGTGCCTCGCCCACGTTGGTGAGTAGCCCGAAGTGCGGCTGTGCGATCTCCACCAGCGTATGGATATCGCGATATTTTCGCGCCCCCATCTCGACGACGATGACATCGTGGTCGTCATGAGATTCGAGCAGCAACTTGCTGACGCCGATTTCGTTATTTTCATTTGCGTTCGTTACGTGCAGACGGTTGCCGTATCGCGCACGAAGTAATTGCGCGAGAAGGTGTTTCGTCGTGGTCTTGCCGCTGCTCCCGGTAATCGCGATAACGTGCCCTGCAAATCGCGCGCGTGCAGCACTTGCCAGCGCCATGTAGGCGAGGAGGGTGTCGCTTACTTCGACGATCGGGCGATCCGCCATTGAAACAACCGCGCGGTCGACGATAGCGAGCGCCGCGCCTTTGGAGAAAGCCTCGGCGACGAAATCGTGGCCGTCGAATCGGTCGCCGTGCAGCGCAAGAAACGCATCGCCGGTTTCTAAACTGCGCGTATCGGTAACGATGCGCATCGGCGCGAGCGTCGCTTCATTATGAACGCGATGCGCGGCAGTGGCGCGAACGATTTCCTCGATTGTGAAGCGCCTCACGCGCCGACCCTCCTTCGCGCCAAGGCATCGGCCGCCGTGGCGACGTCGTCGAAGGGAAGCACCCGGTCGCCGACGACTTGATAGTTCTCGTGCCCTTTTCCAGCGACGAGCACCGTATCCCCGGCGGCGGCGTGAAGAACCGCACGTTCGATGGCGCGCCGACGGTCGAGTTCGATCGCTGCCGGCGGGTGCGGCATTCCGGCAAGGATCTCTTCGACGATCGCCTGCGGCTCCTCGCTGCGCGGATTATCGTTAGTGAGATAGACCTGGTCGGCGAGACGAGCGGCGACCTCGCCCATTGCGCGTCGTTTACTGCGATCGCGGTCACCGCCGCAGCCGAAGACGAGTACCAACCGCCCTTGCAGGTTCTCGCGCAGCGCAAGCAGGGCGTTTTCGAGTGCATTGGGGGTATGCGCATAATCGACGACGACGTTGATGTCGCCGCCGCCGACCCGCTGCATCCGCCCCGGAACCCCTTGCAGCGCCGCGATTCCTCTCGCCGCGATCTTCGTATCGATGCCGATCAAACGCGCAAGCGCGACGGCAAGCAGCGCGTTTTCAACGTTGAAACGTCCGGGAAGATGTTGCTCGAACGCGACGCCGTCAAGGGTAAAACTCGCCCCGGTTGGGATTAAGCGGAGGTCCTCGGGACGAATCTCCGCGGGGCCTTCAAGCGCGTAGCCGATGCAGCGACGTTGCGGGGCGAACTCGGCAAACCACTGCGCGCCCCAGCGGTCGTCGAGCCCGAACGCACAGATCGGCGCGAGTTCGAAGAGGCGATGTTTCGCTGCGGCGTAGGCCTCGATGCTGCCGTGAAAATCAAGATGATCCTGCGTGATATTGCTGAGCCCGGCGGCGGCGAAGCGAACATCTTCGACGCGACCGAGCGCAAGTGCGTGCGAACTCACTTCGATTGCGACGGCGCGCGCACCATCGTCGCGCATCGCTGCGAGCAACGCGTGAAGCTCGTGCGGAAGCGGCGTCGTATTCGTAAGCGTCCACGTTTTTGTTCCGAACTCCGCGCCGACCGTTCCTATCACGCCGCACGGAATCTCGGCTGCGGCGCAGATTGCGGCGAGCATGCGCGTCGAAGTCGTTTTTCCGTTGGTTCCGGTGATGCCGATTACCGAGAGCGCGTGCGATGGATCGCCGAAGAAAGCAGCGGAGATCGGCGAGAGCGATAGCAACGAGTCGTGCACGATCACCGTTGGAACGGCGAGCGCGCCGATCTCCGCGCGCGCTTCGATAACCACCGCGGCGGCGCCGCGCGCGATAGCGTCAGCGATAAATGTGTGCCCATCGACGTGCGCGCCGCGCACGGCAACGAAGAGCGCGCCGGGGGTAACGCGGCGCGAATCGACCTCGATGCCGCTAATGGGCGTCGCCGCTTCGCCGCGCAGATGTGCGTCGGGGCCGAGCCGTTCGTAGAGTGCGCGAAGCGTCGTCATTTATGCTTCACCGCTACCTGCGGAAGTAGTCCCGCGTGCAGCATCGCCGCGCGCGCGATGGTATCGAAGGCCGGCGCGGCGACTTGCGAGCCGTAGTACGAACCGATCGGACGATCGACTTTGACCAAAATCACAAAGCGTGGATCGCGTGCCGGAATCATGCCGATAAACGAGGCAACGTATGCGCCGGGTTGATAGACGCCGTTCTCTTCGATCTGCGCCGTTCCGGTCTTCCCGGCGGTAGTGTAGCCGGGGACTTGCGCGGCAGGGTCGCCGGTGCCGTAGCGCACGACCGCACGCAAGAACTTCCGTAAGATGGCTGCGGTATGTTCGGAGAAGATGCGTCGTTCGATCTGCACCGGGTAACGATAAACGAGCTTGCCGTCGTGTTTGAGGATGGCATGCACGATATGCGGGCGCAGAAGCAAGCCGCCATCGGCAATCGCGCAATAGTAACGAGCGAGCGCGAGCGGCGTCACCGCGACGCCTTGGCCGAAGGACATCGTCGCTAACGACGATCCGCTAAATTGGCTGGGTTTGGGAACGATACCGGAGTTCTCGCCGGGGAGCTCGATCTGGGTCGGCTCGCCGAAGCCTGCGGCGCGTTCCATATTGTAGAAAATGCGAGGGCCGATACTCATGCCGACTTCCGCGGCACCGACGTTGTGCGAATAGGCGATGATGTTCTCGAGCGATTCGGTGCCGTGGCTACCCGCGGTGAAACCGTCGTCGGCGTTGTGAATGGTGTGTCCACCGACGGTGATTTGATCGCGCGCAGGGAAGCGCGACGCGAGCGTCACTTTGCCGGATTGAATCGCAGCGGCAGCGGTAACGAGCTTGAAGGTCGAGCCGGGCTCGTAGGCATCTTCTACCGCGCGGTCGCGCCGTTGCGCGTTCGTGTAGCGCCAAAAATGGTTCGGATCGAAGTGCGGGAGATTCGCAAGAGCGAGAATCGCACCGGTCTTCGGATTCATGACGATCGCCACACCGGAGCTGGCGTGGTACTTCTTGACTTGCTTTTCCAGCGCGCGTTCAGTCACGAATTGGAGATAGGAATCGAGCGTGAGTTCGACGTCGTATCCGGGACGTGCGCGCTTGAGCACGATGGGATGACCGAACGGCAGCGGGCGCCCCATTTCGTCGGTCTCGAGCGTCTCTTTACCCGAGCGCCCTTGCAGCCAAGGATTCAGGCTGTACTCTAAACCGTCGAGCCCGTTTTCGTCGGTGCCGACGAAACCGATCGTCGAAGAGAACTCCGGCCCGTCGACGTAGACGCGTCGCCCGGTCTTTTCGCGACGCTCGGCGACGCCGACTAAATTCAGCGCAGCGACGCGCGCTGCGACCGAATGATCGACCTTTCGCGCGATCCAGATGAACCAGAGGTTCTTATCGTGGAGCGCCGCGACGGTATCGGGACTGAGCTTCCCAACGATTTTTCCGAGTTTTCGCGCGACGGTATCAGGATCGTTGATATCGTGGGGAACAGCGTAAATACTCTTCGACGGCAGCGATCGCGCGATCACCGCTCCGTGCCGGTCGAGAAGGCTACCGCGACGCGCGAAGACATTGATCGTAATCGAGCGCTGTTCGAGTGCATCGCGCGCCAGCCCGGGACCCTGCATCGCTTGAACGACTACGAGTTTTCCGGCGAGGAATAGCCCGAACCCCAGAACGCCGATGTAAAACCAGCGCGCCCGATCGGTCGCCGTGCGCGCGAAACTCCGTTTCAGGATCGCCGTTTCTCGGCCGTCGCCGGGTGGAACCACCGTGCGAGGCCGGAGAGAAAGGCGATGCGTTGCTGCTGCGTTTGCGGCGGCGAGAGTTGCACCGCAATCTCGGTCGAGGCGGGGTGCATGTGTAACTGTGCGGCGAGGCGGGCGAGGCGCGCGTCGGAGGAGAGCTGTTCGACGCGATCTTCAAGACGCAGCGTCTCGTCTTGCAAGCGTTTCTGCCGCGCTTGTGCTTTTTCGACGGCGTAGGTGAGCCCGGTCATCGATGAGGTAAGCATGACGTAGCCGGTAACGGGAACGAGCACCGCGAGCAGGACGGTGACTGCGAGCACGATGGGGCGATATCGCGCGCGCGAATTTCGCACGACCCGTCGCTGCGCTGCATTGCGCGCACTGCGTGGATTGTGAATGCGCGGTTCTTCGCGACGACGCGGTTGCATCTGTACCATCAGCCGGCCTTCTTTTCTGCAGCTCGTAGTTTTGCGCTCCGCGCGCGCGGGTTTTCGCGGGTCTCGTCTTCGCCGGCAACGACAGGCTTTTTCGTAAGAATAGTAAGGCGGTCGTCGCCGCGCAGCGTCTGTTTCACGATCCGGTCTTCGAGCGAATGGAACGAAATTGCAGCGATGCGACCACCGGCACGCAGACGCGCGATCGCTGCCGCGAGCCCGTCGTGGAGCGAACCGAGTTCGTCGTTGACGGCGATGCGGAGCGCTTGGAACGCGCGCGTAGCGGGGTGAGTACGTTCGCGCCGGCCGCTGCGTTGCATGAGCCCGGAGATGAAGGCTGCAAAATCGGTGGTGGTGGTGGGGAGTTTGCCCGCTTCGCGACGGGCGACGATCGCGCGCGCGAGCCGCCGCGATTCGCGAATTTCACCGTATTGGTAGAAGATATCGGCGAGCTCGCTCTCCTCGGCGTGCGCCAACACGTCATACGCGCTGCGCCCGGAATAGGGATTCATGCGCATATCGAGCGGGGCGGATTGCGAGAAAGAGAAGCCGCGTTCGCGTTCATCGAGTTGCATCGAAGAGACCCCCAAATCGAAGAGGATGCCGTCGATCTCCGTTACGCCCAGCGCATCGAGTTGCGCATCGAGCTCGCGAAAGTTCGCGTGAACGAATTGCAGGCGCGGATCGTGCAGCGCTTCGGCGCGCTCCTGCGCAGCCGGGTCGGCATCGAAGGCGATCAGTTGGCCCGTACCCAGTGCAGCAAGAATCGCCGCCGAGTGGCCGCCCGCTCCGAAGGTCGCATCGACGTAGATGCCGCTCGGCTGAATGTTGAGGTAGGCGAGCGATTCGGCGAGCAGGACGCTGACGTGCATAATGGCGCTCCATTAGTAGAGCCCGAGCTCGGCCATGAAATCGGCGACCTCGCCCTCGGGGGCGGCGTGCGCGGCGAAGCGTTCCTTCGCCCAAATCTCGACGCGGGTGAGGGTGCCGACGCTGGTCGCTTCGCGCGCGATGCCGGCGTAGGAGCGGAGGGCGGCGGGGATGAGCAGGCGCCCCTGGGCATCGCACGCGACCTCTTCGGTATTGGCGAAGAGGTGGCGGACGAGGCGCCGGAAGCGTTCGTCCTTCAGCGGCGCGGCCTCGAGCCGCGCGCAGAATGCGCCCCAGGTCGGGGCGGGGTAGAGGGCGAGGCAGGGTTCAGGCTGGGCGATCGTGATGACGAAGCCCGCCCCGAGGCGCTCGCGGAAGCGAGAGGGCACGACAAGGCGACCCTTCTCGTCGAGGGTATGCTCGGCCGACCCCGTAAATCGCGGAAACTCGCCCTGCACTGTTGCTCCCCTTGGCACCACTTTACACCACTGGGCTCCACTATACCCGCTGCGGGTGGGTGAGGCAAGAGTCGCAGCGGAGGGGAGGGGAGGTGTGAATTACAGAAGTGAGTTGGACTCTACAGAATAGGACTGGAATCACAGAAGCAATCTGGACTGGACGGCCCTCGGCAGTGGCTGCGATTAGTCGCATGAGGGTGAGATTAATCAGAAGTGGCTCTGGACGTGGTCATGTTCGGAAGTGAGCGCCGCTGAAGCGAAGTCTGGGCAACATGGAAGTGAAGGCATCGGGGGTCCAGGCAGCCACCGCCCTCAGCGAGACCCTTGCGAACGTACTCGGCGGCGGACCCACCGCTGAGTACGCCTATTTCCTTTGGCGCCTGAATAAGGCGCTTCCAGCGATGCGCGCACTCCTCGATCAAGCAACAGCCGCCTCCCCCCACGAGATAGAGGTCAAGGTCCCCGATGACGATCGGATGCGGTCCGTCGAGGACCATGTCCCACTGCTGTTTTACGTCGCAGCAAACTCGATCCGAAGTGACATCGGGCGCATCGTTCAGCACAATTGCGCCGGCGCCGTTCTACAGATCGCACAGACGATCTTTGAGCGCTACATTGATGCGTTACCCTTGTTGCGGCAAGAGCCGCAGGGGCAAACGATAAAGGACCAACCATTTTCGCGTGTCTTGTGGGCATCAAGGAATGCCTACGTACATGGCGACGAGTGGCGCGTGCGAGCGGAAGCTAATCGCAATCAAGATCCCCGGGCGAGAATGTCGATTGGGGTACTGACTTCCGTAGGCATTGCCGATCCGACACGGGTGAACGCACTCGAACTGCTCCAGGTGATCACGGATGACGGCGGCGTTGACGAGCTTCGCCGGCGGATGATTCGTGCTGCAAAAGAAGCCCTGGCAAAAGCTGGAGCACATGCAAAAGGCACCGGGCAATCAAGCCTGATTCCCGAGCTGAAAGAAATCGGCGGAGTGCTGATCGTCTTTGCAATCATGGCAGGCCTCGAATGGTGGTTGGGAAACCGTGAGCCTGTCGATGGCATAATGCTCGTCGCAGTCAGAGACGGAGACGAGATACTTGCAGTCCCAGTTGCCGCGGGCGGGATTAAATCTCCGATTCAATTGACGCGTGTGCTGCGCGAGACAGCGGTTGAACATCTCCCTCCCCACCTAGCCAAGAAATATCATGATTTCGAAGCAGCAGGATCCACGCTAATTGAAAAGGCGAACGAATTGGCGGCGCTTGATCCGGAGGATGGCGCGTTCACGGATCAGCTTCTGCTCCTGTGCACGTTGGCAGATGACTTGTATGAGCGAAACAAGAGCCTGCCCGACCCCATCGCCGAACTTAACACAGTATGGCCGAGAGAGGTAAGCGCAACGCCCGCCGAGTCCATGCACGCGATACTCAGTACGCTGCTTCAAACTCGGGGATTTATACCGAAGGAATATCAGCCGAAGAAGGTACCTCCGTCTCTTCTACCTCAGGCTGCTGCTGAGCTGTTCAAAGAGAACCCTTCCTAATCGATATTATATACTTGACGCCTTAAGTGGTTCTTGTAGAGTTATGGTGCCACAATTTATTGCGCTACGGCCTGCGGCACCCCAAGGACGCTCTGGCCGAAGCGATTCAAGAGGCGGACGAGTAAGGATGTCCCTGGGCCCGCAGATCTTGCAGCACAACTGCAAGATTTAATGTTACCCCTTAGCATGAGGTGGTATAATTCGGGCATGGACTCCCAAGCAGAAAAGGCGAACGCAGGGCGTACGCCATTCGAGCGGTTCGTGGCGGCCATATTTGCGGTTCCAAAGACGGCGATCCATACGGACGTTTTGCGGCGCAGGAAACGAGCAAAATCACAGCCCAAGCCACAATGAAAGCGCCAAGGCGCCTATTTGGGGTGCCGTGCTGTGTCCATTCAGGGAATACCCGGGTTCTTAATAGAACCATCTATCTACAGCGACCCGACGGAAAGGAGGGCCTAAAAAATGGCGGAAACGCAACGATTCATCGATATGATCCACTACATATGCGGTTCATGTGGCGACCCAGCGGCGTTGGGAGCAACGAAGCTTAATAAGATTGCGTGGTTTGTCGACACGCTGTCGTTTCGAATGAACGGCGTTTCTCTTTCAGGAGAAACGTACCTCAAACGACAGTTTGGCCCTGTGCCGCGAAACATTCAGTCTGCGCTCGAATCCCTTGAGGCGCAAGGGAAAATAGTTGTAATCGAGCCAAAAGTTCAATATCAGCCACGCCAATTCATAGCGCGCCAAGCCCCCGA
>DAIBFU010000015.1:0-25828 GCA_027422105.1 Vulcanimicrobiota bacterium | reverse complement strand
AGTAGACTTCGGCGATGCCGTCGATGGCGAGCAGATCGTCGGCGATCGATTTCAATCGCGGGCGCTCGACGTTCATGAGAATAAATGCGGTAACCATGCCGCGCCGTTTCGACGAGCGACGGGGAAGCCCCGGCCGAGCTTCGCCTCGCCTAGCGGCGGGTGAAACGATGCGAGCGCTCCTCCCGGATTCGCGCCGCGGTGGCGGCGGCGTTAAACCCGGTAGGGCGCTCTTTTTTACCGTAGAGTGCGGCGCGCAGTCGTGCGCTTACGATGATTGAGAGCAGCAGCATCGCCGTGAGCGCAAACAGGATACGCCCGGGAATGTTCAGCGCCGAAAGGCTCGCGAGGATCACCGCGAGCAAGGCGAGCCGCGTCTCCCAGCGCTTCACCCGTTTTTGAAGCGGGCCACGCGCTTTTCGTTGTATGCGGCGATGCCTTCTTTGGCGTCACCGCTCTTAAAGAGCAACGATTGCAATTCGCGTTCGAGGGTCAACCCGGCTTCCAACGGCATCTCTGCGCCGCTTTGGACCGCGCGCTTGATATGTCCTACCGCCATCGGAGCCTTGTTCGGCGTGCAGAACTGACGTGCATACGCGAGCATCTGCTCGCGAAAACTCGCGCCATCGCCTTCGATGATCTCGTTGACGATTCCCCAATCGGCAGCTTGTTCGAAGCTAAAAGTTTTACCGGTCACCATCAGTTCGATCGCCCGCGATTTCCCAACGAGTCGAGCGAGACGCTGCGTACCGCCGGTGCCGGGGAGAACGCCGAGCGCTACCTCGGGAAGGCCGATTTTCCCCGCGTCCTTCCGAGCGATGCGAATATCGGCGGCCATCGCGATCTCCATTCCGCCGCCGACGCAGTGCCCGTTGAGCGCAGCGATAACCAATTTCGGCGTCTGCTCCAAGCGCGAGAGCGTTTCGTTGGCGTGCAGGCAGAACATATACTTGAACTCCGGAGTCACCGAATTGAGCATCGCGATATTAGCGCCCGCCGAAAAGAATTTATCGCCTTTGCCGATGAGGAGAATCACCTCGACGTTGGGATCGAACCGCGCATCGACGAATGCTTCGTCGAGCTGGCGCATCATTTCGTGCGTATAGGTATTTGCCGGCGGGTCATCCATCTCGACGACCGCAATATGCCCGTCGACGTGGTAGTTGATGACGCGTTTGCCTTCGAATGCGCGCTCTTCGCGACCGAAAGGGGTGCCCTGGACAGCGCTGCCGTTTCCGCTCATCGTTCGTTCTCTTTTCTTTCTTGACGTGTGAGGTACGTGAAATTATGCGCGAAGGTCGCCCTTGGCGGCGATCCACGATGGGTCTTTAAAGTATTCCTTGAGCAACAGGTCGTCGGCGGGCGACGGAAGGACGCTCGCTTCGTACGCCTTCCATTCTTCTTCGGAGAGTGTCCGACCGTCGGTCGAAAAATGCCGATCCGCATACTGCCCGATCTTTCGATTGAATCTCATATCTGGAACGTAGAGTTTCTTCTCGCTGACGTTGACGTCGTTCACGCGTTGCACCGTCTGCACGACTTCGTCATAAAATTGCTCGCGCGCGCGTTCGTTGAGCGCCTCTTTATCGGCTCCGCCGTCGAGCTTATCTTCGTCGACGCGCCCTTTGATGCCCCAGGTATACGCCCATTGCGCAGAACCGGAGTGGTCGGTGCCGAAGAGATCGAGCGAGCCGGAAATCCACTTATTGTAGTATTTTTGCTGGATCTCGACGGGAATAACGCCGGCTTTCGCAATGCGGCGCAAGCCCGAGATACCTGTGCCCATGTGAAAGCTCTCCTCCCGTAGCATCGGGCCCATTGAAGCAGCGAGCGGGGCGAACGCCGAGTGCGAGAGCATCGTCAGTTGAAACTTTCCGTCGCGATCCATAAAGTTCGTGTACGCGAAGAAGTCGAGCCAGTGCGTCACATCTTCGTTAAATGCATTGAGCAGTCGGTTCTTTTTTCCGAAAGCGCGCCGTTCCAGCATTTTTTGCGCTTCGATTCGGCCTTCGCTACCAAACTGCTCGACAAGCAGATGGCACATTTGATAACCGTGTCGCGTCTCTTCGACCATAATGCGCACGAGTGCGGCGAGGTCGTACTCCGTCGGCGCGTTGTTCACCAGGAAACGTTGCTGCTCGTTCGAAGCAAACTCGGTATCGCCCTGATAGACGATCATATTCAACGCTGCATCGCGCATGCGCTGGTCGGGAATCTCGGTCACCCGCTCCCAACGGCGCCCGCCCTTAAAATCACCGAAATAGATCTCGGAGGTCGGCAATTCACCGTACTTAGCCTCAAAGCGATACCCCGGCATAAATCGTTCGATCAACTCACGATCCAACCCAATATCGTTCTGCCATGACTGAAGCAAATCGATCCAGTCGTCAAAAGTCGAGATTCGAGCAGCCATACACCCTCCGGCAAGGACTATTGTGACAAAAGAATCGCATACCGTGCAAGAAGTGATATACGATAAAAGTCTCAGCAGAGAGGTTTCGCGCCCGAATTCCTTTATTTTTAACATCTTTGGCGATATCGTTACCCGACGCGCGGGCGAACAACGGGTCGCGCTCGCGGGACTCGTTCGCCTGATGGATGCCTTCGGCGTCTCCGAGGCCGCCGTCCGACAATCGGTCTCGCGCCTCGCCCGGCAAGGTTGGCTTCAAGCCGAGCGCAGCGGCAACCGCGCCTTCTACAGCGTGACCGACCGGGGCCGACGACGTATCGAGGAACTTAGCCCGCGTATCTACGGCCCATTGGTGGATTGGGACGGCCTCTGGCGGATGCTCGTCTATTCCATCGATGAGCGGCTTCGCGACCGCCGCGATCGTTTGCGAAAGGAGCTCGCCGTCCTCGGCTGGGCGCCGCTGGCAACCGCGACCTGGATCTCCCCGAACGGCGACCTCGCTGCGGTTACCGCCGCCGCGCGCGAGGCCGAGGCGAGTGAAGGGATCGCGATCTTCGAAAGCTCGCATCGTGGGCCGGGCACCGACGCCGCCCTCGTCGCCCGTTGTTGGGATCTCCCCGGGATCGCCGCCGCCTACCAGCGATTTACCGAACTCTATCGGCCGCGATTGAGCGCCGAGCGGAGCGAGCGCCGCTTCGGCGAGCGCGAAGCATTCGTCGAACGGCTCTGGCTCGTCCACGATTATCGCAAATTCACCTACGTCGACCCCGCATTGCCGAGCGTGTTGCTTCCCGCACATTGGCCCGGCAGCGTTGCTGCGGCGATCTTTCGCGAATACTACGCGCTGCTGCAGGATCGATCGAATCGCTTCTTCGATCGGAACGCTCGCCCGTGAGTTCGATCTTCTCCCATTATCCGGCGCTGGTCGTGGAATTCGGCGCCGCGGCGGTCCTCGTCGCGGCGATGCTCGCACGTGCGCTCTCGCGAAGCTTTGGTATCCCTTCGATCATTACGTTACTGTTGGTCGGCCTCGCTCTCGGCCCCAGCGGCCTGAATTTTCTCCATCTCGATCTCGCTGCGCCGGCGACGAGAGCGTTGCTCTCGCTCTGCGTGGTCATCGTGCTCTTCGAAGCAACGCTCCGCATCGATATCGGGAGGCTGCCGAAACGTCCGCTTTTTTTGCTCGTCATCGGCGGCGCGAGCATAACGCTGCTGGTGATACCGCACCTTGCCCGCGCATTCGGGCTCTCGACGATCGTCGCAGCGATGCTCGCCTCGGCCTGTATCGTCACCGGCCCGACGGTGACCGGGCCGCTGCTCGCGCGATTGCGATTGCGCCCGGAATTGCGACATCTGCTCGAATCGGAGGGCATTCTTCTCGATGCGATGGGCGTGATCGTCGCCGCCGCGACCTTCACTTCGTTCACCACACGAGAGCGCGGCCCGTTTCTGACGGCACTGGCGACGATCGAGCGACTCGGTTCGGGCGCGATCGTCGGGCTCATCATCGGATCGATCGGACTCTTCTTGCTGCGTCGCTTCGCGCGCTCGTGGTCGAGCGATGTAACGAAACTCTTGCTGCTCGCGCTGGCATTCGGGGCCTATGCACTCGGCGAGTTCGTCGCACAGGAGAGCGGCTTGACCGCGATTATCGCTTGCGCGTTAGTCGTCGATTTTCGCGGCCTTCCCAGCGAACGATTGCTGCGGTCGTACAAAGAGGATCTCTCGATCCTCGCACTCTCGACGGTCTTCGTGCTACTTGCATCACAGATACGAATCGCTTCGGTGCTTCCGCTCGTCGGCGTCGGTGCGGCGATCTCCGGAACGCTCGTTCTTCTTCGCATTATCGTCGTCGCAATCGCGACGGCGCGTTCGACGCTCGACATTCGCGAGCGGATCTTCGCTTGCACCGTCTTTCCGCGCGGCATCGTCGCCGTCTCGCTGGCGACCTACTATGCAACGCAACTCACGGCATGGGGTTTCCGCGGCGGCAATCGGTACTCCGAGGTGCTCTTTGTCGTCATCGTGCTAACGGTTTCCGTTTCGTCGGCTCTCTCGATCATCGCATCGCGCGTGCTGAAGCTGCGCCGACCCGTCGTCGTTCTCGCCGGGATCGACCCTGCAAGCACCGAGCGTACGCGCAAGTTGGAGGAAGAGGGCTATGTGGTCGTTCTCGCCGATACCGACGAAGCGAGCGTCGCCTTCGCGCGCTCGCAAGACTGCGATGCGGCATTTATCGAGTCCGAGAGCCGCATCGGCGAATTACTCCGCGAGCGCGGGGCCTCGGTGCTCCTCGACGACGGGAACCCACGCTGGGCACGACTCGGCAAGGGGCTCCTGCCGCCCCACATCACGCGCGTTCTCCCAATCGCCGATGCGAACGAGAGGAAGCCGCAGCCCGGATAGCGCACTCTGGACGGCTATGCCACGACCGTTTATCATTGCCGGCGCGCTGCTCGCGCTCGCGCTCTCCGTTGTCGCCTGTAACTCCACTAATGGACTTGCCGCTTTTACGACGCCGACGGCGGCACCGACCGTCTCGCCGACCGCGAATCCCACGATTACCACTGCATACGTGAGGGTCACCGCCTCCGCAACGCCGGTTCCCAATGTTTCCGTCTCACTCTGCACGAGCGGCGGTTGCGCGGTTCCCGCCAACGTTCTCCAGCAACTCACCACCAATGCCTCCGGCGAGGTTGAGTTTACCGGAATGACACCCGGAACCGTTTACTGCTTCTTCACGCAGTCGATTGCATCGGGCAGTACCACCACGTACCAAGCGTGCACTTCGAACTGGCAGGGGACCTCGTCCAACTACCCGATCGCGCTGGGAACCTAATCCGGCGGCCGCGCCGCGGTTACACGCCGAATGGATTCATCGCGCGCTCTCCGATCTGGAGCAGCGCGCTTTTCGTTTCGCTGTAGAGCGAGAGCGTATCGGCCGAAAGATCGCGCCCGTATCCTGAGGATTTATAGCCGCCGAACGGAACGCCCGGAAAGACGGAGTACGGCGCATTGACCGCGACGGTTCCGCTCCGAAGCGCGCGAATGACGCGATGGGCGCGCCCGACATCGCGCGTCCACACGCTCGCGGCGAGCCCATAATCGGAGTCGTTCGCCATCGCGATTGCTTCGCGTTCGTCGCGAAAGCGTGAGAAAACAACGACCGGTCCGAAAATTTCCTCGCGCGCGATGCGCGTACTCGGGTCGGCCTCGAAGGCGGTCGGTTGCCAGAACATTCCTTCGGAAAACTCGCCGCCGATCCGCGCCGCCTTTCCGCCGAAGATCAGCCGCGCCCCGTCTTCGATCCCGGACGCGCAATAGCGCTCGATCTTTTCGAATTGTTCGCGAAGCGTAATTGCGCCGATCTGCGTCTGCGGGTCGAGCGGATCGCCTTGACGCAACCCGGCGCTTCTTGCTGCAAACGACTCAAGAAAGCGATCGTACACCGATTCGTGGACGAGTACGCGCGAGCGCGCCTCGCAGGCCTGACCGCTGTTATAATAAATTGCATAGATCGATGCGGCGACCGCAGCGTCGATATCGGCGTCCTCGAAAACCAACGTCGGCGATTTTCCGCCGAGTTCGAGCGTGACGCGTTTGAGCGTCTGCGCCGCCGTTGCGGCTACGGCCCGGCCTGTCTGCGTACTGCCGGTGAATGCAATCTTATCGACGCCCGGGTGTTCGACGATCCATTGGCCGAGCTCGCGTCCCTCACCGGTAACCACGTTGAGAATGCCTTCGGGGACGCCGCACTCCAGGGCAATTTCACCGAGCATGAGTGCAGTCAACGGCGTCGCAGGCGCAGGTTTCAGCACGACGGCGCAGCCGGCGGCGAGCGCCGGTGCGACCTTCCAACTTGCAAGCAACAGCGGGAAATTCCAGGGGACGATCGCTCCGACGACGCCGACGGGTTCGCGCAGCGTATAGGAAAGATAGCTCGGAAGCGGTCCGGAGAACGTCTGCCCTCCGAACGTTAAAATCGCACCGGCATAGAACTCAAAGCAATCGACGATTGCGCCGATCTCGCCTTTTGCGGTCGCCGATGCTTTTCCGTTATCGCGAATCTCCGACTCCATGATCGAGCTCGCCATCTCCCCGATCCGCGCTGCCATCCGATTGAGGATTTTCGCGCGTCGCGATGCAGGCATCCCCGACCACTTCCCGGCGTCGAACGCGGCGCGAGCAGCGGCGACTGCTGCGTTGCAATCGGCCTTCGATGCATCGGCGACGCGCGCGAGTTCTTTCCCGGTCGCAGGATTGTAGTCGATGTACGTACGCTCGGTTTCTACCCATTTACCGCCGACGAGCAGTTTCGTCGCTTGCTGTGTAGCGCTCATTTCGAAGCCATTCCCTCGAAGATCGTCGCGATCCCTTGTCCGACACCGATGCACATCGTTGCCAATCCGTAGCGTGTCCGGCGTCGCTGCATCTCGTGGAGCAACGTCGTCGCGATTCGCGCGCCGCTTGCACCGAGGGGATGACCCAGCGCAATCGCTCCCCCGTTGACGTTGACGCGTTCGGCATCGAGCCCGAGCCGAGCGATACAGGCAAGCGATTGCGCGGCGAACGCTTCGTTGAGTTCGACGAGTTCGATCTCGTCAATGCGCAGCCCGGCCGCGCGCAGCGCTCGCTGCGTCGCGGGAACCGGCCCCACGCCCATGATCTCGGGGGAGACGCCGGCGACGCCGGTCGCATGAACCCGCGCAATCGGTTGCATCGCGTGTCGTTCCGCAAAGCGCGCCTCGACAAGCAAGAGCGCCGCAGCGCCGTCGTTCATTCCCGAAGAATTGCCGGCGGTCACCGTCCCGTTCGCGCGAAATGCGGGAGCGAGTGCGGCGAGGCGTTCGTAGCGTGTATCCGGACGCGGATGTTCGTCGCGCGTTACCGATCGCTCTCCCTCTCGCGCGGCGATCTTCACCTCGACGAGTTCGCCGTCAAATGCGCCGCGCGCAACCGCCGCCGCGCATTTCTCCTGCGAAGCAAGTGCGAAACGATCCTGCGCATCGCGCGATATCCCGTCGAGATCGGCGACACGCTCGGCGGTTTCACCGAGTGAGATCGTCCACTCCTCGGGCATCTTCGGGTTCACCATGCGCCACCCGATTGTCGTATCGTAAAGCCGCGCGTCGCGCGCAAAGGGTTGCGCGCTCTTCGGCAGCACGTAGGGCGCGCGCGTCATCGATTCGACGCCGCCGGCCACGATCGCATCGCATTCGCCCCACGCAATGGCATGCGCGGCGCTGTTGATCGCTTGCAAACTCGAGCCGCAGAGCCTGTTGAAGGTGACGCCGGGAACCTCGACCGGCAGCCCGGCAAGCAATGCGGCCATCCGCGCAAGATTGCGATTATCTTCGCCGCTCTGGTTCGCCGCCCCGAAGTAGAGGTCGCCGATCTCCGTCGGATCGACTTTCGTGCGCTCGATCAACGCGCGCACCGCCGTCGCGGCGAGATCGTCGGGACGCACGCCGGCGAGCACGCCGCCGAGCCGACCGATCGGCGTGCGTACCGCATCGATCACCCAAACCTCGCGCGCGCTCATTCCGCCTCCCGTTCGCTGCCGTCCTCATCGAGCGGTGTGCCGTCGGCGAGTTCGCCCTCTTCGTCGATGTCGAGCAACCAAAGCGAGCGATGCGGACCGAAATCGGGGCCGTACTCCGCGGCGACGGCACGCAAGATGCGAGCGATGCGGGCACCGCCGATCTCCCGCCCCCACGCGATCGGGCCGAGCGGATAGTTCGTACCTAAGCGCATGGCGAGATCGACATCTTCCGCGCTCGCAACCTCCTCGTGCACCGCGATCACCGCTTCGTTGACGATCGATCCGACCAGCCTGCCGAGGATGAGCCCCGGCGAGGACGCCACGAGGACGACCCGTTTGCCGAGCCGCTCGAAGAACTCTTGTGCAAGCGCGAGCATATCGTCGTCGAGTTCATCGTGGTCGACGATCTCGATCGCGCGTTGCGATGCAAAAAGTCCCAAAATACCGTAGCCGATAAAACGCTCGGGATGGCGTGCGCGCTTGAATAACGCTTTGCTATCGGTGCTGTAAGCGTCGAAAAATATCGCGCAACTCGGATCGAGGAGTCCCTCGATCTCTAACAGGGCCTCGATGCGGTCGGTCGTTCCGTCACCGGCATCGACGGCAATGCTCAACGAAGGTTCGATGTCGACGAGAAATTCATCGTTCTCGATGCGATCGATCGCACCGAACGCTGCTTCTGCCTCGGTCGCGAGATCGTCGGCAAGGGCGCCGAAACCGAGTACGCAGATGCTTTCGTCGAACGCCTCCTCATCGGCGCGCTCCGGAGCCTCGACCGATCGCGGCGGGCGCTCGCCGAGTTCGTAGTTGTAGAAGCCTTTGCCGCTCTTTCGACCGCATGCGCCGGATTCGACGAGCTCGATCTGCGATTCCACCGGTTCGAAGCGCGGAGCGCCCGTGCGCTCGTAGAGCGAACGGCTCGTCGCCAAATTGATGTCGAGACCGATGAAATCCATCAGCGCAAAGGGGCCCATCGGAAAACCGATCCCCAACGCGAGTTCGTCGATATCTTCGATCGTTGCGACGGCGTCGTGTTCGGCATGCAGCGCCTGCAGATAGAACGGTCGCGCGACACGATTGACGATGAAGCCCGGCGTATCGCTCGCTTCAACCGCGGTTTTTCCCAATCGTTCGGCAAATTTGCGCACGCGTTCGACGGCGTCGTTATCGCTCGAATCGGTGAACACGACTTCGACCAGCGGCATTTGCTGCGGTGGATTAAAGAAGTGCATCCCGACGAAACGCTCCGGACGATGCAAGCCTTTTGCCAACTCGGCGAGCGCAAGCGATGAAGTATTCGTCGCGACGACCGCATCAGGCGCCAGCGCCGCCTCCATTGCTTGTAGCGTATCGCGCTTGAGCGTGAGTCGCTCGGGAACGGCCTCCAACGCAATTTGCGCAAGGCTCTGCGCGGGAACCGCTTCGAGTAATTGGATCGATGTACCGACGATCCGTTGGGCCGCTCGCGCCCGAGCGGCCGCATTGGGCTCGACGAGTTCAACATTTTCACCGCGCTCCGCGGCGAGCAGGGCGATGCCGAGGCCCATCGTACCGGCGCCGACGACAAGAAACGTACTCTCCATATCGGCCCCATTCGAGCAAGGGCTTCGTAAAGCCCCGTCGCACCTACCGAGCATGGATCGACCGCACTGGAAACGTCTCAGGAGCACCTACCTCATCGACTCGACCTACCTCAAAATTCGTCGAGACGAGATCGAACTTCCGAATGGCACCGTGCTCCCCGATTATTACATTCGCGAAGCTCGAGGCTTCGCAATCGTCATCGCTCGCACCACGATGCAACGCTTCCTTGCAATCGATCAGTACCGCTATGCATCCGACGATGTAGGCCTGGAGTTCGTCGCCGGATCGCTCGAGCAGGACGAAGAACCGTTGCATTGCGCGCAGCGCGAGATGCGCGAAGAGACGGGATACGAGGCCCCCGAGTGGCGCTTACTCGGCGAATTTCGCCCCGATCCGGTGCGATCGACCTCGATTGCGTATCTCTTCTTCGCTGACGGCGCCCATCGCGTCGCGCCCCCAAACCTCGAACCGACCGAACAGATCGAAGCGGCCGAGCTATCGCTCGAAGAATTGCTTGCGGCCGTTCGCGAGCGCCGCATGCATGCCGGCCCCTCGCTCTCCGCTTTTTCGATCGGCTTGGCACACGGCGTTTTCTAGCCGTTGCGTTCGGGGAATCGCAGCGCGCGCGCCGCGCGAGCGAGATCGCCGATGCTGCCGAAGGGATAGCAATGCTCGGCGGTTGCAGCGATGACTTGCGTCGATGAAGGGTGCGCACCATAGGCACCGATCGCGGCACGACAGTCGCGCGTGAGGATGTTGAGACCGCGCGAATAGGGTGTCGCCGCAGGAACGACGATCAGTTCGTGCGCCGACAAAAACGCGGGAACGCTGCGCTCTCCCCCAAGCGCAACGCTTGGATGAAGGTGTCCGATGACATGGCGAAGCCCCCCGATCCGCGGGCGATCTCCGTGATGGAGCAGCATCCCCGCGCGTTCGATATCTTCGACTAAATCGCCGAGCAGCGCTCTCCCGCGCGTCTGCCCTTCATGATTGCCTGCAACGACGATTAGCGAGCACATCTCCCGTAAATGCGCCAGCGCTGTAACGACACGATCGCCGGCGCCCTCGCTCAGTTGGGAGTGGTGGAGAACATCCCCGAGCAAGATGAGTTCGCGCGCGCGATAAACGTCGATCGCCGCCGCGATGCGTTGCAGGCTCTCGTCGAGGCTCCATAACGGGAGCGCACCGCCGATCGCTTCTTCGTACCCGAGGTGGAGATCGGCGACGACGATCGACGCGGTGCTTTCCAGGAGCAGCAATCCTCCGGCGAGCGCCGTTGCGCCATCGCCGAGCGAGATCGAGAGCGCACGCGGCCCCGCGCTCACGGCGCAATCGCCCCGGCAAGATAGGCGAGGACGCGCTCGTGAAGCGCATCGACCAACTCGCTGCGATCGGCCACGGCGACATCATCGCCGAACGATGAGGTAAGGATTCCGAAACTCATCGGCGATGCGACCGGTGGGTGCAGAATGCGCGGAGGAGCGAGCAGCGAGGCGCAAAACTGCCGCGCGCGTTCTGCATCGAGAACATCTTCGCAGACGCTTCGGAACGCTTCGCGGACGAGCGGAAAGCGAGCATCTTCGCGAACGAGTCGATCGAGAATGCGCCCGCTGTTCCAGCGTAACGAGGAGGCGCGCAGTGCTCTTCCGTTTGCTCGCCGCAGCACGAGGAGCCCGGTATTCGCAACGTAGCGGAAATGCGTTCTCAGCAGCGTCGAACCGAGGAGCCCCTCGCGCAGGTCGGGCGCGAATTCTGCTTCGTCGAAGAGTCGCTCCCACTGGGCGTCGAGCAAACGCGCGCGCGGGGGAAGTTGTAGCATGATTCCCAGATCGTCAGTGAGGATCCGCACCGAACCGCTCGCCATGCGCGCGATGCGCGTTGCTGCGACCCGCGCGAGCGCCTCATTCGCTTTTCTTCCGATTCCCGTCAGCACGACCGCACTCTGCAACCCATCGAGGTGATAGATCTCGACGATCGGGCGATCTTTCCGCGGTATCGCGCTCACCGCGAGTTGCTGTTCGATGTAGGTGACCACTCGCTCGCGAAGGTCTTCACTCAGTCCATACCGCCGCTCCAACCACGCCGCGGCTTCTGTGCGCTTACCCGCCGTAATCCGCTCGGCCAGGCCCACGCGCAGCCGTTCGATCTCTTCGACGAGCGGCGATTCGATGCCGCGAATATTCGAGTTCCATTGTGGGACCGTCGGTCGCCCGCGGTGCGCGCGCGTCGTGATTCCGGAGCGGTCGATCGATTCGACCCGCACCGTACGCCCTTCGAGAACGAAGATATCGCCGACTCGCAAACGATCGACGAAATCCTCTTCGAGTCGTCCGAACGAGCGCTCGCCGGCGATGCGGACCGGAACGCTGCGTTCGTCGGGAATCGTGCCGACATTTTCAAAGAACGCCGCGCTTTCGTCGCGCCCGAGCCCCCAGATGGCGTGACCGTCGAAGCCGATCCGTCGTACGTGCGCGGGTTCGCCGGCAACGCCGCCACCGCCGAGATAGGTCGCGCAGGCGACGAGATCCTCACGCGACAGATCGGCAAAGGGTGAGGCGCGTCGCGCAATCTGCAGCAACTCGTCGAGTTCGATGCGTCGCTCGGGCACGACGCACGAGACAATCCACTGTGCGAGCACGTCAAGCGGCGCGCGCGGAACGACGATCTCTTCCAGTACTCCGTCGGTGATGCAGCGCCGGGTCGCTGCAGCCTCGATGATATCGTCACGATCCTGGGCAAGCACGACGCCGCGCGCGATATCGCCCGGGCGATGTCCGGCGCGCCCGATGCGCTGCAACGTGGTGATGACGCCGCGTGCACCGCCGATTAGCAGTACTTGTTCGATCGCTCCGATATCGACACCGAGTTCCAACGAGGCGGAGCACACGACCGCGCGCAGTTCTCCCGCTCGTAAACGCGCTTCGGTACGATGGCGCACGCTGCGCTCCAACGCGCTGTGATGAACGCCGATACGCGCATCGGACTGGCGCGCGGCGGCGTCGGCCTCGAGTGTTTCAATCGCCGCGCTCTCGCCGCTCTGCAGGCGCAGTTCGTAGGCGATGCGCTCGGTCTGGCTGCGCACGTTCGTAAAGACCAGCGTGGTGCGCGCCCGATCGATCGCCGAAGATGCGTTGCGCGCGAGCGTCGCCAACGGCGCCATCGCCCCGGTAAAGGGCGCGCGAATCTCAAGATGCGTATCGCGCATCGCGTGCGCATCGACGAGCGTATAGGGGCGGCCCGTCCCAACGAGATAGCGCGCGACGCGTTCGATCGGCGCAACGGTAGCGGAGAGCCCGATCCGCTGCACCGGTGCGCGGACGATCTCCTCGAGCGACTCCAAAAGCAGGCTCAAATGCGCTCCACGCTTGTTACCGGCGAGCGCATGCACTTCGTCGACCACGACGAAACGAATGTCGCGCAGCGTCGCGCGGTAACTCTCCATTGCGAGCATCAGCGCCAGCGATTCCGGAGTCGTCATCAAGATATGTGGTGGGCGCGAAAGCATGAGGCGCCGCTCCTCCGTCGGAGTGTCGCCGGTGCGCACGCCGGTACGCACGAATTGCTCCCGAAGTCGCCCCCTGCGTACGCGCGCCCGCTCTGAATTTGGGCGTTCGAGCATCCCCATCTCTCGCAACGGGCGGCGAACGTTATGTTCGACGTCGTACCCCAAGGCGCGAAGCGGCGAGATATAGAGGGCGAAGGTTCGCACGAACAATTCGTCGCGATCTTGCCGCTCGGCAAGGTCGGAAAAAATCGGCAAAAAGGCCGTCAGCGTTTTCCCTGTGCCCGTCGGCGAACAGATAAAAACGTGACGGCCTTCGAGGATCGCCGGAATTCCTTCGCGTTGCGGTGCACTCGCCTGAACGAGCCGTTCCGTACACCAGGTGGCGACGGAGCGGTGCAGCCGCGCGAATGGGTCTATGGTTGCTTCGATGCCATCGAATCGTTGATGAGTTTGTACGAAACTTCCGTGCGATCCGTAACGTGCTTGCCGAAGCTTCCCTGACGACGCGTCACGATGCTCTCGACGATCGCGGTGGGAACGGTCATCATCGCATTATACGTAAAATGTCCGGTCGTCTCCGAAGTGAAGGCATCCATGCCGCTCTGTTCGTACGTACGCGTCATGTCGATTAAAAACTTCGAACCCGAATGGCTCCGGATCGTATAGCCGGATTTCATCGAAGTGTGCGCCCCGGTCACCTTATACCCCCAGTGACCTTTCGCGTCGATTTGCACCGGATTAACGAAGTTCTGTCCGAGATAGGAAAGAAGCTCCATCTCTTCGATGTTGATTTTCTTCGTATGGTCGCACAGCAGCGCCGTGTCGCTATAGACGATACAGGTCGCGGGAAGAGCGGATCGAGAATTCCGCGCATGTTCGGCCACGCTCACAACCAAACTTCCATTCGGCTGAGCGGATTTTACCGTGACGTGAATCGTACCGTAGTCGGAAACACGGGCTACATACGAATTGATTCCCGAACCTTGACCACTAGAGGAAATTCCGGACGATGTCGTCGTTACTTGATTGGCATCGCCGTAGGTAAAGCGAAAAACGAGCCGCCGAAGCGGCTTGTTTGCTGGGGCTGCACCGAGAAGTGCCAGGCCAAAGAGTGCGGCGAAGGCCGCGGTCAGGGCCCTACGCAAGTGCATTGACCGATTGGCCGAGGCCGATTGAGGCGAAGAGCAACGCGGCTTCGTTCTTATCGAGATTCTGCGTCGCTTTCAGAAGAGAGACGTTGATGGCGGCGCCTACCGATCCTGAGGCGGCGCTGGAGAGAGAAGCAATATCCATAGTGACCTCCCGAAACTTTACGTATTTAGTATCGGTAAATCGACATGAACCTTCAACCCCCTTCCGCGGGATCTCGGCTCGCCAAACAAGGAGCTCCCTTTATGAACCCGACCCTTGCCCTCTACCTTCGCCTCACCATCGGCATCGCAGCCCTCTTCGTCGCGATCATCGTGGCCTTCGCGCTGTTGAAGGTCGCCATCGTGGCCGCGCTCCTCGCCGGGGTCGTGCTCGGAGGGATCTTCATCTGGCGAGCGCTCAGCCGCTCCGGCCGCCTTCCGACACTTCGCTAAACCAAACAAGCGCTCGCTTATCTCGCAAGTAGCCCTCGGACCGCACCTTCGAGGGCTTTCGGCTCTTCGAGCATTGGCAGATGGGCGACCCCCGCAAGCTCCACGAGTTCGGCGTGCGGAAAACAGCGCGCAATATCGCGAGCCTCATCGATCGGGATGACCGGATCCTCGACGCCGGCGATGACCGCAACCGGCATCGCGAGTTCCTCGGCAATATCGTGGGCGTCGTCGCGCAGAGCCATTCCGCGCACGATCGCCGCAAGTCCCGACGGATGATTCTCGCTCGCGATCGCGTGCGTACGTTCGAGAAGCGAATCCCGATGTCGTGGCGCGATGAGACGCGGCAACAGTTCGTCGAGTGCGCGATCGACCGTACCATCACGTTCGATACGCGCCGCGAGTTCGCGACGCGAAGCGGCGATCTCCGGCGTGTCGGCGATAAGCCGGCTCGTGACGAGCGCCAACCGCGCTACGCGCGCATCGTACATGCGCGCGAACGCGAGAGCGACGTAACCTCCCAGCGAATGTCCCACGATCGTCGCGCGTTCGATCCCCAACGCATCCAATAGCGCGGCGAGATCTCCCGCGAGTTGCTCCATGAGGTATGGGCCCGCCGATCCCCCCGAAGCGCCCATCCCGCGCAGATCCGGAGCGACAACGCGGTATTCTCCGGCAAGCGCGACCGCCGTTTCATCCCACAAACGATGCGTGAATGGGAAGCCGTGCAGCAGTACGACGGCATCGCCGTCACCCCGAACTTCGGCATAGAGATCGATATCGTCGACGGCGACATGCATGATGGTGCGAGCCTTTCAGTGAGATGAAACGGAGTGCGGCGATCCGCGCAGAGGCGGCTGCCATTCGCTCGAAGCTGCGACAAAACTTGCAATTACATCCTGCATCGAGTATAAGGAAGGCAATAACCCCGGTCACACGACCGGAGAAAGGACATCGTACAAGAACGATGGCTGTAAAGAAGAGCAAGGCTGCACCCAAACGTGCCGCCAAGAAAGCCGCCCCGAAAAAGGCGGCTCGTAAGGCGCCCGCCCGTAAAAAGGCGACGCGCAAAAAGGCCGCCCGCAAAGCAACGGCGCGCAAGAAAACCACCCGCCGCAAGGCAGCGAAGCGCCCGGCCCGCAAGACGGCAAAGCGCAAAACGGCAAAGCGTAAAACCGCAAAGCGCGCAACCGCGAAGCGCAAGACCACAAAACGCAAAACCGCGAAGCGCGCGACCCGCAAGGTAGCTCGCAAAGTGAGCAAACCGCGCGCACGGAAAGCGACAGCACGCCGGAAGAAGGCAGCAGCCTAGAACCGGCGTTTTTGTTTTCCGAGGAAACGAGCCGCCCCCCGCGGCTCGTTTTTTTTCAGCAGTACCGCGGCGAGGGCAGCCACAACGCGCATGGCGAAGAGTGCCGAGATGCCGCTGATCGTCACGCGCGACCTCCGCAAAGTCTTCCGCAGCGCAAAGCGCTCTCCGGGTGCGCTCGGCGCGCTGCGCGGGCTCTTCTCGCCGGTCTACGAAGACCGCGTCGCCGTCGCCGGCGTCTCGATGGAGATCGAGCGCGGCGAACTCGTCGGCTACATCGGGCCCAACGGTGCCGGAAAATCGACGACGATTAAAATGCTGACCGGCATCCTGGTTCCCAGTGCCGGCGAGATCGAGGTCGCCGGTATCGTGCCCCACCGCAAGCGCCGCGAGAACGCGCGCAATATCGGCGTCGTCTTCGGACAGCGAACGCAGCTCTACTGGGATCTTCCGCTCGTCGATTCTTTCGAACTGCTGCGTGCAATCTACGGCATCCCGCTACAACGCTATCGACGCTCGCTCGATGCCTTCGTCGAACTGCTCGAGATGGGGGATTTTCTGCGGACGCCGGTTCGCCAGCTCTCGCTCGGCCAACGCATGCGCGGTGATTTCGCCGCGGCGATGCTGCACGAACCGCCGATTCTCTATCTCGACGAACCGACGATCGGGCTCGACGTGGTGGCCAAAGAGGCGATCCGCACCTTCGTCGAGCGCATCAATCGCGAACAAGCGACGACGGTCATCCTCACCACCCACGATCTCGCCGATGTCGAGCGCCTCTGTCGACGTATCGTTCTTATCGACCACGGACGAATTATTTTCGACGGCCCGATCGAGCGAATCAAAGATGAATACGGGCGCGAACGAACGCTCGTGGTGCGATTTACCGAACAGACATCGGCGCCCGCGATTCCGGGTGCGCGCCTCGAAGGAAGCGACGGCATGACGGCGCGCTTTGTGTTCGACCGCGCCTCCCAACGCGCCGATCGACTGGTTCGCGAGGTCAGCGAACGGTATAGCGTCGAGGATATCGCCATCGAAGAGCCGGAGCTCGAAGGGATCATCCGGCACATCTACACGCAAGGCTATGCAGGGGAGGTACGCAGCGCATGATTTTCAGCAGCGGCGGAGGGAAACCGAAGGTTCATTCCAGCGCCTATGTGGCGCCGAGCGCCGTCCTCTCCGGCGAGGTCATCGTCGGTCCAGACTGCGCGATTTTGCACGGAGCGGTCTTGACCGCCGAGGGTGCGCCGTTGGAGATCGGCGCGCGCACCGTCATCATGGAGAATGCGGTCGTGAAAAGCAGCGGTGGAAAAGCGCTGCAATTCCCGACGCAGATCGGGAAAGATTGCATCGTCGGCCCCGGTGCCTATGTCGTCGGCGCCCGAATCGACGACGGATGCTTTATCGCTTCCGGCGCGCGGGTCTTTAACGGAGCGCATATGGAGACCGGAAGCGGCGTCGCGCTCGGAGGCATCGTGCACGTGAATGCGCGGCTCGCGCGCGGTGCGAGCGTGCCGATGCAGCATATCGCAGCGGGCAACCCGGCGGCGATCTTCGGACCGGAGAAGGCCGCCGAGCTCGAGGAACGGCTCAACTTCTTCGAGACGGTCTTTAATATCGAAGCCGGCTCGGCCGCGCGCGCGAAAGCCGCGGCCGCTTACTCGCGCTTCCTGCGCGCATTCCACGCCACCGATGCGCGTATCGACAGCGAACGCAGCACCAAACCGGTCGCGCGCCGGGCCGGCGAGGAGCCGCCGCCGAAGCAGGTCGCCGATGTCGGCGGCGTCGTCGACGCGATGATGCTCGAGCTCCAAGAGATGGAGCAACGTCGAAAGGAAGCGACAAAAAAACGCCCACCCGCGTGACCGCATTCGCACCCTATATCGAGTACGCGCGCAAGGCGTTCGCGCGCGAAGCGACCTATCGCATCGAGTTGCTCGCTGAAATCGGCTCGGTGGTGCTGCGCGTCTACCTCTTGCGTTCGCTCTGGACCGCGCTCTACGCGCACAACATGGCGCCGATGGGGCTGCCGCTCCATGCGATGATTACCTACGCAACGGTCGCGATGTTGATGTCGCTGGTGCTTGAGGTCGACGGAACGCGCGTGATTCGCGAAAAATTACGCGAAGGCGGTATCGCGCTCGACCTCATGAAACCGATCGTCGTTCCCTTTGCCTATTTTAGCGACGGCCTCGGCCAAACAATGGTCCATGCTCTGGCGATTCTCCCATCGCTGCTCTTCTCGTTGCTCCTGGTTCATATCGATGTGCCGTCGGCAGCGACGCTCGCGGCCTTTTTGCTCTCGTTTGCGCTCGGTTACGGTGTGAACTTCTTCGTGAACTTCCTCATGAACGGGGTTGCCTTCTGGACGCTCGAGACATTCGGGCTCCAATTGATCGTGCGTTGGATCTCCGATCTTCTCAGTGGGCAAATTCTGCCGCTCGCGTTCTTCCCCGGGTGGTTCGGACGCGCGGTCTTCGCGCTGCCGTTCGCCGCGATCTACTCCACGCCGCTGCTCATCTACATCGGCATCATCCCACCCCGGCAGTGGGCGACTGCACTGGTCGTTCAAGCAGCATGGCTCGTGGCGACCGCCAGTGCCTCGTTTCTTCTCTGGCGCGCCGCGGCCCGGCACGTCGTCGTGCAGGGAGGCTAACGCGGATGCTCGCCGCCTACTTGCAGTATTGGAAAATCAATCTCCTCACGATGGTTGAATACCGCACCGATTTTTTTATGTGGCTCGGTTTCACGATCGTCTACCACGGAACCGCGCTCGCCGCCCTTGCGGTAACCATGATGCGCTTCCCATCGATGAACGGTTGGAACCTCCGCGAAATGTTCTTTCTCTACGCGCTCTGGATGACGGCGCACGAACTTCATAACGCACTTTTCTACAACGTCGTCTACGTTCCCGAATATATTCGCGAGGGCCGCTTCGACCGGTTCTTCGTGCGCCCGTTCGATACGCTCTTTCAAGTCCTCACCGTTCCCTCGCGCACCTTTCCCGACGGTTTCATCCTCGGCTGCGTGACGCTGGCGATTGCAACCGCCGTGGCGGGAATACACGTCACCGCGCTGACGATATTGGTGATGGCCGCCGTCGTTTGCGGCGGCGCCGGTATCGATCTCGGCATCTCGCTCTTCGTCGCATCGCTCTCATTCTGGCTGATTCGCGTCGACACGTTGCGCTGGGCGGTCATGTCGTTAGAGCAAGATTTTACGCGCTACCCGATCAGCATCTACACACGCGCGGTGCGCGTCGTGCTTGCCTACGTCTTGCCGTTTGCATTCATGAACTATTTTCCGGCGAGCTATCTCCTCGGAAAGCACGATACGGCGTTCGGACTCTCTCCCGAAGTCGGGCTCCTTACGCCGCTGATCGGCCTGCTCTGGAGCGGTATCTCCTATGTTTTCTGGAGAATCGGACTCAACCGCTACCAGGGAACCGGCTCTTAGGCGGCGCGCGGTTGCATCGTGACGCGCGTCATCACGTCACCGCGGCGAATGGCGTCGAGCGTCTCGAAACCTTCGATCAACTGCCCGAAGACGGTATACTGCCCGTCGAGAAAGCGCGCATCATCCAAGCAGATGTAGAATTGCGAGCCGGCGGAATCGGGATGCGAGGAGCGTGCCATCGCCAGCGTCCCGCGCATGTGCGGGAGCGTACTGAACTCCGCCTTGAGGCGATAGCCCGGGCCGCCGGTTCCGTCGCCGTCCGGACAGCCGCCTTGAATGACGAATCCCGGTTCGACGCGATGAAAATTCAGGCCGTCGTAAAATCCCGCTTGCACGAGTTTGACGAATGCCGCCGCGTGATTCGGCGCGGCCTCCGAGTTGAGCGAGAGCAGCATATCGCCCTTCGGCGTTTCGATTCGAACGACGTGCGTGCGTGCCGTTTCTACGAGCGCATCGCGCTCCTCCGGCTGCGGTGGTGTGGCCATCGATTTTCCCCCCTGGACGGCGCGTGGAACGAACGGCGATTCGATGACCCGATACCCAAAGGCCTCCGCCTCGGCCAGCATGGCGAGCTTTTCTTGCCGGGAAAGGCGCTTGAAGCGGGCCTCGGTCGAGCGCGCACTCGTCGCGGAATCGGTCCGCCACCAAGCATGCAAGCGAATCGGGAGCGCCCGGCGCGTCGCCTTGGCGGCGCGGCCGCGGAGATGGGCGCGCACTCTGCTCGCGAGATCGTTGCTCCAACCGGTATAGAGCGCACCATTGGCGCACTCCAGCACGTAGACGACGGGGGTTCCGCGCTGCGGGATTTGTCGCAGCGAGGTGCAAGTCTGTAGGATGCTTGTACGTTCGATCGCCTTTGCCGCCGCCGTTGCCCTCACGGCGACCGCCGCCTCGGCCCCCTCCGCACGCCCCGATCCACGCATTCTCGCTATGGTGCGCGCCGTTTCAGCGAGCCACCTGCGCGCGATCGACGAGAAGCTCGTCGGTTTCCGCACACGCAACGATTTTTCGGAGATTCATTCGACGAAAACGCAGGGCGTTTTTGCGGCGCGCGATTGGATCGTCGCGCAGTTTCGAAAGATTGCGGCGACAACCGGCGGGCGGATGACGGTACGTCTCGATACCTACGTGCAGCCGAAACTCAAATATACGCCGCGCGCGGTTACGGAATCGAGCGTGATCGCGACCTTGCGCGGCAGCGAGCCGGGCCGCATCTACGTGATGTCGAGCCATTACGACGATTGTAATGGGAACTGCACCGACGGACTCGGCGTCGCCCCCGGTGCCGACGACAATGGGTCGGGAACCTCGGCGGTGCTCGAAGCTGCGCGCGTGATGGCCGCAACGCATTTCCGCGGCACGATTATCTTCGCGTGTTTCGACGGCGAAGAGCTCGGGCTGTGGGGCTCCAACCACTTTGCGAAAGAGATGGCGGCGAAGCACGCACCGATCCTCGCCGATCTCAATAACGATATCGTCGGAAATTCCAAAACGCATACGGGGCGCAGCGTTTTTCATACGCTCCGCATTTTCAGCGAAGCGCTTCCGCTCGGTGCGAAGCGCAAGCTCGTCAATTTGCTCGGAACCGAGAACGATTCGCCATCGCGCGAGCTCGCACGCTTTATCGTCTCAACCGACAAACTCTATCTCCCGCACCTGCACATCCAGGAAATTTTCCGCGCCGACCGTTTTCTGCGCGGCGGCGATCAGGAATCGTTTCAGGGCGTCGGCTACCCGGCGATTCGCTTCACTGAAGCCAGTGAAGTCTTCGAGCACCAACATCAAAACGTTCGCGTGCAAAACGGCATCCAGTACGGCGATCTGCCGCAATATATCGATCCGCAGTACCTCGCACAGTCAACGCGCGCCAACGTTGCGGCACTCGCAACGCTCGCGCTAGGCCCCGCCGCACCGACGCACGTCCACATCGTCCTCGCACATCTCGGCTACACGACGACGCTCCGGTGGCATCGCTCGGCGGATGCCGTCAGGTACGAAGTGCTCTGGCGCAAGACCGATGCCGCGACCTGGCAGCATGTACGCGCGGTCGGCAACGTGACGACCGTCACGCTTCCCATCAGCTACGACGACGATCTCTTCGCGGTCCGTAGCGTCGACGCCGGCGGCCTCCGCAGCGTCGGCGTCTTTCCGACCCCCGTCCGTAAATAGGGCAGCACTCCGCCATCCGCGCGTAGCCGCTGTCATCCCGAGTAGGCTGCGCAACATCTTTGTCATCCCGAGTAGCCGCGCAACCTCTTTGTCATCCCGAGTAGGCTGCGAAGCAGCCGTATCGAGGGATCGCAACTACTCGGTGTGAGAGCGCAGCGCGACGGTGCCTGCGGTGCACCCGACGAGCGCTTTAGCGAGCGGCGAGGACCCTGACATTGCTTGTCCGAGCCGCGAGCGTCTAGCGAGGAGCGGTGCGCCGAGGCGCCCAAAGCGCGGCGCGCGGCGCGCGCCTCGATACGATCGCAGAGCCTGTCCTGAGCGAGCGAAGCGAGTCGAAGGGGCGATCTACTCGGCGTGACAACGCAGCGCGACAAGCACGTGAGAGCGCAGCGCGACGGCGCGGTGCGCTTACGCCGTGAAAACCTCGTCGAGCGATTCCCCGATCGCAACGAGCGTGGCATCAACATCCCCTTCGGCATGCGCAACCGAGAGAAACATCACCTCGTTTTGCGAGGGCGGCAAGAGTATCCCGCGCGCGAGCATCGCGTCGTAATACCGACGATAGAGCGCTTTGTCGGCGCGACGCGCATCGTCGTAATTGCGATTCGGTTCTCCGGCACGAAATTTGAAATCGACGATCGACGCATGCTGAACGACGGCGTACGGAAGCCCGCGATCGGCGAAAAGCGCGCGAATGCCCGATGCGAGCCGCTCTGCGAGCTGCTCCATCTGCGAATAATACTCCGGATGCGATTCCAGAAGGTCGAGAACGCGATGCGCCATACCGACTGAGACGGGGTTGCCGGCATGCGTTCCGCCGGTGAAGACGCGCCCGGCAGGGGCAAGCTCCTCCATCACCTCGGCGCGGCCGCCGAACGCGGCGATCGGTGCGCCGCCGCCGAGAATCTTTCCGACGGTCACCAGATCGGGAGTGATGCCGACGAGCGCGGTGGCGCCATGCAAGCCCAACCGCAACCAGGTAATCACCTCGTCAAAGATCAGCAGTGCACCGAGCCGGTCGGCGCGCTCGCGTAGCCCGGCGAGAAACCCCGGAACCGGCGTAACGTAACCCATATTCCCGACGATCGGCTCGACGAGAATCGCCGCGATATCTTTTTCTCGTCCGCGCATCTTTGCATCGAGATCGTCGAGATCGTTATAGCGGGCAACGATGACGTCTTGCGTGACTCCGTGTGGAATGCCGCTGCGCGAAGCATCGTCGGTGTGCGCCGAAGCGCCGGCATCGAAGAGCGCGAGATCGGAGTGGCCGTGATAGTTTCCGGCAAACTTCACGATCGTCGAACGACGCGTCGACGCGCGCGCGACACGCACGACGCCCATCACCGCTTCGGTTCCGGTCGACGTGAAGCGCATCCGCTCCATCGCCGGGAGATAGCTGCGAATACGCTCCGCGAGCCGTATCTCTTCCGGGTGCGTCGTTCCCCAAATCCATCCGGCAGCGGCGAGTGCATCGAGACCGGTGACGAGCCCGGGATGCGAATGCCCGAAGAGCAACGGCCCGTAGCCCATGATGTAATCGATGTAGCGTCGCCCATGCTCGTCGTACGCGTACGCCCCGTTCGCACTTGCCTGCACGAACATCGGGGCGCCGATGGAATGTCCGCTTCTCACCGGCGAATCGCAACCGCCTGCGAGGACCGCTCGCGCGCGCTCGCTTGTATCTCTCGTCTGCACGAGGGGCGTGGCTTCAGGCCCCACGTGCCCGCACCCTGCGCGGGAGCCCGGCGGCGGGGCGTTCGCTCGGCGCACCCTAAGGTCGGAGAGGATTGCGCCGATTCGCGCTTTACTAGGGAACGTATGCCGCACAGCACCATCGAAATCACTCCAGAGAGCAATATTCGCGAAGTCGTCGCAGCGCTGCCGATTGCCGCCGACGTCCTCACCACCTTCGGGCTCGGCTGCTCGGGGTGCGGCGTCAGCAAATATGAAACGATCGCGCAGGGAGCGGCGGCGCACGGCCTGCGCGTCGAACCGATCCTCGCCGCGCTCGCGCAAGCGCGCCTCTCGGGATTCGTGCCGCTCGTCGCCAACGAAGATCGCACTCCGAACCGTCGTGCGCCGGGGAGCTTTACCGGGCGCGCGAAGATCGCGCATGTCGTTCCGATTATGTCGGGGAAGGGCGGCGTCGGGAAATCGCTCGTCACCGCGTTGATCGCTCTCGGATTGCGGCGCCGCAATCTGCGCGTCGGCATCCTCGATGGGGATATTACCGGCCCCTCGATTCCAAAACTCTTCGGGCTGCGCGAACCATTGGCGATCGAGGCCGATCCGAATGCGCCGAAAACACCGCAAGGAAATCCGCAACCGTTGATGGTGCCGGCGCTGACGCGCAGCGCAATCGAGATCGTCAGTTCGAATCTCTTAACCGACAAAGAAGATACGGCGATGATCTGGCGTGGCCCGATCGTCAGCGGCGTCATTCGACAGTTTTACGAACAGGTGCTTTGGAGCGATCTCGACGTACTGCTCATCGATCTCCCACCCGGTACCTCCGATGCTCCGCTCACGGTGCTGCAATCGCTGCCGATCGACGGCGTCGTGCTCGTCACCATGCCGCAGGCACTCGCGACGATGATCGTTCGCAAGGCAGCGAACCTCATCCATCAACTCAAGAAGCCGATTCTCGGCGTCGTCGAGAACATGTCCTACTTCGTTGCACCCGATACCGGCGCGCGCTACGACGTTTTCGGCCCATCCTATGCAAGCCGCGTCGCAGAGTTAGCGGGGGCACCGGTCCTTGCATCGCTGCCGATCGACCCGAAAAAAGCGATGCTCGCCGACGAAGGGCGCGTCGAAGAGATCGACGATCCGCTCTGCGATGAACTCGCCGCACGGCTCCTCGATGCGCTCGCTGCGCACCCGAAACCCAAGGAAACGATCTCGATCATCTGATGCCATGAAACGACGACGACTCGCCGCCCTGCTCGTCGGCGCCGCCGGCCTCGGTTACGTGCTGTGGCGCGCGCAGCAGAGCCGCGCCGAGATGCATTCGCCGTCGCCGCGCGGCGAGCGTGATGTCGTGCGATATGCTCGCGAGCGACGCGCGCTCGCCGTCGTCGGAACGCTGCGTTCGCTCGCACAGGCGTGGGCGCTCCCGGAGAGCCCGCTCGCCGACCAACTCGATCGCCTCGCTGCAAAAGCACCGCCGTGGCTCGCACCCGCGGCCTTCGCAGCGCCGATCACGGCGATGGGCGCGCTGTTGGAGATACCGGTCGATTTCATCGAAGGGTATACCACCGAACGCCGGTACGGGCTGACCGATCAGCTCCCGCAAGCCTGGCTGCTGGAGCAATGGAAGGGCGTCGCCTTAGCCACCGCGCTCTCGGCGATTCTCGCAACGATCGGCGGCGCGGTCATTCGCCGCACGGGGAAACGCTGGCCGCTCGTCGGGGCAGCGCTCGCATTTCCGTTGCTGGCGCTCGGCAATATCATCGTGCCGCTCTACATCCTTCCGCTCTTCAATCGCTTCGAACCGGTCGAAGGCGCAATCGAGCAGCGTTTGCGTAGCCTCGCCGCACGCTATGGTTGCGGCAATGCCGAGATTCTCAAAATGAACATGAGCGCGCAGACGACGAAGGCGAACGCATTCGTCATCGGTATCGGCAGCACGCACCGCATCGTCATCGGCGATACGCTGCTGGAGAACTTCACCCCCGACGAGATCGAATTTGTCGTCGCGCACGAACTGGGCCACTACGTCGCCCACGATACCTATCGCTTGATGGCGGCGGCAGAAGCGTTGGTGACGATCGCGCTGCTCTTCGCCGCGATGCTGCCGGAGCATCGCGATCCTGCAGCGCGCGAACGACCGATCTTCCTCGCGCGTATCTCCGCTCGCGTCGCAATCGCTTCGACGGCACTGCGACCGCTCGTTCTCAAACTTACACGGGATCGCGAGCGCGCGGCCGATCGCTTTGCGGTCGCCGCCACCGAGGCTCCGGCGTGGGGCATCGCGGCCTTCGAGCGGCTTGCGGCGCAAAATCTCGCCGAATCGGAATCACCGCGTTGGTACGAGATTCTCTTTGCATCGCACCCGAGTCTGCGCGAGCGTATCGACACGCTGCGTCGCGCTACCGAAGAGAGCGCCGCTCCTTAACGCGCGCTAGCGCGCCGCATCGACGATTCGCGAATTTCGCGTTCCCAACCAGGTTGCAAGGTCGGTTTTCGCCATCACGTAGGTTCCGCCGGCGAGTTCGTGGCGAAACTCTCCGAACGTTCCGAAAGCTTCGGCGAACGCATCGTGTTTGTGAAT
>DAIBFU010000014.1:0-26048 GCA_027422105.1 Vulcanimicrobiota bacterium | reverse complement strand
TTATCAGCAAACATCGGCGTAAAATTTGGAGGCGCGTAGTACGTCGGGAGATTGATCCCGTTGATGCGGCGCGCTCCGAGTGAAAGCGATGCGTCACGAGAAAATTGCCAATTGAAACTCGCGTCATTGAGCCATTCACGGAAAGATGGTTCGGAGGCCGCGTTTGACTGATATAGGTTTTCGTACATGTTTATCGACAGACTGATTTTTTTTCGCACCGGCATCGTATCTGAAAACGGCCATGCAGAAGCGTGTCCGTGATAATATGCCCCATCGGCGTACATCGTCGTCGTAGCGCTTCCTCGTCGGGAAGCGTTTTTGCGACCGTCCTTACGGCCGTAATTCGAGCGTGAAACTAAATCCGTTCGTGCCGTTGAGCGCAACGCCGGTCGGCAGCGCCGTGCCGTAATATAGCAGATTCGATCCGGTTCCGAACGTGCTGTTGAGTAGTTGCGGCGATCCGAGCACGGTGAAGAAGGTGAGGCTCGCGACGGTGCGGCGCGTCGGAACGAATTGCAACGAGACCGATTGTCGCGTGATCGTTCCAAAGCTCGTGGAATAGGCGACGCTGAATTTCTTGCCGAGAATGCGTTGCGCGGTCACTGCGACGCCGCCGGTGTAACTGAGATTGAGACTGAGATCGCTCAAGCCCAGCCCGCGCCCGAGCGCACTTTCGATCGGTCCCAGTAACGCCGATGAGAACTGAGCGTTGAGCAAGTTGAATGCCTCTTCGCCGACCGACGGTGCGCCCGAACTCACACCGAACGATTGCGCCGAGCCGACGACGCCGCCGAACGGTGCGATCAACGCGAGGATCTGTTCGCGCGGATAACTCGGATCGGAGCTCAACGAAACGTCGAGCGCATCGAGCGGGCCGCGCACCGCGATGCTGACCTCCGCGCTGCCGAACGGATTACGCGCGCGATTGGGGTCCGGATTGGTAACTTGCGCCGATGCCGATGCTGTCAGCGTCGGCATCACGCCGTTGCGCGCCTGGAATCGCAGGATCGCGCTATCAACACGAAACGAGCGATCGAAATAGACGAGCGAACCACCGGTGGAGATGAAGCGTCCCTCCAGCGTCGGTGCGTGCAGACTCCCCGCTAGGTGCGCGCTTCCGGTCGCGCCGATATCGAGACCCGCTCCGTATCCGCTGCCGCGCACGCGCACCCCACGGCCGAGCGCGATATCGACATCGAAGGCGAGATCGAACGGCAGATGCCCACTGCTCAGCGCAGATGCGCCGGCAAACGCCATGAACGGCAACTCGCCGTCACGGAGCGTCGCTTTGCCGCTCACTTTCGCAAGCGATCCGCTCTGCCCGCTGAAGCGGAGATCGGCGTCGATCGTTCCGCCGCCGAAACTCGGGGAATCGAGCCTGGCGTCGATCGCGTGAAGCTGCGCCTGGTAGCTCAACGCGCCCCCGGTCCCGATCGCCAGCCTTCCCGAGCCGACGAGGCGCCCCGCTCCGGCGAAGGCGCTCAGGCCGAGCAATCGCGCGTGCTTGCGCCCGAAAAGCAGTGTGCCGGTGATGCCGGTCAGTGGAATACGCTCGAGATTGCTTTGGTAGCGCCCGTCGCGGAGCGTGAACCGCCCGGCCAGCGTCGGGTCGTCGAGCTGCCCCGCAAGCTGGCCGACGCCGTCGATCCGACCGTCGAGCTCGCTTGCGTTTCCGAGAAAACGCGCCGCAAGCCCCGGATTGAGATCGTGCACCGTCAGCGAGGCATCGACCGGTGCGTTGCCGGGCCCGACTCCCAACGGCGCGAGGCGGATCGGAAGTTCGCCGGAGAGATCGACGCGGCCGCGCGTGAAACGCGCGCCAGCGTTCTCGAGTTCGATTCTCCCGTCGGCGTAGGTGAGCGCCCCGAAGAGGCTCGGAATGCGAACCCCCTCGATGCCGACGGCACTCCCGTCGAAGCCGGCGCGCAGGTGCGGGTGACGTTGTGTGCCGGTCACGGCAAAGGTACTCTCGAATTTCCCGGTGACGGGGAGGCTGATATGCACGAGCCGCGAGACGATCCCCGCGATATCGTTCGAGCTCGCCGAACCCTTCAGCGCGATCGGTGCGCTCGGTGCGAAACCGAAGCGCCCGCTCGCACGCGCCTGAAGCCCAGGTGCGGCGAGGTCGACCCCGAGAAGGTCGACGTTGCTGCCGTCACTTTGCCCGGCGACGTTGAGGGTGTCGATCGGTAACCCGAGGAGACTGCCGTCACGCAGCGATGCGCTGCCGTGCGCGCGAACGTGCGGATAGGAGCCCTGAAGCGTCAGCATGGCATCGACGTGCCCGGTCGCGGGAATCCGCGGCAGATCGAGCACCGCGATCCAGGTGGCGAGATCGAGGCCGCTGAGCGTGGCACGTAAATCGTAGCGCGCGTGCAGCAAACTGGAGCGCCAATTCGGCTCCGGGCGAGCGGCGACACTACCGGTTGCCGCGAGCGCCCCGTAGGGCCCGGCATCGGTCATCACGCCGGTGACGACGTTCCGCGCGCTCGTCCAGTGGCCGGTCGCCGCGCCAAGCGTGAGGTTGCGGATGCGCAGACCGAGGACCTGAAAGCGTCCCTGCGAGCTCAAGACATGCGCGTCGCTCCGCAGGTCGAAGGCGAGGCTCCCGCGCCCGGCGAGCGTATCGCCGGTATCGAAGAGATCGTCGAAGTCCTCGAGATCGGCGCTCCGCGCGCTCAGCGCGAGCCGCCCCCCCGCCTCGCCGTACGCGGCAGCGGCACGGGCAGCCGTCGAACCGACCAACAGACGCCCCGCCGAGAGGGCGACGCGCTGCGGCGAGAACGCGAGGCTGCCGCTCGCACGGCGGATCCCCTGCCCATTGAGATGGAGCCCGAGTCCACTGAGCTCGGCGGTCGCCGAGGGCGCGCCGAGCGAGCCCCCGAGCGTGAAGGGCCCGGCGACGACGCCCCCGACCGGTGGGTGGGCGATCGAGAAGGCATCGAGCAGTGGTGCGATCGGCGCCGCGGCGATGCTCCCGTGCGCGGCGATGCGCGGATCGCGCCCGCCGAGCCCCTGCAGCGAACCGGCGATCGAGCCGACCGCTCCGGAGAGTACTCCGGTCGCCCGAGAGACTTGCAGCGCGCCTTGTGCGTAGCGCAGATCGCCGACCGCACCGAGCGTGAAGCGCCCGCTTCTCGCCTGCGAGAGGACCACGCCGCCCGAATAGCTCAGCGCCGTGCCGTCGAAGCCGAGCAGACCGCGCGCCCCGATCCGCCCCGCATCGAGCGGCAGCCCGAATCTTCGGAACGCCCCCGCTCCGAGCTGCGAGGCAACGATTGAGAGTGCATCGCTCCCCGGGCCGAGCGCAAGGGTTCCCGAACCGTAGGCCCGCCCACCCGCGAAGTCGGCGGCGAGGCCGTGCACCGCGAGCTCGCTCCCGTTATAGGCGACCGCGCCCTCCAACCGCGAGACGGGAACGCCGTCGACGCTGAGCGCCTCACCGTGCAATCCGGCGCTGCCGAGCTCGATCGAACCCGGTGCGAGGGCGAGGGAGAGAGGCCCGCTCAGCGCGCCATGCAGCGCGAGCCTCGGCGGAAAGGGAAGTCGCCCGGGCCGAACCCGCGCGTTCCCGACGACGACGACGCGCGCCGGATCGAGCGCACCGCGCCCGGTGAAGCGCCCCCAGGAACCGCTCGCCCCCACCCGGTCGAGCGCGATCTCCGGCAGTGCCCCGGCCGCTGCAAGCGTGAGCGTCGCGAACGGAATCCCGGCGAGATTCAGGCCCTGCGCCGCGACGCGCCCGACCAGCACGTGCCCCGCCCCCCCGCCGAGAAGATCGAGCCGCGCCAGGTGGCCGAAGAAGGGCGGCAGGAGCGGCAGCCCCGCCGGCGCGGGGAGTTCGGGAGGCTGCAGATCGAGCGCGCGCGCGCGCAGCCAGAGCGCCCCCGCTCCGTGCGGCGGACGAACGTAGCCGCCGGCGAGTTTTTCGCCGCCGCGCTGCAGCCAGACCGGGGCGATCGAGCCGGCGCCGCTGCGATCGAGCGCGATCAGCGCCCCTGCCCGCCGCGCATCGTTGCGTGCGAGCACGCTGCCCCACGCCCCGAACGAGGTGTCCAGCCCGCGAACGACGAGATCGAGGCGCAGAGGTTCCCGCCCCAAGAGCTCACCGAGCATCGGAAGATCGGCGGCATCGCCGGAGCCGTGAACGAGGAACTCGCTGCGAACGGGCCCCGCCGTGCGGAGAGCGCCGTGGAGGGATAACCGGAGGCGCCCGTAGTTCGCGTGCGCCGCAGAGATCGCGAGTCGGCCGTCGCTGTAGATTGCGTGCGCGGAGAGTTGCTCGACACGGTAGGCGCCGTAGCGCATCGTCGCCGCTTGCACCCGTACCCGCAGCACCGGCGCCTCCGGCGCGCCTTCGGCGAGCGCACCGAAGGCGACTTCGCCGTGGAGCGGTCGCCCGCGCAGCCATGGGAGCGCCGTCGCGAGTCGCTCGGTTCGACCGCTGCCCGAGATCGCGATGCGCAGTTGCGGTGATCCCCAGTCGAAGATGCCGCCGTTTGCGGCGACGGGAATACCGGCGAGCTCGCCGGCGAGATGTCTGATATAGAGCCCTCCCTCGCGCAGTGCGAGCGCACCTGCGAGGTGGTCGATCGGCACGGCGAGCCCGGGAACGTCGAGAACGCCGCCGCGAAGCTGCGCTTGGAGATCGAGGTGGTAGCGGCCGCGCGCACCGATTGCATAGAGCGTCGCGCGAAGATCCCGTGCGCTTCCGGCACGCAATTGCACCCGCGAACCGCGGCCGAGGAGCACGCGCAGCGCGGTGACCAACGGCAACGATCGCGTGGTGAGTCGATAGCGCGCGAGGTGCAGCGCCGCGTCGGCGCCGCCGTGAAGCGAGAACGGCGAGCCTCCAGGGCCGAGAACGCGCCCGTCGGCGCGCAGCGTACTGCGCGCAGCGGAATCGAAGTGCCCCGCCGCATCGATCGAAACGACACGCACCGCATCGCCGTGCGTATCGGAGAAGCGCAGCGAAGCATCGCGGACGCGCACCGCGATCGCCAGCGGGACGCGGTTCGAGGGTTGCGGATAGCTCGGGCCCGCAAAGGGAAATGTCGGGAGGGCGAAGCTGCCGTCGGAAAGCCGAACGAGGGCGAAGCGCGCACCGTCGAGCTCGAGGCTGTCGATGCCGAAACGATGGCGGCTTCCGGGAAGCAGATCGCGGAAGCGAAAGCCGACCCGTAGGTCGGCGATCCGCGCGATCGTCATCCCGTCGCAGGTAAAACGGAGATCGTGGAGATCGAAGCGCTCCCCCGCCCGCTCGATCGACGCGATACGCAGGTTCCCTCCGAGCGCGAGCGAGCCGAGCGCCTCGATCCCCATGCGGAGGATCGCCGCGCCGCTCGTGACGGCGAGAACGATGAGGAGGACGAGAGCAGCCGCGGGCACGGCGAGTCGCGTGCGCATTCTTCTCTGCACTATGCGCCCCAAGGGAGCGGAGCCCCCGCCGCCGAGCCGTTCTTAGAGGTCGAGCGCCTTCACGTTTTTCGCGTACTCGAAGATATATTGCTTGCGCGACTCGACTTTATCGCCCATCAGATCGACGAAGATCTGCTCGGCTTCTACGGCATCTTCGACCGCGATGCGGACGAGCCGACGATGTTCGGGCTCCATCGTGGTCTCGGCAAGCTGCTCGGCATCCATCTCACCCAAGCCTTTGTATTGCTGCACGGTAAACTCTTTGGGGTCGGCGCCGTTGAAGATATCGCGAAGCTCGCCTTCGTTGAAGGCCCACCACTGTTTTTTACCTTTGCGAACGCCGTAGAGCGGCGGTTGCGCGATGTAGACGTATCCTTGCTCGATCAACGGTTTCATTTGGCGATAGAAGAACGTCAGGAGCAACGTGCGGATGTGCGAACCGTCGACATCGGCGTCGGTCATAATGATGACTTTGTGGTAGCGCAGCTTTCCGACGTCGAACTCATCGCCGAAGCCGGTGCCCAGTGCGGTGATCATCGTCCGGATCTCTTCGTTCGAGAGCACCTTATCCAAGCGCGCTTTTTCGACGTTGATGATTTTTCCGCGCAGCGGAAGAATCGCTTGTTTATCGGGGTCACGCCCGCCTTTGGCGGTGCCGCCGGCGGAGTCGCCTTCGACTAAGAAGATCTCGCTTTCGCTCGGATTTTGATTTTTGCAGTCGACGAGTTTTCCGGGGAGCCCCGAGCCTTCAAGCGCATTCTTCCGGCGCGAGAGATCGCGCGCTTTTTTCGCCGCTTCGCGTGCACGCGATGCCTGCATGCATTTATCGATGATCGCGCGCGCTGCTTTCGGGTTCTCTTCGAAGAAAAACTCGAGCCGCTCGTTGAGTAGTCCGTAGACGATGCTACGAACCTTGGCGTTCCCGAGCTTGGTTTTCGTCTGACCCTCAAACTGCGGCTCTGCGAGTTTCACCGAAACGATCGCAGTAAGCCCTTCCATGCAATCGTCGGTCGAAAGATTGCCGTCGGCTTCTTTGAGGATGCCGCGCTTACGCGCCGACGAGTTAACGGCATTGGTAATCGCGGTGCGAAAGCCGAGCAGATGCATGCCGCCTTCGATGGTGTTGATATTGTTGGCGTAAGAATAGATTTGTTCGTTGTAGCTGTCGGTGTACTGCAGCGCAACTTCGATATCCACGCCGTCGCGTTCGTGATGCGTTGCGATGATATCGTGAAGCGCATCTTTCTTTTCGTTGAGGTACTTGACGAACTCGACGATGCCGCCTTCGTATTTATAGGAGCGTTCGCGCACCTGGTCGCCGCGTTCGTCGCGCAGCGTAATCTGCAAGCCGCGATTGAGGAAGGCAAGTTCGCGCAGACGCTTCTGCAATACGTCCCAATGAAAATCGCCGGTTTCGAAGATCTCCATATCCGGCTTAAACTGTTGGAACGTCCCGGTGCGATCGGTCTTGCCGATCTTCTTCATTTTTTGCGAGGTGATGCCGCGTTCGAATCGCAATTCGTAAATGTGCCCGTCGCGGTAAACGCGCGTGACCATCCATTCCGAGAGCGCGTTGACCACCGATATGCCGACACCGTGTAGGCCGCCCGAAACTTTGTAGCCGCCTTTTCCGAATTTTCCGCCGGCGTGGAGCACCGTCATCACGACTTCGGCGGCCGGCAGCCCTTCTTCGGCATGAATATCGACCGGGATGCCGCGCCCGTCGTCTTCGACCGAACACGAGCCATCGCGATAGAGCGTTACGGCGACATTTTTCGCATAACCCGCAAGCGCTTCGTCGACGGAGTTGTCGACCGCTTCGTAGACGAGTTGATGCAATCCGCGTTCGTTGGTATTGCCGATGTACATGCCCGGGCGCTTGCGCACGGCTTCGAGCCCGCGCAATACCTCGATCTGTTCGCCGGTATAATCTGTTGCCATAACCTATCTTGTCGTTTCAGTTCCAAAGAGTCGAGCGTACATTTCGTCTCCGAACTCGTTTCGCAACGTTGCGGGAGCGAGTTCGTCGGGCACGCGGCCGGTCTTGAGGGCGACGAACGCAAGTGCGACCGCCCGCTCCCGATCCGCGATGGGAGTTCCGCGCCCTCGCGCGAGCCGATTGACGATATCCCCCCAGCGACGCAATAACTCACGGCGCACAGCGGAAAAATCCTCACGCGTCAGCCCGGTTACTGCGACGTGCGCGCGCTCGAAGCTCATCCACGGCTCATCGAAGAGCAGGCGTGCGAGCGTACGGGTGCGCTGCTCGCTAGCAGCGAGCGTGCAGAGGACGCAGGTCGTCCCGGCATGGGGCGCGATCGGCGCTCCACATCGGTTGCATACGTTCCACCCGAGAGCGGCTTTTGCCCGCCGGTCGGCCTCGATTTCAGCGCGAAGCCGAGCGAGCGCTTCTTTGGCATCCTTACTCGGCGGTCGCTGCTCCCGGATTGCCGATCGTACGGTCGCGCTCCCCGGCGATGCCTGCGCGGGGCGCGCCTTGCGCCCCGGAATCCGGCCGACGCGGTAGATCAGCTTCGTTACCTCGTAGCCGTGGAGCGCGAGTTGCTTGAGAATCGCCTCTTCGAGCCAGGCGAGGTTGGCGATCCACCCGTTCGAACTCGCGACGATCGTCAGTTCTCCGCCGGCAAAGGCGCGCGGGTAGGTATGCCCGGCGAGCGCGATCCCGACGATCTCGCCCCAATGGCCCTGCAAAATCGCGAGCGGGTCGCCGATCGGGGTGCCGAGATCGATGCTGCGTAACGCCTCGCCGAGCGCGGTGAATTTCATGCGACGCGTTCGACCCGCGCGCCCTCGATCGAGAACGCCGTTGCACCCGGCAATGCATGCTCGAGGTGCGTCGCGGTGACGAAGGCCTGTTCGAAGTCGCCCAATCCCTCGAGAAAACGGCGCGCTCGGTCGGGATCGAGCTCGGAGAGGACGTCGTCGAGCAGCAAGAGCGGCGCCTCGCCGGTCGCCGCGGCCATCGCGCGGTACTCGGCGACCTTCAATGCCAGCAGCGCGGTGCGATGCTGCCCTTGCGAGCCGTACTCCGCGAGCGGACGTCCCTCGAGCGCGAGCGTCAGGTCGTCGCGGTGTGGGCCGACGAGCGCTATCCCGCGCGCCCGTTCGCGGGGGCGCGCCGCGTCGAGCGCGCGCGCAAACCGTTCGCGCAGCGCCGCTTCGTCGTCGCCGATCTCGTACCCGATCGCGCTGCTATAGCCGAGCGCGAATTCTTCGCCCGCGCTCCAACGATGGTGCTCGGCGCGGGCATGCGGGCTCAGCGCTTGCACGTACTGCGCGCGCGCCAGCGTCATGCGCGCGCCGCGTTCGAGCATCGTCCGATCGTAAATGGCGAAGAGCTCTTCGTCGTAGGGCGGACCGGCGCGAAGCAGTGCGTTTTTCTGGCGTAACGTCCGCGCGTACATCGCTAACGCGGTGTAATAATGCGGCTGCTCCTGTGCCAAGGCGAGATTTAAAAAAGCGCGCCGCAGGCCCGGTGCTCCGACGATCAACGCGAGGTCGGCGGGAGCGAAGCTCACCACACGGAGCCTCCCGAGAAAGTGGGCGTATCGCACCGCCCGACCGTTGATGGTCAGCGTCTTGCGCGTTGCGCGCTCCCCGCGCGCGATGGTACAGCCGAGGGTGACGTTCCCTGAACGAACGACCGCTTCGGCACTGACGGCGGCGATGCCGTAGCCGTCACGGACGATCTCTGCTTCGCGTGAGGTGCGAAAAGATTTTCCGGTGCCTAACAAACCGATCGCTTCGAGAAGATTACTCTTCCCTTGCGCGTTACGCCCCAGAAAGACGTTGAGCCCCGTTTGCGGCTCGATCGTCGCCTCGCCGTAATTGCGGCAATTTGCCAACGAAATGCGCGTGATGCGCATCGAGTTATTGGCGCAACGGCATCAGCACGTAGAGCTGCGACGCACCTTCCGTCGGTTCGGCCGGGGTCAAAGCCGCGGGCGAAAGTGGGCCGACGAATTCAATGTGACACTGCGAGCTCTTCACGTGGTTGAGCACTTCGATCATATAACGCGCGTTGAACGCGATCGTGAGATCGTCACCGACTTGGTCGATCTCGATCTCTTCGTAGGCGTTTCCGGAACGTTCGGAGTTTGCGGTGACGATCAGCGTGTGATTGGAGAGATTCATCTTCACCATTGAAGCGCGGTCGCCGGCGACGAGTTCGGCACGGCGTAGCGCGCCGACGAGCGTGGAGACGTTCGCGGTGATTTTCCGGTCGAATTTCGCCGGGATCACCTGCTGGTAATTCGGATATTGTCCGTCAACCAATCGCACCGTTACGGCGGCGTTTTCAGCGGAGAATTGTAACTGATTGTTTTGCGCGCCGAGGACGTTAACGCTCACGCGATCGGCACCGGCGAGATTACGCGCGGTCTCGGCGAGCGCTCGCGACGGCACGATAAAACGTTCGTGTCCGCCCGGCGATTCATCGAGCGTGGTTTCGTAGCGCGCGAGCCGGTAACCATCGGTCGCTACCATCGTGAGTTTGTCGCCTTCGATCTCGAGCAGCGTTCCCATCATGACCGCGCCGCGCGCTTCTTCGGAGGCCGCGGCAAAAATGACGGCGTCGATTCCTTCGCGCAGACGTTTTCCGGAGAGCGCGAATTGGGCGCCTTTGACGGCGGCCGGCAGCGGCGGATATTCCTCGCCTGGGAGCGCGTTGAAATCGTAGTTCGTTCGTTCGCACTTCACGCTGACGCGATTCGGCGTTCCGCTGAGGTCGAGCGTCGAGGTCTGCGAGAGGTTCGCCAGATAACCTGCGAACAGCTTTGCCGGCACGGTGACGCTGCCCGGTTCTTCAATCTCGGCCTTGAGCCGCTGCTCGAGGGTCAGTTCGAGGTCGGTTGCGCGTACGGAGACGGAGCCGTTCTCGGCTTGAATGAGTACGTTGGAAAGGATCGGCACCGTCGTGTGCGCGTTTACGACTTTGTTTGCCGCGCCAACGGCGGCCGAGATTTCCTTGGTCTCACAAGATAGCTTCACAGTTACTCACGTCCTCTTGCATGTAAGCCGTCGTTCTTTATTGAGTATAAAAGTAGTCGTCGTACCAGTAGAGCGGTGGGGCGTGCGAACAAGTTCGCTTTTCGCCTACGGGGACGCGGCTTTCGACCGCATCGACCGTGTGGGTAAGGCTGCGAGCCGTTCTTCGCAGTTTCGGGCGATCGCAGCGACGGTTTTGTTATCCACCTTCGTACACCGCCCCTGTACGTCGGTGCGTGGAGAGTGGGTTTAGCGGCGACATGCGTCGATCAGGCGCTCGACCCGGTTGCGGAATGCTTCGTCGCGCATCATCTGTTCTTTGATTTTGTTGCGCGCGTAAATAATTGTCGTGTGATCTTTCTTCCCGAACTCGCGCGCGATCTGGGGTAGGGAACAATTGGTCAGTTGGGTCGCGACGTACATCGCGATCTGGCGGGGCCCGGCGACGCGAGCATCGCGGCGCGGGTGATCGAGTTCTTTTAAGGTGAGCCCGTTGGCGGCCGCGACGACCTCTTTGATCTTCGGAATGGTGACCCGGCTGACCGAGGCATCGGCGATCAGGCTCTTGAGCGCTTCGCTGGCCAGCTCCGTGGTGATCGGCGATTTCGAGAGCGAGGCGAAGGCGACCACCCGGATCAAGGCTCCCTCGAGTTCGCGGATGTTCGAGGGAATCACGCGGGCGATAAACGAGGTAACGTCGTCGGGAACCGGGATCCGGTCGGTCTGCGCCTTCTTCCGGAGGATCGCTTCACGCGTCTCGATATCGGGGTTTTGGATATCGGTGAGCAGCCCCCACTCAAAGCGGGAGCGGAGCCGCGACTCGAGCGTCTGGATCTCTTTCGGCGGACGATCGGAGGAGATGATGAGTTGGCGCCCCGACTCGTGGAGCGCATTGAACGTATGGAAGAACTCCTCTTGCGTGGTCTCTTTTCCGGCGAGGAACTGGATATCGTCGATGAGCAGCACGTCGACCTGACGGTACTTATTTCGAAATTCCGGCGTTTTGTTGTTTTGTAACGCGATGATGAATTCGTTGGTGAATTTCTCGCAGGTGACGTAGACGAGGTTGGCGCCGGGATGATCGACGAGGACGCGGTGGCCGATCGCATGCATGAGATGCGTCTTTCCGAGACCGACGCCGCCGTAGAGAAAGAGTGGATTGTACGCGCGGGCCGGAGCGGAAGCGACCGCCTGCGCGGCGGCGTGCGCGAAACGGTTGGAGTTTCCGACGACGAACTCTTCAAAGGTGTAGCGCGCGTTGAGGTTCGCACTGCGCAGGGTATCGAGGGTGCGCGCTTGCGTGACCGCCAAGCTCGGGCTTGCTTCTGCCGAGAGGCCCGGCTCACGCTCCTCGCGGGCCGGCGCTGCAGCCTGCGCGAGCTGCGCGATCTCTTCGGGTTCGAGGACGCGAATCCGCAACGTAACCGTTTCGCCGAAGACGGCGCTCAAGGTTTCGACGATCTGCGATTTCAAGCGCGTCTCCACCCATTCGCGTGCGAATCCGGTGTGAACTCCTAATGAGAGCTCACTTCCGTTGATAGCAAGCAAGTGCATCGGCTTGATCCACATCTCGAAAACCGGCTTCGAAAACGCATCGCGCAGCGCTACTAATGCACTCTCCCAAAGCTCCGTAGAAAACTCCGAGGTGCCGACCGTCAGCGCCATGCCGTTGCTCCTTCACAAGCCCGATTAAGAACGTTATCGATGCCCTGCAGCCGGAGCTTGCGAACATCGGGGTGGGTTCCTCGGCTTGGCTTAATGAGGGCATCTCCCTGCGAAAATATCCACGGAGTTGTACACTTATCCACAGCCCTTGTTCCGACGCTTTTTCGGTCTTTTTCTGGTCTTTTGCCCACAATCGAAGGGCTGCCTCGAAGGGGTCGAAAAGCCTGTTATAGCAGGCGAAAAAGGCCATCGGGGGCGCGGAAAAACCCACCCTATACACAGCTTTCTCAACAGGTGTGGAGAGCGGCCCTGCTTGACGCGCGGGCCCTCCCCTGCCTATACTCCCTAAGCCGTCTGCCGCCCATCGGCGGCCTTTTCAATGTTCACCTAGGAGCTACAGATTATGAAGCGGACGTACCAGCCGCACAATCGACGCCGCAAGCGCGTCCACGGATTCCTCGAGCGCATGCGCACGAAGAATGGCCGCAACGTGCTCGCACGTCGGCGCAAGAAGGGGCGTCACCGCCTCAGCGTCTAGGCGGTCGAGCAAGCACCCCGTGCCGATGCGCCGCTATGAGACCCTGAAGCGGCGAGCCGATTTCCATCGTTTACGCCGCAGCGGCCGACGTGTCGAGACGTCGGCCTTTTCGCTTTTCTCCGATCGCGGCCGCGACGGGGCCTACCCCGTCGTCGGGATCTCGGTCTCGGGCAGCGTCGGGGGAGCGGTCGTCCGGAACCTCATCAAACGGCGCCTGGGCGCCGCCATTCAGGCGCGGCTCGCCGACCCGGCGCCGGGGCGGCTCTTGCTGGTCGCCAAGCCCGCGAGTGCCGCGATGAGCTACGCCGATCTCGAGCGCGCCGTCTTCGAGGCGCTTCGATGACCCGCTCGCAGCGCGTGGCGATCGCCTGCATCGCCCTTTATCGGCGTCTGCTCTCGCCGCTCTTCCCGCCGGCCTGCCGGTACCAGCCGACCTGCTCGCAGTATGCAAGCGAAGCGATCGCTCGCTTCGGCGTGCTCCACGGCGTCCGTCTTGGACTCCTCCGGCTTTTGCGCTGCCATCCCTGGCACGCATCGGGGTACGATCCCGTTCCCCCGACCATCTCGTTGAAAGGACCCCGGTGACGCCAATCTTCGCCGCCTCGATACTCGACCCGATCGTGCATTCACTCTCGTGGTTGGTTCTCGGGATCGACCGCTATACGCACAACCTCGGCCTCAGCTTGGTCGTTCTCGCCCTACTGATTCGCCTGGTCTTCTGGAAGCTCAACGTCGCGCAATTCAAAGCGATGATCTCGATGCAAAAAGTAGCGCCGGAGATGAAGAAGGTTCAGGCGCGCTACAAAGACGATTCCAAGAAACTCCAAGAAGAGACGATGAAGCTCTACAAAGAGCACAACGTCAATCCGCTCGCCGGTTGTCTGCCGATGCTGGTGCAGTTGCCGATTCTTTTTAGCGTCTATTGGGTCGTGATCTTGCACCGCACCCTTTACGCGCAAACGACGTTTTTGTGGGTCGGCACCGCGCTCTCGGCGCATTTCCCGAAAATTCTTGCGCAGAACCTCGCGCAACCCGATCTTTTACTCATCGTGCTCTACATGATCTCGCAGTACATCAGCTTGCGTTTTACCACGATGCCCGCGACCGACCCGCAGCAGGCCAACACGAACAAGATCATGCAGATCGTCTCGCCGCTGATGCTCGGCGTCATCGGCTTTCGTACGCAGTGGCCGTCGGCGATGGTGCTGTACTGGCTTTCGTACAACGTTTTGACGATGGCGCAGCAGTTCTACATGTTGCGGCAGTACCACGAACCGCTCGGCGCAATCGATAGCGACCGCGCGATTACCACCGACGACGGCGTCGCTGCTGCGGTTCGCGATATCGACGAACGCGTAGCGAAAACCTCAAAGAAAAAGCGCGCGGCCTCATCGCCGGCGCTCGATAACGGCTCGGTTAAAAAGAAAGGCGCGAAGCCCTAATGCTCTACGAAGACGATTACGAGTTTGAAGAACAGCCGGCGCACATTCGCGACCGCGCAATTCCGGGAAGCGGCGGCGGGCGCGGCCGCCGACCATTCCGCGGCGGCGGGCGCCCGCGTTCCAACGGGCCATCGGGAAAGGCACAGCCGGTTCCCGAGGATGCGAAGACGGCGCACGCGCTGCTGACCGAGATGCTCGCGAAGATGGGCGTCGGCGCTGCGGATATTTCGTATATTCCGCGACAGGAAGGCGAGTATTTCGAAGTCAACGGCCCCGACCTCGCGATGCTGATCGGACGGCACGGGAACACGCTTGAAGCGATTAACCTCGTCTTCAACAACATCATCAACGCGGGGAATCGCGGCAATCGTCGCTATTTTACGATCGATGCCGAAGGCTATCGGGCTCGTCGCGCCGAGCGTTTGAAAGAGATTGCTCTCGATGCGGTTGAGGAAGTGGTGCGCAGCGGCAAGCCGAGCAAACTCGAGCCGATGCTTCCGTCGGAGCGCAAGATCGTGCACATGACGATCTCGGAGGATGCCCGCATTCGTACTGAATCCGAGGGCGTGGAGCCCGAGCGCTGCGTCGTCGTTTTCCCGGCTTGATCCCCGCATAGCGCTTCATTTCGAGAAGCAGGCTACCGTGAAGCGCTCTGCATCGACCCGGGTCGACCATCTGCAAATAGCGATCCCCGCAGGGAGCGAGGAAGCGGCGCGCGCCTTCTACGGCGCGCTGCTTGCGTTGCGCGAGGTGCCCAAGCCGCCGGAATTGCGCGCGCGCGGCGGACTCTGGTTTCAGAGCGGAGCGATGGCGGTGCATCTCGGTGTCGACCCGGATTTTCGCCCCGCGACCAAGGGGCACGTCGCTTTTGCCTGCGCGGAGTACGCTGCATTGCTCGCGCGCCTGCGCGCCGCGGCCATCGCAATTCGAACCGATTCGATACCGTTGCAAGGGCGAGCACACTGCTACGTCGACGATCCCTTCGGCAACCGCATCGAACTGATCGACGACGCGCCGGACGCGGCGAACGTCGATACCTCGGCAGAGCCGACGATCGTGGCCGTCGCGACGCCTCCGGGGCATGGCGCGATCGCGATCGTGCGCCTCAGCGGCGCAGAGGCACGCGCTATTGCAGCGAAGCTCGTTGCGGGTGTCGCGCTCGAGCCGCGCCGCGCAACCCGCGTTGCGCTCGTCGATGAATCGGGGCGCCCGATCGACGACGCGCTCGCACTTGCGTTTCCGGCGCCGCACTCGGCGACCGGTGAAGATGTCGTCGAGTTTCACCTGCACGGCGCGCCGGTACTCGCGCGCGAGGTGGTGCGCGCCGCTATCGCGTGCGGAGCGCGCCAGGCGGGGCCCGGTGAGTTTACGCGGCGCGCCTTTCTTGCCGGAAAGATCGATCTTGACGGCGTCGGCGCGATCGGCGACCTCATCGCTGCCGAAACTGCTTCGGCGGCGCGGGCCGCGCTCGCCAATCTCGGCGGCGGGCTGCTGGCCAAAGTAACGGCGATGCGCGCAACGCTGCGCGAGCCGCTCGAACAACTCGCCGCCTCGATCGATTTTCCCGATGAAGTCGAGGAGCCGGCGCGCGCGCCGCTCGCCGAGACGCTGCACGCACTCGAAGGCGAGCTCGCGCAGTTGCAACGGGACGGCGAGGTCGGTCGCCTGCTGCGCGAGGGCGTCAGCCTCGCCATCGTCGGCCCGCCCAACGCCGGGAAATCCTCGTTACTCAACGCGTTGCTCGGCGAGGAGCGCGCGATCGTCTCCGAGCTTCCCGGAACGACGCGCGACAGCATCGAGGAGCGCTTCGTCGTCGACGGCGTCGCGGTTCGCGCGGTCGATACCGCCGGCATTCGCGCGCACGCCGATCGGATCGAGGCGTTGGGGATCGAACGATCGGAACGAGCGTTCGAGAGCGCGCGGATTCTGCTGTTGGTACTCGATGCTTCGATACCGCTATCGCCGTCGGCGGAGAGCTTGCTCGCGCGCAGCGAGGGGCGCGCGCGGATCGTCTTTTTTAATAAGGCCGATCTCGATACGTCTGCGGTGCGGGCGGTTTCGGGCATCTCGGTGATCGGCAGTACGCGGTGGCCGAAGACGTTGCACGAATTGCGAGCGGCGATCGCGCAGCTCGGCTGGGGAACCGAACGCCCCGATCTCGAGCGCGCGCATCTCGCTTTCGGCGAGCAGTTCGACGCAGTCGCCCGCGCACTCGACGCGCTGCGCTCTGCGTGCGCAGCACTCGATGCACATGAGCCGCTCGATCTCGTCGGCAACGATCTGCGATTGGTCGACGCTGCGCTTGCACAGCTCTCGCCCGCAGAAGCGAGCGAAGAGATGCTCGCGAGCATCTTCACCCGCTTCTGTATCGGCAAGTAGCGATGGAGAAAATGCGAAGCGACGATGCAGGCGTCATCGTTGTCGGTGGGGGACATGCCGGCGTAGAAGCCGCGCATGCTGCGGCAAAGATGGGCGTGCCGACGTTGCTGCTGACGGGGGACCCGGAGCGCATCTGCACGTTGCCGTGCAATCCGTCGATCGGCGGTAGCGCGAAGGGGCAACTCGTGCGCGAGATCGATGCGCTCGGTGGGGCGATGGGCGTGCTTGCCGATTCGTGCAGCCTGCACGCGCGATTTCTCAATGAAAGCAAAGGGCCGGCGGTGCGCGCCTTGCGGCAACTGATGGATAAACCGTCGTACAATCGCGCGGCGTTGCGCTTGTTGCAGCGTTTGCCGGCGTTGCAGATCGAAGCGGCGATGGTCGAAGCGTTGATCGTCGTCGCCGGTGAAGTGCGCGGCGTTCGTTGCGCCGATGGGCGCGCGTTCTTTGCGCGACACATCGTTTTAGCGACGGGAACCTTTTTGGGCGGAAAACTTTTTCGCGGTGAGGAGGTGCAACCCGGCGGACGTTACGCCGAAGCGCCGGCGATCGGGCTCTCGCATGCGCTGCACGAACTCGGCTTTTCGATGCAACGGCTCAAGACGGGAACGCCGCCGCGCGTCGATCGCAACAGCGTCGATTACGGCGCAATGCGCGTGCAGGAGCCGAGCGCAACGCCGTTGTTGTTTTCGCGTCGGAGCGAAGCGCGCTTCGTCGGCGCACAGTTGCCCTGTTATCTCATCGATACGAATGCACGCACGCACGCGCTCGTGCGCGATAACCTGCATCGCTCGCCGCTCTACGGACTCGATTTGATCCGCGGGATCGGCCCGCGCTACTGTCCCTCGATCGAAGATAAAGTGGTGAAGTTCGCGCATAATCCGACGCATCAACTCTTCATCGAACCCGAGGGTTGGGAGGAGCCCACACTCTACGTCGGCGGGTTCTCGACCTCGCTGCCCGCCGAGGTGCAGATCCAGATGCTGCAAACGCTCCCTGGGATGGAGCAGTGCGAGATGCTGCGCGCGGGATATGCCGTCGAATACGATATGGTCGCGCCGACGGAGCTCGACGACACGTTGCAGACGCGGCGCATCGCCGGGCTCTACCATTGCGGCCAACTCAACGGCACCTCGGGCTACGAGGAGGCGGCCGCGCAGGGGCTGCTTGCGGGGGCGAATGCCGCGCTCGCGGCACGCGGGCGCGAGCCGCTGCGCATCGCGCGCTCCGAGGGGTACATCGGCGTCCTCGTGGACGACCTGGTCGGGAAGGGCGTCGACGAGCCCTACCGGATGATGACCTCGCGTGCCGAACATCGCGTGCTGCTGCGACACGATAACGCCGATCGACGCTTAACGCCGCACGGACGCGATATTGGACTGGTAGATGACGAACAATGGACTGGCTTTTGCGAGGAGATCGCCGTTTTGGATCGAGAGATCGCCGAATCCGAGCGTTGCCGGCTGCCGGTGCGCGAGGTCGCGGGAGAGCGATTCCAGGGTCCGCCCACCCTCGCCGAAGCGCTGCGGCGCCCGCAGATTCACATCGAAGACCTGCGCGCGTGGCTTCCCGAGGGGCTCGGTGCGGAGACCGGCGAGCGGCTTGAGATCGAGATCAAGCTCGAAGGGTATGTGAAGCGGGAAGAGCAGGCCGTTGCACAGGCTGCACGTCGCGAACGGCTCGTCATCCCGCACGATTTTGCCTACGATCGCGTACAGGCGCTCTCGACCGAGGCGCGCGAGAAGCTGCTCCGCCAACGGCCGCGGACGCTCGGAGCGGCGGCGCGGGTTCCGGGAGTCGCCCCAGCCGATGTGGCGATTCTCTCACTGCATCTGCAGCGCCGCGAAGAGCGCCCGCGCGGGGTGGCGCCATGAGCGAGCGCGCCGAGCTGTACGAGTTGCTCGCCGAGGCCGCAATCGAGGAGCAACTTCGCGATCGGCTCAGTGCTTTCGGGGCCGCGCTTCTCGATTCGAACCGGCGCTTCAATCTCACCGGCGCGAAGAGCGCTGCTGCGCTGCTTCCCCATCTGCTCGACGCCTTGACCCTGCTTCCGGAGATCGCTGGCCGGACGATCGACGTCGGCTCGGGGGGCGGCTTTCCGGGGATTCCACTCCTGCTCGCGGGGGCGCAGGTCGATTTTCTCGAGGCGAATGCGAAGAAATGCGGCTTTCTCCGCGAGCAGATCGCCGCGTTCGGTGCTCGTGCGGAGGTCTTCTGCGGTCGCGCGGAGCTGCTTGGCCACGATCTTCGGCTTCGCGAGCAGTACGATCACGCCACCGCGCGCGCGGTCTCTTCGGCGACGACCGTCGCCGAATACCTGATTCCGCTCCTCCGCGTCGGGGGGATCGCGTTGATGCCTCGCGGGCGCGCCGAGGAGGGTGAGGCGGCAGCGATCGCCGACGCTGCGCTCGTGCTCGGCGCCGAGCCGCTCGAGGATCTGCGGCTCGATGGGGAACGTCGAATCGTGCGACTCATCAAGCGGCGCCCAACGCCGATCCGCTTCCCGCGGCGCACCGGGATTCCGCAGAGTAAGCCACTCTGCCGCTAGCGCGATGTTTCACGAGAAACATCTGTTACGCCGAGTAGACCGCGGTTGTCACGCCGAGTATCTGCCGTCACGCCGAGTAGCTGCTGTCACGCCGAGTAGCTGCTGTCACGCCGAGTAGACCGCGAAGCGGTCGTATCGAGGCGGCGCAGCGCTCCAGTGGCGCCTGCGCGCACCGCTCCTCGCTAGACGCTCGCGGCTCGGACAAGCAAGGTCAGGGTCCTCGCCGCTCGCTGAAGCGCTCGTCGGGTGCTCCGCAGGCGCCGTCGTGCGTTGCTCGATCGCCAAGTGGCCGCCCCTTCGACTCGCTTCGCTCGCTCAGGGCAGGCTCCACGCCGCGTATCGAGGAGGCTGTATCCCTCGATATGGCTGCGGGGCAGCCTACTCGGGATGACACAGGATACGGCTGCGGGGCAGCCTACTCGGGATGAACGGGGTACTGTGCGGCGGGGTGATGTTTCACGAGAAACAATCCTGACGAAATGCTCGTCGAGGGAGGCGATGCGGGGTAGAATGAATGCGATGCCGCTGCACCCCATCGATCGGTTGCTTGCCGATGCGCTTCCGCCTGGGACGCTTTTTTCTGTTGGTGGCCGGGTGCGCGACGAGTTGCGCCTCGGCGGCGCCTCGGGGCCGAAAGACTTTGATTACGTCGTCACCGGCCTCTCATTCGCGCAGATCGAGGAGCGACTCAGGGCGCTGGGGCGCGTCGATCTCGTCGGCGAGAGCTTTGCCGTCCTCAAATTGACCCTGCTCGGGCGGCATGTCGATATTGCGCCCCCGCGTCGCGAGCGGTCGACCGGGGTCGGGCACCGAGCCTTCGATATCGAGAGCGGGGCCGGCGTCACCCTCGAGGAGGATCTTGGGCGTCGAGATTTCCGCATGAACGCAATCGCCAGGGCTCTTCCGGGCGGCTCCCTCGTCGATCCCTACGGTGGGGCCGCCGATATTGCGGCGAAGCGCATCGACCTGGTCTTCCCGACGGCGTTTCGCGAAGATCCCTTGCGCATGCTGCGGGCCGCGCAATTCGCCGCCCGCTTCGGCTTCACGGTCAGCGAGGAGACTCGCTTGGCGATGCGCGCGGCCGCCCCGCTGGTCGCGACGGTCTCGGGTGAGCGCGTCATGGAGGAGCTGCAAAAGCTCCTCACTCTCGCGGAGCGCCCCTCGGTGGGGCTGCGCTTACTCGATGAATCCGGCCTTTTCTCGCTGCTCTTCCCCGAGCTTGGCGAAGGGCGCAACGTCGAGCAGAACGACTGGCACGCCTACGACGTCCTCGACCATAACCTCGCGACCCTCGACGCCGCGCCGCCGGGGGACCTCACCCTGCGGCTGGCCGCGCTCTTGCACGACGTGGGGAAGCCGCGCACGAAGGACGGTCCGCATTTCTACCGGCACGAGCAGGTCGGCGCCGATATGACGCGAGCGCTCCTCCAGCGCTTCCGCTTCTCCGGCGAGGTCATCGATGAGGTCGAATCGCTCGTGCGCAATCACATGTACGTCGCCGATCCGGATCTCGGCGAGCCCGCACTGCGCCGCTTCATCCGGCGCGTCGGTCCCGCTCGGCTCGAGCAGCAATTCGCGCTACGGAGCGCCGATATCACTGGCTCGGGGCTGCCGAAGCGCGACGATTCTAACGAGCGCTTTGAGGCACGGGTTCGTGCGGAGCTGGCAAAGAAGCCGCCGCTCGGCATTCGCGATTTAGCGATCGGCGGGGAGGATGTTATCGCCGCAATGCGAGCTCGGGGGCTTGTCAACGCGTCGTTTCGAGGTGATAAGAGTGTAGGGGCGGCGCTTGCGCTGCTGCTCGAGAAGGTTACCGAGGAACCCGGGCATAACGAGCGGGATTCGCTCCTCGCGTTGCTTGAGGAGTATCTTTCATCGGCGAGAACCGAATACGACCACAAAAGTTTCACGTGAAACATTTAAGGAGACTTCCCTGACTCGCATCATCGCGTTGGTCAACCAGAAGGGCGGCGTCGGAAAATCGACGACCGCCGTCAATCTTGGCGCGGCTCTCGCGTTGGAAGGGCAGCGCGTCCTCGTTATCGATTGCGACCCGCAAGGAAATACCACCACCGGATTCGGCATCGAGAAAGGCAAACTCCGTGCCGATACCTACAGCGTGCTGCTCGGCGACGCGCGCATCGCCGATGCGTTGGTGCCGACCGACATCGCGCAACTCGAATTGCTCCCTGCAACGCTCAATCTTGCCGGTGCTGAAATCGAGCTCGTTTCCGCTCTCTCGCGCGAGACGCGCCTGCGCGCCGCGCTGCAACCGATTGCCTCGCGTTACGACTACGTCCTCATCGATTGCCCGCCGTCGTTGGGATTGCTGACGATCAACGCCCTCACGGCCGCCGACGAGATCGTCATTCCGGTGCAAGCGGAATTCTACGCGCTCGAAGGTTTGACGCAGTTGACTGCCGTCGTGCACAAAGTCCGCGAAGCGCTCAATCCGAATTTGCACGTTAGCGGCGTGCTCGTGACGATGTTCGATGGACGCACGCGGCTGGCGAGTGAAGTGATCGACGAACTGGAAAAATATTTTCCGCAACAAATGTATAAGACGCAGATACCGCGGAACATTCGTTTGAGCGAAGCTCCATCGTACGGACAACCCGCGATTCTCTTCGACATCAAGAGCCGCGGAGCGCAAGCCTATATCGCGCTCGCTCAAGAGATTGGCGAACGCGCGAAGGCGGGCGCATGAGCGCACCGAAGCGCGGTCTCGGTCGCGGCCTCACCGCGCTCCTCGGCGATGCCGGGATCGCTCCGACCCCCGTGCGCCCGAGCTCCCCTGCAGCCGAAATTTCCGGCGATGTCGTTCGCGAAATTCCAATCGACCGCGTCTCGCCGAATGCGGCGCAGCCGCGTAAGCATTTCGACAGCGATGCGCTCGCAGAACTTGCAGCTTCAATCGAACAGTACGGTGTGCTCGTGCCGATTATCGTGCGCGCGCGCGGAGAGCGCTTTGAAATCATCGCCGGCGAACGACGGTGGCGGGCGAGCGCAATCGCAAAGAAGAGCGGTATTCCCGCCATCGTTCGCGCGAGTAACGACGTCGAATCGATCGAGGTCGCGATCGTTGAAAACTTGCAACGCGAAGATCTCAACCCGCTGGAAGAAGCCTACGGCTTCGCGCACCTCATCGACGAATATTCCTTTACGCAGGAGCAACTTGCGGTGCGCATCGGCAAGAGCCGCCCCGCAATCGCCAACGCACTGCGTTTGTTGACGCTCGACGACGAAGTGAAGACGATGCTCGTCGACCGCCGCATAACCGCCGGTCACGCACGCGCGTTGCTCGCCATTCCCGCCGGTAAACGCCTTGCACTTGCGCGGCGCGTTGCCGACGAACAACTCTCGGTTCGCGCGATCGAAGAACTCGTGCGCGAGACGACCGCTCCGCCTGTGCGTCGCACCGAACGCACGGAGCCCGAACTCAACGCGGATGAACGCGCGTTCATCGACAATCTGCAACGCCGGTTCGGAACCGGTGCGCGGATCGTGCGAGCGGGAAAAGGGGGGCGCATCGAATTGCGCTTCACCGACGAAGAGGAGCTCTTGCGTCTCAGCGATCTTCTCCTGGACGCATAGGAACCTTCTCGTGAACACCGGTCCCGGGCCGCTCTTTCCGTTTACGCGCGCGCTCTCGCTGGCGATGGGCGCGGTTCTCTGTTTCGGCTTTCTCGTTCCGCTCGCGCTTCAACGCGGCCAACGGGTCCTCGCAATCGCCGTCGTTCTCGTGTTCGTCCTCTACGTCGTCGCGAACGTCATCCTCTGGCTGCGTTTGCGAACGGCACAGAAGAAACAATGAGTCGTGCCGATGCGCGCGCGTTGTTGCGCGGGCCGTACGCGATCGTGAACGAGGCTCCCGATGCCGAGCGCATCGTTGAAGCGGCGCTCGCTGCCGGAATCCGCATCCTGCAATATCGTGCCAAGCAGGGCATCGATCCGGCGCGGTTGCGCGCGTTTTGCGCACGCGTGCACGAGCACGGCGCGCTCGCAATCGGCAACGATGACTGGCGCGCCGCGCAGGCGGCCGGCTGCGACGGCGTCCACCTGGGGCCGGGTGACGACGGCTTTGACGACCCGGCGCGGCTCCGCGGGCTCTGGCCCGACGCGCTCGTCGGCCTCTCGATCGGGCTCGCCGCCGAAGCACGCGCTCTCGATGCAAGCGCCCTCGATTATCTCGGCGTCGGCGCGGTCTTTGCCACCGCAAGTAAAGCCGATGCGGGTGAACCGATCGGTCTCACCGGTTTGCGGGCGGTCGCGAACGCAACCGCGCTACCGGTCTGCGCGATCGGCGGTATCACCCCCGAGAGCCTCGCGAGCGTTCGCGCGCACGGCGCGGCGATGGCGGCGACGATCTCCGCTCTCGCTGGGGCCGCCGATCCCGCAGCGGCCGCACGCCGCTACGTCGCCGCGTGGGAGGCTGCCGGGTGAGAGCGGTTCTGAGCATCGGCACGACGCATCCGTGGAACATCGCCGGCGTCGGGCTCGATATCCAACTCGGTCGGCGTACCGGCAACGAAGTCTTCACGGTCGTTGCCGCGGTCAGCGCGCAGGACGGGAGCGGCGTTCGTGCGCTGCACGCCGTCGATCTCGCGACGGTGCGCGAAGAGCTTCGCTGCGTGCCGTGGCCGCAGATCGCGGCGATTCGCATCGGCGCGCTACCGAGCGCCGAGCATGTCGCAATCGTCGCCGAATACGTCGCGATGCATCCGCGGCTCCTCGCCGTACTCGACCCCGTCCTCACCGCCTCACCGGGTGGAGCGCTCGTCTCCGCGGGAACCCTCGAAGCGATGCGCGAGCGCATGCTGCGGCTCGAGAATACGATCGTCACGCCGAATCTTACGGAGGCCGGCGCGCTTCTGGGGCGTCGATCGATCGAACGCAACGAGATGGACGAAGCGGCGCGCGCGTTACTGGCGTTCGGCCTTTGCGCGGTCGTGCTGACCGGCGGTCACCTCGAAGGCGATCCGCGCGACGTACTCGTCGAGCGCGCCCGCGACCGCATTCGCTCCGAAACGCTCGTCGCGCCGCGTATCCCCGGAGCGCATCGGGGGACGGGTTGCACGCTTGCATTCGGCATGGCTGCTGCGCTCGCCGACGGCGCTTCGATCGGCGATGCGCTCCGTTCGGCGCGCGCATTGGTGCGCGATCGTCTCGGTGAGGCGGTATAACGCATTGACGTTCACGATGAAAGCAGGGTAGAAACCGAGGATGGCAAGCGTAAAAAAACCGCGCGTGATGTCGGGCATGCGCCCGACCGGTGGGCTCCACCTCGGTCATCTCGTCGGCGTGTTAACGCAGTGGCGCGATTTTTGCGATAGCGCTGAAGCGTACTTCGAAATCGCGGATCTGCATGCGTACACGACCGGCTTCGAAGATCCGCAAAGCATTCGCAACGCGCGCAACGAGATGGTTGCCGTCTGGCTCGCCGCCGGCGTCGACCCGAAGAAGGCGACGATATTTTTACAGAGCGCCGTACCGGAGATCTCCGAACTGCACGTCTTGCTTTCGATGGTTACGCCGGTCTCGTGGCTCGAACGCGTTCCCACGTATAAGGGGCAGATCGAAGCGCTCGGCGCGGAAATTGCAACCTACGGTTTTCTCGGCTATCCGTTGCTGCAACTCTGCGATATCGCAGTGGTCCGCGGTGAACGCGTGCCGGTCGGGCGCGATCAAGTCGCGCATCTCGAATTCGGCCGCGAAGTCGTTCGTCGCTTCAACCATCTCTACGGCGACGGTTCCGAGGTGCTCGTCGAACCGCAGCCGACGCTCTCGGAGTTCGCCGAAGTTCCCGGAACCGACGGGCGCAAAATGAGTAAGAGTTACGATAACGCGATTCTGATCGGCGATGATGAAGCGACGACGGTGCAGCGCATTCGCACGATGTTTACCGATCCGCAGAAATTACGGAAAGGCGATCCGGGGCGCCCGGAGATCTGCCCGGTCTTCGCGCTGTGGAAGCTGGTGCCGGAAGCAGCTCTCGAACGGATTGCAACCGAGTGTCGCAGTGGAGCGCTCGGGTGCGTCGCCGACAAGGCCGCATTCGCCGAAGCGCTCAATGCCTATCTCGCGCCGGTTCGCGAACGCTATCGACTCTTTCGCAGCGACCCTGGTGAAGTAGAGCGGATCATCGCCGAAGGCACCGCGCGCACGCGCCTCGTTGCGGGCGAAGTTCTTACCGACGTAAAGAGAGCGATGAAGCTGCTCTAAGAGGGGCGCTTATTCCTCATAGGAGCGATCCCAGAGGAACCGGCGAGTGATCTGCGGTTCCCTGCGTAGCAGCGAAAAAATGTACGCGACGACGGCGCAGGCGAAAAAGAACAGCGTTGTCGCAAAATCGCCGTTCCGCAACGGGCCAGGGGAGCGAAACGTCGGTAACCGCGAGAGGGCAAGGAAGAGCGTCGTGAGCGAAAACAAGATCCACGCCGCGCGCAAGAACGGAGCGTTACGTTCGGTACGTAACGCTATGGAGATCCACGCGAGAACGAAGAAGAATTGAATAACGATCACAATTACTCCGTTTACTCCGTTCGCTCGCGAGCCCACGGGTAGCGATCGAGTCGCTGGGACTCGCGGCGCAGAAGCGAGATCGCTTCAAGGACGAGTGCGGGAACGATCTCGACGAGCTTCCATTTCCATCCATGCGGTAATGCGCGATCGACGACGAAAATGCCGTGCGCGAGCGCGAACACGACGAGCCAGAGCAGTGCAAGTCGGAGCATCCACTGCGAGGAGGTCGTTCGTATCGCGAACGAGAGGAGAGCTCCGGCAATGGCGATTTCGACGAGATTGACGGAGCCCGACAACACGCGGACTACGCTTTGAAGTTCGGCAGCGTCGCTTTGATCTGCGCGAGCGCGTAGTCGATGTCTTCAAGCGAAGCAGCGTAGCTGAAACGGAGATAGCCTTCGCCGGCTTTCCCGAATGCAGCGCCGCCCGTTAACGCAACGCCCGCGTTTTCCAGCAGATACGTTGCGAGCTTGCGATCGTCGTGCGTGATCTGCTGCACGTTTGCAAAGGCGTAGAAGGCTCCTTCGGG
>DAIBFU010000013.1:0-26414 GCA_027422105.1 Vulcanimicrobiota bacterium | reverse complement strand
GAGAGCATCGAACGCAGCACGTTGGGTTCGCTTGTACCCGGCGAGCGCGTCAATCTGGAGTATAGTTTACGAGTTGGAGATCGCATGGGCGGACATTTTGTATATGCACACGTCGATGCGCGGGCGCGCGTTATCGCACGTACGCCGGAAGGGCAAGGAGAACGCATGCGCATCGAACGCCCGGCACGGCTTGCCGACGGCATCGTTGAGAAGGGCTATATCGCCGTCGACGGCGTGAGCTTAACCGTTGCCGCGACCGGGCCGGATTGGTTCGAACTCGCATTGATCCCCGAGACGCTGACGCGGACGACGCTGGGCGCGCGCACGGTCGGCAGCTCGGTCAATCTCGAGATCGACCCGATCGCGCGCTACGTCGCCGCTGCGCTTGGTGAACGCCGATGAGCCGCTATGTCGATACGCGCGCGCCGGGGGCGCGGATCTTTCGGACGCGTGTGCGCGTGCAGTGGGCCGATATCGACGCCGCCGGCATCATGTATTTCGCGGCCTATTGGCGCTATATCGAACGCGCGGAGATGGAATTCTTTCGCGACCTCGGTTTTGCGTATGAAAAAATCTTCGAAACCTACGATTTTTGGTTGCCGCGTGTGAAGACCGATGCCGAGTATTTCGGCCCGGCGTTGATGGATGATTGGCTCGAACTGCAAACGTCGATCGAGCACGTCGGCACCGCGAGCCTGCGCTGGCAGACCGTCGTGATGAACGAACGCATCGGCGAAGCGGGTGCACGTTTTACGCTGACTTGTGCATGTATGGATCGAGCGACGCGCACGAGCAAGCCGCTGCCAAGCGACCTGCGCGATGCGTTGCGCGGTGCGCTCGCTCCGGAGCGGTAGTCGATGCGCGTTGCGATGCTGGTCGCGCCGCGCAGCATCGAACTGCGCGAGGTCGCGACGCCCGAGCCTCCACCGGGTGGCGCGCTCGTCGCCGTGCGCGTCGCGCTTACCGACGGAACCGATCTCAAGGCGTACCGTCGCGGACACCCGCAGATGCCGTTCCCAACGCCGTTCGGGCACGAATTCTCCGGGGAGATCGTCGCACTCGGTGCCGGAACGACCGACTGGCGCGTCGGTGAAGCGATCGTCTGCGCGCACTCCGCGCCTTGCGGAGATTGTTTCTGGTGCGCAGCCGGAGAAGAAGAGCTCTGCGAGAGCGTGATGGAGCGCAAAATCCTCGGAGCATACGCCGATGCAATCGTGGTGCCGCAGCACATTCTTGCCCGCAATGCATTTCGGAAGCCCGAGTCGCTCTCATTCACCGAGGCAGCCTTTCTCGAACCGCTCTCCTGCGTCGTGCACTCGCGCGATCTGCTCGGGTTGAAGCGCCGCAGTAGCGTTGCCGTCTTCGGCGACGGCGGATTCGGCTTGCTCCATGCCTTGCTCTTCGCACGCGACGGACACGAAAGCGTGCTCGTCGGCCGTCGCCCCGAACGGCTTGCGCTCGCGGCATCGCTCGGGTTGGCGACGATCGATGCGAGCGCCGAGGATCCCGCGGTCGCGTTGCGCGCGCGCAGCGGCGGGCGCGGCGTCGATGCCATCGTCGAATGCACCGGTACGCCGGAGGTGTGGGAGCTCGCTCCAACGCTCGTTCGGCGCGGGGGAATCGTCTCGTTTTTCGGCGGCCTGCCCGCCGACGCGCGCGTCTCGTTCGTCGCAGCGCGACTGCATTACGATGAAATACGGCTCATCTCGCCCTTTCACTTTCCGCCGCAAGCGGTCGCCCGCGCCTTTGCATTACTGCGCGACGGCGCATTCGAGTGCTCTCGTTTAATCTCGCACCGTTATCCGCTCGAACGTATCGTCGATGCTTTCGCCGCGCTCGATGCCGGAGTCGGATTGAAAGTTGCCATCGAAGCATGAGCCGGTGATGATTCCGACGGAGATGCAGGTGGCGATGCTGCGCAGCGTCGACGATATCGCCATCGAACGGATGGCGGTTCCGCAACTCGCCGAAGGCGAGTTGCTGGTGCGCACGGGCGCGGCCGGCATCTGCACCGGCGATATCATGGCGTGGTACGTGCAGCGCAAAGCGCCGTTGGTGCTGGGGCACGAACCGGCGGGGAAGATCGTCGCCCTCGGCCCCGGTGATGCGCCGCGCGATGAAGCGGGGCGCCCCTTTGCGCCCGGGGATCGCGTCTTCGTGCATCACCATGCTCCGTGCTTTTCGTGCGGTTTTTGCGCGCGCGGCGATTACGTGCAGTGTGCGACCTGGCGAGCGACGCGCATCGACCCGGGAGCGATCGCCGAGTACTTCCGCGTGCCGCGCGAAAACCTCGGCGATACGCTGCGCTTACCGGAGCATCTTTCCTTCGTCGACGGCTCGCTTGTCGAACCGTTGGCGTGCGTGGTGAAATCGCTGCGCCGCGCCGGCATCGAAGCACGCGATCGCGTCCTCTGCATCGGGTTGGGCGTGATGGGGTTGATGCACGTTGCGTTAGCGCGGAACGCCGGCGCCGAGGTGCTCGGCAGCGATCCCATCGCATCGCGGCGCGAGCGGGCGCAGAGCCTCGGTGCGCGCGCGCTCGCACCGGAGGAACTCCCCGATGCGCTCGCCGCCTGGGGCGAGACGGGCGGCGCCGACCTCGTGATCTGCGGGCCGGGGAGCAGCGCGGCACTTCGCGCGGCCTTCGAGGCCTGCGCACCCGGCGGGCGCGTGCTGATGTTTACGCCACTCGAACCGGGGGCGCAATTCGATCTCGACCCGTCAATGTTCTATTTCGGCGACCGCCGCCTGATCGCGAGCTACTCCTGCGGTCCCGACGATACGCGCGCCGCGCTCGCGTTGCTCGCGGCGGGGGTGGTGAGCGCGGAGCGCCTCGGCGCGACGATCCGCCCGTTCGCCGAGGTCGCCGCCGCCTACGCCGACCTGCGCGCAGCGCGCTGCATCAAACCGATCCTCACCTTCTAATCGCTCGGGGAGCGCGACCCCCCTCAAAGTCGCTTGACAACTGAAAAGACTGGGCGTAGGTTTCGCTCATGCCGAGCTTTGCCGAACGGCTCAATGCCGCCCTCGAGAGCAGCCGCATGAGTGCCGCCGAGCTCGCTACGCGCTCCGGGGTCACCGAATCGGCGATCTCCCTCCTGCGCGCCGGTCGGCGCCAGCCTTCCTACCAGAGCTTCGAACGGCTCTCCCGCATCCTCCCCGAGCTCGCCGTGCCGAAGGTCGAGCGCGAGTCGGTGACCGACCCGATCGAGGAAGCGATCGCCGATATTCGCGCCGGAAAGATGGTCGTCGTTCTCGATGATGAGGATCGAGAAAATGAAGGCGACCTCGTCCTGGCCGCCGAGAAAATTACCCCCGAAGCGATCAACTTCATGCGCAAGGAAGCGGGCGGTTTGATCTGCATCGCGATGACCGGCGCGCGACTCGATGAACTCGATATCCCGATGATGGTGAGCGACAATACCGCCGTTCACGAAACCGCCTTTACCGTCTCGGTCGAAGCACGCGACCTCACGACGACGGGAATCTCGGCGCACGATCGCGCGGCGACTATTTTGAAATTGCTCGATCCGCTCGCGACGCCGGCGGATTTTCTCCGCCCCGGACATATGTTTCCGTTACGCGCGCGCGAAGGCGGAGTATTGGTGCGGGCCGGTCAGACGGAGGCTTCCGTCGATCTCGCTCGGCTTGCCGGCCTTGCTCCGGCGGGCGTTATCTGCGAAATCATGGCCGAAGATGGAACGATGGAGCGGCGTGACGGGTTACGAGCTTTTGCCGATCACCACGGCATGAAGCTTGTCACCGTTAGGGAGCTCATCGCTTACCGTATGAAAACCGAACAACTCGTTACGCGCGTCGCCGAGTTCTCGCTGCCCACGACCTACGGCCTCTGGAGCGGTATCGCCTACGAGACCTCCGTCGATGAAAATACGCACATCGCGTTGGTGATGGGCGAGATCGGCGACGGCAAAGACCTTTTAGTACGCGTGCACAGCGAATGCCTTACCGGCGATGCGCTCCATTCGATTCGTTGCGATTGCGCCGCACAACGCGACGGCGCGATGCGGATGATTGCCGACGCCGGGCGCGGCGTGCTGCTCTATTTGCGCCAAGAAGGGCGCGGCATCGGGCTGGCAAACAAACTGCGTGCCTACCAATTGCAGGACAACGGCGCCGATACGGTTGAAGCGAATCTGGCGCTCGGGTTGCCGGTCGATAAACGCGATTACGGCATCGGTTCGCAAATTCTCGTCGATCTAGGAATCAAAGAACTGAAACTCATTACCAACAATCCACGCAAGATTTTCGGCTTAGAGGGCTACGGGCTCAAGATCGTCGAGCGCGTCCCGATGGAGACGGTGCCGACGCCGTTCAACCGCCGGTATATGGGGACGAAGCGTTCGAAGCTGGGACATCTCTTCGACGAATCGGTCCAGAACGCGCCTGCATCGTGAAGGCAGGCGACCGCTCGACACTTCGCCGTTTGCCCGTGCCGTCGTGCGCGGGCAAACGTTTTGCCGTTATCGTTGCGCGCTTTTATTTCGAGCTCACCGAACAGATGGTCGACGGAACGAAACGCGCGCTGCGCGATTGCGGAGTTCGCGATGAGGACGTCCGCTTTTACGACGTTCCCGGCTGCTTCGAGCTTCCGCTTGCAGCGTTGAAAGTATTGCAAGACGGCGAGGCCGACGCGGTCGTCGCCCTCGGAGTCGTCATTCGCGGCGAGACGCCGCATTTTGATTTCGTCGCCGGAGAGTGCGCGCGCGGTTTGATGGAGGTTCAACTGCGCACCGGTGCGCCGGTCGGCTTCGGCGTGCTTACCACCGAAACGCTTGCCCAGGCGGAAGAACGCGCCGATCCCGCGCGCGGCGATAAGGGCTACGACGCGGCTTTTGCGGCGGCGTCGCTGCTCGTATTATGAGCGAGGCGCTCGAGCCCGTCCGTTTCGCCGACGGCGTCCTCCAGTATCTCGATCAACGCTTATTACCGGCGGAGATTCGTTACGAAACTGCGCAAAACTGCGACGAGATCGTCGCGGCGATCGCCTCGCTTGCGGTGCGCGGCGCACCCTGCATCGGCGTCTTCGCCGCCTACGGTATCGCCGTGCTGCGCTCGCTGGAGCGCGACGACGACGCCTTTGCCGCCGCGGCGATGCGGGTTCGCTCCGCGCGACCGACCGCGGTAAATCTCGCCTGGGCGGTCGACCGCGTTCTCGCTTCGGAGAATATTCTTGCGGAGGCGCTTGCCATTCACGCCGAGCAGCGTTCGATCGATGCGGCGATCGGCGAGAACGGCATCTCGCTGTTCGCGAAGGGCGCGCGCGTACTGACGCACTGCAATACCGGGCCGTTAGCGACCGCCGGATACGGCACGGCGCTCGGCGTCTTAATCGCCGCGCAGCGGGCCGGCCTTGCGCCGCATGCGATCGTCGACGAGACGCGCCCGCTCTTGCAAGGAGCGCGACTGACCTATCTCGAGTGTCGACGCGCCGGTATCGAAGCGACGCTGCAGGTCGATGCGGCGGCGGCGATTGCCATGGCGCGCGGCCGCGTCGATGCGGTGATCGTCGGTGCAGATCGCATCGCCCGTAACGGTGACACGGCAAATAAAATCGGCACCTACAATCTCGCGATCCTCGCCGCCCATCACCAAATACCGTTCTATGTCGCCGCGCCGCGTTCGACGTTCGACTTTACGATCGCCTCCGGCGCCGAGATTCCGATTGAAGAGCGGGCGCCTGCGGAGGTAACCTCGATCGGCGGACGGCTCGTCGCTCCGGAGGGTGCAGCGGTCTTCAACCCGGCTTTCGACGTCACGCCGGGGCACCTCGTCGCGGCGTTCGTTACCGAATACGGCGTGCTGCGCCCGCCATACGCCGAGAGCATCGTCGGGCTCGCCGGTCGGCCGCAATGGTCGGCGCTGTTGCAGCGTGAGACGAGCCGCGCGTGAAGGCCTACGATTTTCTTGACGGCACGCCGAAACTCGGATCGATCGTCGTCATCGAAGGCACCGACCGGCTTCTTGCCGATCGCGTACGCGATGCGATTCTCGCCCGCGAGCTCCCCGAAGATATTCGCGCACTGAACTATAGCAGCGTCATCTTCGAAAGCGTCGACGATTGCGCGCAGATCGAAGAAGCGATCTCGGCAATGCCGTTCCTCGCCGCGCGCAGGGTCGTTCTCGTGAACGAGGTGCAGAGCGCGAAGGCGGCTGCGCGGCGCGCGCTGCTCGAACTCGCGCAACGCTCGACCGAGGGCGAGAATCTGCTGGTGATCTGCGATCTGCTCGCGCCGCGCTCGGTGCGACCGGCATCGATCGGCTCGCAATTAGGGCGCAGCGCCTCGCGTATCGACTGCACGGTCAACGAGGAGATGCGCGCGCGCTTCGTGGCCGAGGAACTCGCGGCTGCCGGGGTCGAGGCCGAGCGCCAGGTACTCGCGCACCTCTCGCGCACCGAGAGCGATCTCGCGAGCATCCGCAACGACCTCGCGAAGCTCGCGCTCCTGGGGCGGAAGATCTCGCTCGCCGATCTCGAGGAGGAGAGCCTTGCCGTCGACGACCCGAAGCCCTATCGCTTCGCCGGGGCACTGGTGGAGGGGCGGGTCGCCGAAGCGTTCTCGATCCTCGGCGATTGTTTCGAGCACGACCCGCGGAACGCGGCGATGCCGCTGCTCTCCGCGCTCGCCAATGAGTACGCGATGCTTTGGGAGATGGCGCGCCCCGGCGGCACCCTGCCCGCACGGATGGCCTGGCGCGAGCGGGCGCTGCGGCCGATCGCCCGCCGGATCGGCGAGGTACGGGCGCGAGCGGGCTACGAACGGGCCCTGCGCGGGATCCAAATCATTGTGACCGGAAGGGCCGGTGGCGACCCCGAGGATATCCGCCTCCTCGTCGAGCGGACCAGCCTCGAACTCGCCCTGCGTTGAAGGGGGGCGCGAGCCCAGAAAACACGCCTCGCGAACGAGGCCGCGGCTACGCGCGAAGCGAACAGCGGCGAGCACCCATGGATCACTCCAGTTATGCATCGCCGTTCTCTTGGAGGTACGGTCGCAAGGACGTGCGCTCGCTCTTCTCGGAGCGAACGCGGCGGCGGCTGTGGCGTGAGGTTTGGATCGCCTTAGCGCAGGCTGAATCCAAACATGGCCTCGTCAGTGAGGCCGAACTCGCCGACCTGCGCGCGCATGCCGACGAGATCGATATCGAGGCGGCGCTTGAAATCGAGCGCTCGATTCACCACGATCTGATGGCGGAAATTCGCGTCTACGCATCGCAGGCGCGCGTCGGCGGCGGCAAGCTGCACCTGGGCGCGACCTCGATGGATATCGAAGATACCGTCGAGACCTATCGTATTCGCCGCGCACTCTCGATGCTCGGCGAGCATCTTCGCGAACTGCTCTCCGCTTTCGGCGAGCGGATTATCTCGCAAGCCGATCGCCTCTGCATGGCGTTCACGCATCTACAGCCCGCAGAGCCGACGACACTGGGATATCGCTTCGCAATTTACGCGCAAGATCTCCTCATCGACGACGCCAACCTTCGCCATGTTTTCGCGCAGATGACGACCAAAGGCTTGCGCGGAGCGGTCGGCACCTCGGCGTCGTACGAACAACTGCTCGGCGGCGGCGCATCGATCGAACTCGAGCGCGATGTCCTCGACCATTTCGGCCTTGAGGCACGCGCGGCGAGCACGCAGACGTACACGCGGAAGCTCGACTATCTCTTATTGAGCGCGCTCGCCGGCATCGGCACCTCGCTCTCGAAATTCGCAGCCGACGTTCGTATCCTCAGCGCACCGCCGTTCGGCGAACTCGCCGAGCCCTTCGGGAGCGCGCAGGTCGGTAGCAGCGCGATGCCGTTCAAACGGAATCCGATTCTCTGCGAGCGCATCGATTCACTGGCGCGCCTCTTGCCCGCATACGCCGATGTCGCTTGGCAGAACGCAGCGACGAATTATCTCGAGCGCACGCTCGATGATAGCGCGAATCGGCGGACGACGATTCCCGAAGCACTGCTCTGCGTCGACGAGATTCTCTCGCTTGCCTTGAAGGTGGTTCGTGGGCTGCGCATCGACGAACGGCGGATCGCACAGAACGTCCGTACCTATGGCCCGTTCGCCGGTACCGAACGCGTGATGATGGAGGCGGCTCGCGCCGGCGGCGATCGCCAGGAACTGCATGAGACGCTGCGTGGACGCGCGATGGAAGCGTGGGACGCGCTCGCGCGAGGCGAAGATAACCCGTTGGCAACGTTGCTCGCGGGCGATCGATCGCTCACGGAGTTGATCGACCCTGCGGAGATTCGCCGTTCGCTCGATCCAACGGGGCACGTCGGCCTTGCAGCTCGGCGCGCGCGTATGGTTGCCGAGCAGATCGAAGAACTGCCGAAATTTCCGGAACAGCGGATAGTCGCACACAGCCCCGCGGAGGAACAACGTGGATAAAGGCATCGAGATCGCTCGCGGAAAAACGAAAATTCTCTACGAAGTGCCGAGCTCTCCCGACCAACTCGTCGTCGCTCAGGGTGACGCAATCACTGCCGGCGACGGCGCGCGGCGCGACGAAATTCCCGGCAAAGGGCGGCTTGCCGCGCAAACGACTTCACGCGTCTTCCGGCTACTCAATCTCTGCGGCCTTCCGACGCATTTTCTCAACGGCGGCGAGGACGACGATGACAATGAAATGTTGGTGCGTCGCTGTTCGATGATTCCGCTCGAGGTTGTCGTTCGCGGCGTCGCAGCAGGTTCGTTCGCGCGTCGACACACGGGTCTCCAACGCGGGTCGATCTTGGTTCCGCGGGTCACCGAATTTTTCTTGAAAGACGACGCCAACCACGATCCGCTGATCGCGCCTGAGGAGATCGCCGCTCGCGGAATCGCTTCGCCGAACGAGATCGGCGCGATGAGTGAGATCGCTCGACTAACTTTCGAAATTCTCGCCCACGCATGGCGACATCGTGACGTTCTGCTGGTTGACTTAAAAATCGAATTCGGCCGCTTGATCGGCGGAGAGAATCAAGGGCAACTCGTCATCGCCGACGTGATCGATAACGACTCGTGGCGCATTTGGCGACACGGGCGCGAAGATCAAATGCTCGATAAGCAGCTCTATCGGAATCTCGACCCGGTCGATGAGGCTGGGCTCGTCCGCGTCAAAGCGGCATACGACCAGGTTGCGGAGTTCGTTGGAAGTTTTCCGGCGATGCGGCCGGGGGTCGCGGCTATTTTTGTCGACGACGAATCGATCGTCGAGCAGGCGAATGAAGTCGCGGCTGCATTGCACGTTTTTGGTATTCCGACCGCGCGCCATCTCGCAAGCGTGACGGTAACGCCGGGATATGTATTGCAGATCGTTTCGCAGATCGAAGCGAGTTTTGCGCGTCCGATCTTTGTTGCAATCGGCGATCATACGCTGCGTGCGACACTCGACGGCAGCGCAAGTTCTCCGGTAATCGACGGAAATGATGAAGCGCATCGTATTGCGCTGGCGTGCGCGAAGCTGCTGGCGATCGATGATTCGGCGATGTTCGGGCGCGTGATGCTCGCGCAATCGAATGCGCGCTCGGAGATGCTCCGTGTCGATGCTTTGCTTCAGCAGCAACTCCCGCCGGGAGCCGTCATTGCGTGATCTAAAGGTCGCAGAACTCGACGATAAGGCGCTGCGAGAGCAGGCCGATACGTTGGGGTTGGCGTTACGAATCGACGAACTGCGGAGTATCGCACAGCGACTGGGGCGCGCGCCGAGTTTCGTGGAGCTTTATGCGTTCGATGCGCAGTGGAGCGAGCATTGCTCTTATAAATCGAGCCGAGCCCTGCTGGGGCGTCTGCCGACCTCCGGCCCCGCCGTCGTTCTCGGACCGGCGGAGGATGCGGGCATTCTGCACCTCGGCGAACACGAAGGCGAGCGTTATGGAATCGTCATCGCTCACGAGTCGCACAATCATCCATCGCAAGTGGTGCCGTTTGAAGGTGCCGCGACCGGAATCGGGGGCATCGTGCGCGATGTTCTCTGTATGGGCGCCGAAGTGGTCGCCGTCGCCGACCCACTGCGATTTGGAAGCGTCGATTCGGGGCACGAACATCAGCGCGCCGTAGCACGCGGCGTCGTCGACGGAATCGCCGCATACGGCAATGCTATCGGCGTTCCGAATCTCGCCGGCGATTGTTACTTCGACGGTGATTTCGACGACAACGTCTTGGTGAACGTCGTCGCGCTCGGTCTGGTAAAAGAATCGGAGATCGTGCATTCACGGGTTCCTCGTCATGGCGAGAATTTCGTGTTGCTGCTGGTGGGAAAGGCGACCGATGCCAGCGGCTTCGGCGGAGCCTCGTTTTCGTCGGTCGCGCTGGATGCACAAGAAGCGCAGAGCAACAAAGGCGCCGTGCAAGTTCCCGATCCGTTTTTGAAAAACGTGATCATGCGGGCGAGTTATCGCGTCTTTTCCCTTTTGCGCGAACGAGGAATCGAGGCCGGCTTTAAGGATCTCGGCGCAGGCGGCATCATGGGCTGTTCGGCGGAGCTCTGCAGCGCCGGCGGTTTCGGCGCCGAAGTCGATCTCGATAGCGTGAACGTCGCGCTCGATCGGCTTCTTCCCGAAGTCATCGCCGTCGGCGAGACGCAAGAACGGCTCCTTTGGGCGCTTCCCGAAGAGATCGTCGAGGAGGTCGAGCGCATTTACAACGAGGAGTTCTCGCTTCCGCAGGTCGCGCAGAATGCGCGCGCGGTACGTATCGGCCGTGCGACGGCGGCGCAGCGATACCAATTGCGCCATCTCGGAGAGATCGTGATGGATGTGCCGATCGATTTTCTCACCGGGAGCGTACGCGACACGTTGCCCGTCGAGGAACCGAAAGCGCCGTCGATGCGTCGAGAGCAGGATCTTCTCTGCGATCGAACGCTCGACGATCTCTTCCATGCGATTCTCGCCCATCGCGATGTCTGTTCGCGAGCGCCGCTCTACCGTCATTACGATGCGGTCGTTCGCGGGCGAACGGTTATTCCGCGCGGCGAGGCCGATGCGGGCGTTATGGCGCCGATCCGCGGGTCGCGGCTCGCATTTGCATTGAGCGTCGACGGAAATCCGCGGATCGGTCGTCTCGATCCGCAACGCGCCGCCGAGCATGCCGTCTACGAATCGATTCGAAACGTCGTTGCGGTCGGCGCCGAACCGATCGGCTTAACGGATTGCTTGAACTATGGAAGCCCGCGCGATGCGCGACAGTACGGCGAACTCGTCGCCGGGGTCGACGGACTCGCACGCGCCGCGCGTGGTTTCGGGCTTGCGTACGTATCGGGAAACGTCAGTCTCTATAACGGTGCGCCCAGCGGCCATGCAATTCCAGCCTCGCCGATCGTCGCATGCCTCGGACGATTGACCGACGTTTCGCGCTGCGTCACGCTGCCGCTCAAAGAGGTTGGATCGCACCTCTATCTCGTCGGTGAGACGCAACGTGCGCTCGGCGGAAGCGTTCTCGCATCGATCCTTGCACTCGCCGATGAAACGGTGCCGGAGATCGATATCGATCGCATCGTTGCCGAACATCGTTTCGTACTCGCGGCGGCGAGCGAAGGGCTGTTGCGAAGCGCCCACGATATCTCCGACGGCGGCCTCTTCGTCACGCTCGCCGAAATGAGTTTTGGTTGCCTGGCGGATCGCCGTTCGCCGATCGGTATCGATCTGGACGGTTTTGCCGGATGGTCGGCGGCGGGAGCCTTCGAGTCGGCCTTCGGCGAATCGGGCGGCATCGTCGTCGAAGTCGCCGATCGAGATGTCGAACGCTTCGAAGAGCTTGCCGGAGCATTGGAGAGCGTGCGCGAGATCGGAACGACGATCGCGGAGCCGCTCCTCGCGTTCGAGGATGAAGCCTGGGAGATTGCGGATCTGCACCGGAGTTGGTCGCGGCCGCTGGAGGAACTCTTTCCATGAAGGCACGCGTCGCGGTTCTCGTTTTCCCGGGAACGAACTCCGAAGAAGAGACGCGCGATCTTCTCGTCGATTGCGGCGCCGACGCGCGCATCGTCCATTGGAGCGAGGCGGCGAGCCTCGCCTATTACGATGCCTTTGTGCTTCCGGGGGGCTTCGCCTACGAAGATCGCATTCGTGCCGGAGCGATTGCGGCACACGACGCGATGCTCGATGCCGTCATCGAGGGAGCGCAGGCCGGGAAGTTCGTTATGGGCATCTGCAACGGTGCGCAAATTTTGTTAGAGGCCGGGCTTGCGCCGGGCACGGGGGAGATTCGTCGTCCGACCGCTGCGTTCACGCATAACGCACAGGGGCATTTTATCTGCGAACGCGTGCTGTTGCGCCGTACCGTCGCCGCGACACGCTGCGCGATCGCCGCTGCGCTGCCGGAGCATCTGTTGATTCCGGCATGGGCGGCGCACGCCCAGGGACGGCTCGCCGCTGCGCCCGCCCATCTCGACGAACTCGAACGCGATGGATTTATCGTGTTTCGATATGCCGATGCTGCCGGCGCGACGGATGCACACCTCGCCCCACAAGGCTCGGCGCACGGCGCGGCCGCGTTGACCAACCGCGAGGGAAATGTTCTGGCGATCATGCCGCACCCCGAACGCGATGCCTGGAACTTCAATCATCTCGATCGCCGCGAGGGCTCCGATCCGCTTGCACCTTCAGGGGGAAGCGTGCTTTTCAAGAGCTTCGTCACCGCGTTGGAGCGTATGTAAAGATGGAACGCGCTTTTGCCGTCGAGTTGAAGATCCCCGATAACGAGGCCTATACGGCGATGCGCGCCCTGCAACGCTTAGGCGTGGCGGTCGCGCGCGTGCAGCGTGCCGATATCTTGATCTTCTCCGGAGATGAGAGCGACGAACGGCTCGGCGCATCGATCGAACGCGACGAACGGCTCTTCAATCCCAATAAACATCGGCTCGAAAGTTTGTCCGCCGTGCATCCGCGCGCGGGCGAGGTGTGGATCGAAGCAATCGATGCCCCCCGTTCGATACCGATGCGTCGCCTGGTCGGCTGGCGTCTCTACGATCACGCCGGAAAACCGCTCGGCAGCGACGATCTCGACGCAGCGTGCGCGCGACTGCTTTGTAACTCCGCCATCGAAAGGGCGATCCGATGAATCGGCACTACACCATCGCGACGTTAGGCTCGCACTCCGCGCTCCAGATTCTCAAAGGTGCGCGCGACGAAGGTTTCCGGACGTTGGCGATCACCAGCCCGCAGACCGAACGGCTCTATCGCTCGTTTCGCTTCGTGGACGAAGTCATCGTTCTCCCGTCCTACTCGGCGTTCCCGACGCTCTTCGAAGAGCTGCGCGCTCGCAAGGCAATCGTCGTTCCGCACGGATCCTTCGTCGCCTATCTTTCTCCCGAAGAGCATAAGAAGATGACGGTTCCCTACTTTGGGAATAAGGCCGTGCTCGATTGGGAAGCGAGCCGCGAATTACAGCGCGATTGGTTGACGCGCGCGGGGCTACGGTTGCCGCGCCAGTTTAAGAGCGGTGCCGAGATCGACCGACCGGTGATCGTCAAACTCTACGGCGCCGCCGGCGGTAAAGGCTATATGTTTATCCGCGATGCCGCCGATTTCGAAGAGCGGGCCGGTTCGCTGAAAGCTCAATATACGATCCAAGAATACATCATCGGTGTGCCGCTCTACATTCACTATTTCTACTCCCCGCTCTCCGGCGAACTTGAAATTATGTCGATGGACCGCCGCTACGAGACCAACGTCGACTCGCTCGGTCGCATTCCGGCCGCGGCGCAAGAAGGCATGGATGTCGACCCCTCATACGTCGTGGTCGGGAACTCACCGGTGAGTTTGCGCGAGTCGATGCTCGCCGAAGCTCTGGAGATGGGCGACAACGTCATCCGCGTCAGCAAAGAAATTTGCGGACCGAAGGGGCTCTTCGGGGCGTTCTGCATCGAAACGATCATTACGCCGGATATGCATTTCTATATCATGGAGATCTCGGCGCGCATCGTTGCGGGCAGCAATCTCTTCATCGATGGATCGCCTTACTCGTACCTCAATTATTCAGAGCCGATGTCGACCGGTCGTCGCATTGCGCGCGAGATCAAAAACGCATTGCTTGCGTCGAATCTCAAAGCCGTGCTCGACGATTCGAGCGTTCTGTAGCCGATGGCTGAGTTCACCTCCGTCGAAGAGACACTGCGCGGGTACGATCTCGATGCGTTGACGCTCTGCTCGATTGGAAGCCATTCTGCGCTCGAGGTCGCCGCGGGGGCGAAGCTGCGCGGTTTTCGGAACCTGGTGGTGACCGCGCGGGGGCGCGAGCGTACCTACACCGAGCATTTCCGGCGGCGCGAAGGTTCGATTCCACGCGGCTGCGTCGACGACGTCATCGAACTCGAACGCTTTGCCGATCTCCTCGACGAACGAGTGCAGCGCGAACTGCTGAAGCGGAACGTGATCTTCTGTGCGAATCGTTCGTTTGAAGTCTATCTCCACCAACATTTCAGCTACGACGAAATCGAGCGGCGGATGCTCGTTCCGTTCTTTGGAAATCGCTTTCTCCTGCGAGCTGAGGAGCGCGATGAGGCGGGAAATCAATACGAATTGCTGGCAAACGCCGGTATCCGTCATCCGCGACAGTTCGCTTCGCCCGAAGATATCGATCGTCTGGTCATGGTGAAGGCGCCGCATGCGCGAGTGCGTTTCGAACGCGCGTTCTTTCTTTGCGCGAGCCCGGCGCAATACCGCGAAGTCAGCGCGCGGTTGATCGCCGAGGGGATTCTCGACGAAGCCGGCCTTGCCGGAGCGATTATTGAAGAATTTGCGCTCGGACCATCGATCAACCTGAATTTTTTCTATTCGCCGATGCTCGACGAACTCGAGTTGATGGGAACCGATACGCGTCGGCAAACCAATCTCGAAGGTTTTCGCAACGTGCCGCCCTCGGTCTACGAACAGTTGCGCGACGTGCCGATGCGCCTGGAGGAAGCGGGACATATTGCCGCGACCCTCACGGAGTCGACGTTGGAAGCGGCATTCGAGATGGGCGAGCGTTTCGTCGCCGCCGCGCGCCGCGCGCTGCCGCCGGGAGCGATCGGGCCCTTTGCATTGCAATGCGCGATCGTCGCCGGCCCGCCGAAGGAGTTCGTCTGTTACGATGTCTCGCTGCGTATACCGGGATCGCCGGGAACGCGATTTACGCCCTATTCGTCGTACCGTTGGGGACGCGATATCTCAGTCGGCGAGCGCATCGCGATGGAATTGGCATTTGCGCGCGAGGCCGGACGTTTGGCAGAGGTGCTAACATAACCATATGAAGACCGTCGTTATCCTTGACTTTGGAGCGCAGTATAGCCAGTTGATCGCGCGGCGCGTGCGCGAGGCCGGGTTCTATTGCGAAATCGTTCCTTTCGATCGGCCGTGGAAGGATATCCTCACGCTCGATCCCTCGGCGCTCGTGCTCTCCGGCGGCCCGGAGAGTACGCTTGCCGAAGGCGCGCCGATGTGCGACCCTGCACTCTTTAACAGCGGCCTGCCGATGTTAGGGATCTGTTACGGCATGCAATTGCTCGCCCGCGAGGTTGGGGCGGAGTTGGTCTCCGGCGGCGCCCCCGAATATGGGCCGGCGACGTTGCGCGTGCTCGACGCATCGCATCCGTTACTCGCAGCGGTGCCGGAGCAGTCGCGCGTCTGGATGTCGCATGGTGATTCGGTGCAGCGTTTACCGGGAGATTTCGCCGCGTTGGCAGCGACGCCGCGTTGTGCGATCGCCGCAATCGGCAGCAAAAAGCGCAAGATGGTCGGCGTGCAGTTTCACCCCGAAGTCGTCCACACCGAGTACGGGAAACAACTCATCGAGAATTTTCTCCGCAATATCGCCGGGATCACCCCGAATTGGGCGATGGAGTCCTTTCTCGAAAGCAGCATCGCCGACATTCGCAAACGTGTCGGCGGTCGGCGCGTGATCTGCGCGCTCTCCGGAGGTGTCGATTCGGCGGTCGCAGCGACGCTGGTCGCGCGCGCGATCGGCGAGCAACTCACCTGTATTTTCGTCGACCACGGCCTCCTGCGCAAAAACGAAGCGAACGAGGTTTTGGCGGCATTCCGCGACGTTCTGCATCTCAACGTCATCCACGTCGATGCTTCGGAGCGTTTTCTTTCGAAGCTCGCCGACGTCGAGGACCCGGAACGGAAGCGCATTCTCATCGGCCATGAATTCATCGCGATCTTCGAAGAAGAAGCCGCGAAATTGTCCGATGTCGGTTTCCTGGTTCAAGGAACGCTCTACCCCGACGTCATTGAATCGAAGACGCCGCAGAGTAAAGCGGGACACAAAATTAAATCGCACCATAATGTCGGCGGCCTCCCCGAGCATATGAAGTTTGCGCTCGTCGAACCGCTGCGCTCGCTCTTCAAAGATGAAGTGCGCGCGCTCGGACGCGTACTCGGCCTGCCCGAGCATATCGTTGCCCGACAGCCCTTTCCGGGGCCGGGGCTTGCCGTCCGGATTATCGGCGCGGTCGACCGGGAGCGACTGCAGGTCGTTCGCGAAGCCGATGCCATCGTGCGCGAAGAGATCGATCGCAGCACGCTCGATCCGCACCCGTGGCAGTATTTTGCCGTGTTGACGCCGGTGAAATCGGTCGGCGTGATGGGCGACGGCCGCACCTACGCGAATCTCGTCGCGGTGCGCGCGATCGTGAGTGAAGACGGCATGACCGCCGACTGGGCGCGCTTACCGCACGATTTGCTCGCCCGTATCTCCACGCGCATCGTCAACGAAGTTCGCGGCGTGAATCGTATCGCTTACGACATCACCTCGAAGCCGCCGGCAACGGTTGAGTGGGAATGATGCGCGTCCTCTTGGTCGGAAATGGTGCGCGCGAAGATGCGCTCGGTTGGCGCATCGCGCAATCGCCTTCCTGCGAAGCGCTCTTTACGACACCGGGAAACGCGGGAACCGGGCTCTACGGAAGCAACTGGAATCTCGCGGTGACCGACGCGAAGGGGATCGCCGAACGCGCGCTCGCGGAGCGAATCGACCTCATCGTGATCGGCCCGGAGACGGCGATCGCCGCCGGCGTCGCCGATCGCGCACGCGAACTCGGTATCTCGGTTTTTGGACCGAATCGTTCGATCGGGCGTTTGGAGAGTTCGAAGAGCTTTGCCAAGCGCTTCATGGAGCGCAACGGGGTTCCGACCGCGCGCTATTCGGTCGTACATTCGCTCGACACGGCGCGCAAGGTCCTCGCCTCATGGGGCGAGCGCGGCGTCGTCGTCAAAGCCGATGGTTTAGCCGCCGGCAAAGGGGTGGTCGTGACCTCCGGACCAGCAGAAGCAGAGGCGTTGCTCGCGAGTTGGTACGGCGAGCGAGCGATTCCCGGCGGCGGTACCGATATCGTTCTCGAGGAGCGTTTGGTCGGGCGCGAGCTCTCGGTCTTTGCGCTCTGCGATGGACGCGCGATGATGCCGTTCATCGCCGCATGCGATTACAAACGCGCCGGCGACGGCGATACCGGCCCGAATACCGGCGGTATGGGTGCATATTCTCCGCCGCACGACTTTCCCGAGGGCTATATGGATATCGTGCGCGAGCGGATCTTCGGCCCGATGCTGCGCGGCTTGGCCGCCGAGAACGAACGCTACGTCGGCGTACTCTACGCCGGCCTGATGTGGTGCGCCGACGGCCCGCAAGTAATCGAATTTAACGTGCGATTCGGCGATCCCGAGACGCAGGCGATCGTGCCGCGGATCGGCGGTGATTTTGCCGCGTTGCTCAAATCGTGCGCCGACGGTGCGCTCGATCTCTCGGTCGCGCGCGTCAATCCCGAGCCCTGCGTCGGCGTCGTGCTGGCGAGTTCGCGCTATCCGCTTGAGAGCACGCCGATTGCAAACCTCCCGGCTGAGGTTGCGCTTCCTGAGGGCGTGCGATGTTTCTGGGGCGGATCGAAGCTCGTCGACGGCACCGTCAGCAGCCCGGGAGGGCGCGTGCTCACAGTGAGTGCGGTGGGAGCGACGCTGCGCGATGCACGCGAGCGCGCCTATGCCGGCGTGCGCGTACTCCGCGAAGCCTTCGGCGACGTCGATCTCACGTACCGCACCGACATCGCGCAATTTTAACGACGCGAAGCTACGTATTCCCGGCGTTGCGGTAGGCCAGCAGCAGATCGCGACGCGTTAAAATACCGATCAAGGTCTCGTTCTCACCCAAGACGGGAAGCAGCGGTGTATCGCTCTCCGCCATCAACGCTGCGGCGCGGTCGAGCGTATCGGTCGGTACGAGCGCGCCGGGGTGCAGGTGGATGATCGAACGTAACGGCTCGGCTCCGCGTCGTTCGGCGACCGCGCGAGCAAGATCGAGCGCGGTGACAACGCCGACGAAGCGCTCGCCGTCGCAGACGGGAATCGCGAGTTCATTTTCGTCGCGCTCCTCATCGATTGCATCGGCGATCGTTTCGCCAACCTGCGCGACGACCGGAGCCTTGCGGGTATAGGCCGCGACCGTTAGTCGGGAAAAGAAGCCCGGATTGCGCGCCTTCTTCCAGTCGATACCGCGTCGCAGAAGTTTTTGTTCGTAAACGGTCGCGCCGAGCAGACGACGACCGAGCAGCGACGCAATGACGACGGTTACCATCAGCGGGAGAACGATCGTGTAGTCGCTCGACATTTCGAAGACGATCATGATCGCGGTGATCGGTGCCTCGGCGGCGGCGGCAAAGAGCGCCGCCATCGCGACGAGACCGTAGGCTGCGGCCGGGCCGGTCCAGAGCGGAAAGAGTCCGTGAACGACGCGGCCATATGCGTCGCCGAGAAATGCGCCAATAAAGAGCGACGGCGCGAAAACACCCCCGGAACCTCCGCTGCCGAGCGTGAGCGAGGTTGCCAGCGGCTTGAGTGCTGCGAGAAGGAAGGCGTGCGGAGCGGCGACGTGCTCGTAGAGCACCTGCTGGATCGGGCCGTAACCAACGCCGAAAACCTGCGGAAACCAGATGCCGATCGTGCCGACGCACGCAAAACCGATTGCACCCTTCGCCCATGCCGGGAATCGCGCTGCATTGAAGCGATCCTCGACGGCATAGAGGAGCTTGACGAAGCCCGTCGCCCAGACGGCGGCAAGCACACCGAGCACCCCATAGAGCACGAGTTCCAACGGCGATGCCAGTTGGAATGCGGCGGCATTGAACGACGGATGGTTGCCTAAAAACGCGCGACCGATCACCGCGGAGATGACCGAGGAGACGACGATCGCGGCGAAGGAACGCGGTGCGAACTCGCCGAGGATGACCTCGGCGGCGAAGAAGACGCCGCCGATCGGCGCATTGAAGGTCGCGGAGATTCCTGCGGCTGCGCCGCAGGCGACGAGCGTCCGCACGATCGATGCGGGCGCGCGGACGGCCTGGCCGACGACCGAACCGATCGCCGAGCCGATCTGGACGATCGGGCCTTCGCGCCCGCAGCTCCCACCGAAGCCGATCGAGATCGCCGAAGCGATCGACTTGATCGCAATGATGCGCGGCCGCATCACGCCGCCGCGCAGCGCGACCGATTCCATCACCTCGGGAACGCCATGCCCCCTCGCTTCGGGAGCGAAGCGGACGGCGAAGGCGGCTGCGGCGCAGCCGCCGATCGCGAGCACGAGGATGATGCCGATCGGGCCGAGATGCGCGTGCAAAAACGGAAGAAGTCGACCGAACGCCAGCCAGCCGGCACCGGCGATCATATCGCGAAACGCCACCGCGCCGAGCCCGCCGCCGATCCCGACAAGAATCGCAGCGACGATCATAAAAGCGCTCTGCGAGACCGAAAAACGAGCGACTCGCAAGATATAGGTCGTTCCTTTCGGTTCGAAGGCAAGTCGCATGGAAGCGTGTTTTCGCGGCGACGCAGAAATCACTGCGTCGTCGGTCGCGCTAGCGACCGGCAGGGGGGGCGCAAGGTGAAGGGAACCTTAACGCCCCGATGAGCGATTATAGAGAGCGATGAACTACCGCCTACCACCCTCGGCTCCGTATGCTGCGACGGCATCGACGCCGGCGCTCCTGAGCCAAGTCCTCGGCATCACCGGGCTCGGGCTCTGTATCACGGCACTCGCCGCGTATCTGTTTCGCGATATGGCCCCCGGCTTTCTCGCGTTCGGGGCGCTGATCGGCGGATTTATTCTGCTCATTGCCATCGGACGTATGAGCGTCACGAACGAACCGCTTGCGCTGCTGATGTTCTACGCATTTACGTTTCTTGAAGGCATCGGTATCGCGCCGACGATCGCCTTCTACGCGCACATTGACGGCCCCAGCGTCGTCATGAACGCGGCGCTCACAACCGGGCTTGGGATGCTCGGGCTCGGTGCGATCGTCTATGCGACGACCTTCGATTTCCGCCGTCTCTACGGCGTGCTGACGATGGCGCTGATGGCGATTATCGTGATCGGCATCGTTTCGCTCTTCGTTCACTTCGTCTCGCCGACGGCGATCTCGTGGGTGGTGCTCTTCATCTTCGCTGGGCTCACGCTCGCGGATTTTGCGCGCATTCGCGCCGGCGGAGGGGGAGCGAGCGCGATCATGCTCGCGGTGAGCATCTATCTCGACGCGATCAACATCTTTATCGCGTTATTGCAAATTTTCAGCGGCCGCCGCTCGAACGATTAGCGGTCCAACATGTGCGGGATTGTCGGTCTCTTCGCCCCAGGTCGTGATGCGGCGAGGCTCGCCTACTTCGGTCTTTACGCACTCCAACATCGCGGCCAGGAATCGGCCGGTATCGCTGCCGGCGACGGTGGAACGCTCCGTTCGCATAAAGAGATGGGGCTGCTCGGTGCGATTTTTAACGAGGATATTCTCGCACAGTTAAGCGGGCATATCGCAGTCGGGCATACACGCTACTCTACGACGGGTTCTTCCATCGTTGTCAACGCGCAGCCGTTACTCGAGCGTAGCGATATCGGTGAATTCGCGCTCGCGCATAACGGCAACCTCACCAATACCGACGAACTGCGTTCGTTGCTTCCGCTCGGAACGGTGATGCAGGCATCATCGGATACCGAGGTACTCGCAAAACTCGTCGTCGATGGCTCGGGAACGATGCTCGAGCGGATCGAAGCGGCGATGCAAAAAGCACGCGGAGCCTATTCCATCGTACTCTGCTCGGAGAACGAACTCTTCGCGTTTCGCGACCCATGGGGCGTGCGGCCGCTCTGTCTCGGTACGTTCGACGACGGCGGTTATGTCGTTGCGAGCGAATCGTGCGCGCTTGCAACGGTGGGAGCGCGTTACCTCCGCGACGTGGAGGCAGGCGAGGTCGTCCATGTAACGCGCGACGGCATCACCTCCTATCACGTGCACGTGAAGGATGAATTTCCCGCGCTGTGCATGTTTGAATATATTTATTTTGCCCGTCCCGATTCCAAGCTCGACAATCGTTCGATCTATATGGCGAGGCACGAAATGGGGCGCCGCCTTGCGCGCGAACATCCAGTCGATGCCGACTGCGTGATGGCCGTTCCCGATTCCGCCGTGCCCGGAGGAATCGGTTATGCGACCGAGAGCGGCTTGCCGTACGTGGAAGGACTGATAAAGAACCGTTACATCGGGCGCACGTTTATCAGCCCCGACCAATCGATGCGCTCGCGCGGAGTGCACTTAAAATTCAACCCGGTCGTCGAGAATTTGCGCGGGCAGCGCGTCGTCGTCGTCGATGATTCAATCGTGCGCGGAACGACGACACCGCGTATCGTCGCGCTATTGCGCGAAGCCGGCGCGCGCGAAGTGCATCTGCGCATCACCTCGCCGCCGATTCTCCATCCGTGTTATCTCGGTGTGGATATGGCGAGTTACGATGAACTCATCGCCGCGAATTATAGCGTCGACGAAATTCGTGCGAAGACCGGTGCCGATTCACTCGGCTATCTCTCGCTCGACGGCCTGATCGCCTCGACCGGGCGCAAGCGCGAAGAGATGTGTCTGGGATGTCTCACCGGGGTCTATCCGACGGAGCCTGCCGAGCACGAACGCGCTCCGCGCGCGCTGACGCGCTCCTCGTAAGGGCGGCGGAACCGAGGGGAATTACGGTTCGGGCTGGAGGTTGCGGGCGATCGAGCTCGCTGCCGGGAGCTTGATACGATCGGCGAGCCGGAAAAATGCGAGCAATCGCACGTTGAGCCAGGTCGGATCGAATTCAAACCACCGCAGACCATGTCGCGCCGAAAACGGAAAAGCGTGATGGTTGTTGTGCCATCCCTCGCCCCAGGAGAGCAGCGCGACCCACCAGCAGTTCGTCGAGAGATCGCTCGTGCGGTAGGTGCGATAGCCTAACGAGTGCGCGGCGCTGTTGACGAGCCACGTCGTGTGATAGCCGAGGACGAGACGAACGAAGATTCCCCAAATAACCCAGGTCCAGCCGCCGAGCGCGAGGAGTACGAGGGCCAGCGCGATCTGCATGTAGACGTGCGTGCGCTCGAGGAAGCGATAGAAACGGCTTCCGCAGAGGTCGGGAGCAAAGCGCGCAATCTCCGACTCGGTCGGAATCGCTTCGTTGTGCTTGTAGATCCACCGAATATGCGCCCAGCGAAAACCGCGATCCATTCCATGCGGATCGTTTTTTGTGTCGGCGTTCGCGTGATGTTTGCGGTGCGTCGCCACCCAACGGATCGGATCGCCTTGCAGCGCGAGCGCGCCGAAGATCGCGAGGACGTATTCAAGCGGCTTACGCAAGCGTAATCCGCGATGGGTGAGCGTGCGGTGGTAAAAGAGGGTGATGCCGAGCGCACCGGTGAGGTAGGCAATGATTGCGGCTACCACGAGTGCGCTCGACTGGAATGCACCGGGGATGAATACCCCGAGCGCGCCGATATGAATCGCTGCGAGTCCGTAGCGATTCATACGGCGCCGAACGAGGTCTGTCACATGGTCCTAGCGGTAGCTGGGGCGCGATGCGAAGCAGTCGCGGCAATAGACCGGTTTATCGCCACGGGGCTGGAACGGGACTTCGGCAACGCCGCCGCACTGGCTGCAGGTCGCTTTGAACATTTCACGGCGGGCACCGCCGCCGCCGCCGCTTCCACCGCGGCCGCCGCTCGCCTTACGGGCAGCGCGACAATCGGCGCAACGGCTCGGCTTGTTCGTGAAGCCCTTGCTCGCGTAGAACTGCTGTTCGTTTGCGGTAAAGGTAAACGTGCGTCCGCAATCGACGCAAGTGAGCATTTCATCGGTGTACATTCGAGACATCTCCTTGGATGCGACGCGCGTTTGCTTCGCATGGGGGTGGGTAGATCCGCAAGAGCGAGTAGCAGCTGCTCCCGAGGCCAAAGAGCCCCCGCACGGTGCCGAAGATGTACTCTCCGAAGCCGGCAGGTGACCGTAGGCGGTGCTTCCACGGAGCTTGCCCAATGCCCGCTTTTTCTCGCAGCGATTTTCCTTGCGTCGCGTCGGAGCCGGAAGCGGGTGAGGAGAGGGATTTTCATAGGGCATCGGCAACGCATCGGCACGGCGCGGCCGACGCGGTGCCGCACGACGAAGGCGGAGGAATATGGAAGTGCCTCCCGTTTTGATGTCTGATAAGGGAGAAGCCGTGACCCAGGTCGATCGAGCGATTCACGCCGCCGTCGAGGTGCGCGACGAACACACAGCGGTTCACGGCTTACAGGTAGCCCGTCTCTCCGAGTCGTTAGGCCGAGCGATCTCGCTCGGAAGCGATGAGATCGATGCGCTCCGTGAGGCCGCCCATATCCACGATGTCGGGAAGATCGGGATCCCCGACCACGTGCTGTTGAAGCCCTCGGCGTTGACTTCCCACGAATGGGAGATCATGAAAAGCCACAGCATCCTCGGCGCACGCATCGTCGCCGCACAATCCTCACCGCATTGGCAAGAACTCCGCGCATCGACCGAGATCGTTCACGCGATCCGACATCATCACGAGCGCTTCGACGGACTCGGCTATCCCGACGGACTCTCCGGTGATGCGATTCCGCTCTGGGCCCGGATCATTCTGATCGCCGATTGTTACGACGCGCTCACCGAGACGCGCGCCTATCGCCCCTCGCTCGCGCACGACGCGGCGATGGAGGTGATGGCCGAGGAGCGCGGGCGCGTCAGCGACCCGGAACTCTTCGACGTCTTCGCGCGGACGATCGAAAACAGCCCGTGGCGGGCCGGAGCGACCGCGCAAGGCGAGTAGCGTTCGCGGCGATTAGCGCTTCGGAAAACCTTGCTCGCGTACGTCGCGGGCGTACTCCGCAAGTGCCTCGGTCGCGGCGGCTCCGAGCTCTGCGAATCGTTTCGCGAACGGCGGCGACTGCGAGTAGATCCCCAAGACATCGTGCAAGACGAGTACTTGCGCGTCGCAATGAGGACCGGCACCGATTCCGACGGTCGGAATCGCGATCGATGCGGTAATCTCTGCGGCGATCTCGCTGTCGACGACTTCGAGGACGATCGCGTACGCGCCCGCCGCTTCGACCTTTTTCGCCTGTTCCAACAAGCGTTCGCGGTTCGCGCGTTTTTTGTAACCGGGGCCGAGCCCGGCGGTCTGCGGCATCACGCCGATATGCCCCATCACCGGAATTCCCGTCGCGGCGATCGCCGCGATACGGTCGGCCTCCATGCCGCCGCCTTCGAGTTTGACACTGCAAGCGCCGCCCTCTTTTACTAAGCGAATGGCGTTACGCACCGCATCTTCGTCGCTGACGTGATACGAACCGAACGGCATATCGACGACGATATGGGCGCGGGTCGTTCCACGCACGACGGCCTGCGCGTGATGGATCATCACCTCGACGGTAATCGGCGTCGTTTCATCGTAGCCCAGCACGACGTTCGCGAGGCTGTCGCCGACGAGGATGATATCGATCCCCGCTGCTTCAGCGAAGCCTGCGAACGGTGCATCGTATGCCGTCACAATTGGGAACGGCGAACCCTTCCGGCGTCGAACGGCTCCGGCAGTGATGCGGCGCACCGCGCGCCCATGTGCCGGCTCGTACGGACGCGCCTGATCGCTCGCGCCGTGCCCGGACATCGCTAGCCCGCCATCTTCTCGGCGAGATGAACGAATGCGCGAACGGGCGTACCGGTCGGGCCTTTCGCCGACCACGCCGTCTCGCCGTCAACGTACGCCGTACCGGCGACGTCGAGATGTACCCACGGAGTTTTTTCGACGAACGCCTTCAGAAACGCCGCCGCGGTGAGTGTGCCGGCCGGGCGTCCGCCGGTATTCTTGAGGTCGGCGATATCGCTCTTCATCGCGTTGCTGTAATCGTCGTAGAGCGGCATGCGCCAGTAGCGCTCGCCGCAATCCTTCACTGCATCGAGAAAGAGCGATGCGAACGCATCGTCATTGCTGACCGCTGCACTCGCGGCGTGTCCCAGAGCGATGACGCATGCACCGGTGAGGGTCGCAGCGTCGACGATTTGCGTTGCGTTGAGCGAACGCGCGTAGACGAGCGCATCGGCGAGAACGAGTCGGCCCTCGGCGTCGGTATTGATGACCTCGATGGTCGTACCGTTACTCGCGCGGACGACATCGCCGGGTTTCGTGGCTTTGCCGCCGGGCATGTTCTCGGTTGCGGGAACGATGCCGACGACATTGATGTTCGGTTTGAGCGATGCGATCGCGCCCATCGCCGCGATCACGCCGGCGCCACCGGACATATCGTATTTCATCTCTTCCATTTTCTCCGGCGGCTTCAACGAAATGCCGCCGGTATCGAAGGTGATGCCTTTTCCGACGAGGGCGAGCAGTCGATCGCTCTTCGGCGCGCCGCGATAGTGCATGACGATAAACGCCGGCGGCTGCGCGCTGCCCTGCGCGACGGAGAGGAACGACCCCATTTTTTTCTCGGCCGCCCAAGCCGCATCGTGCACTTCGATCTCCATGCCGTGGGCATTTGCAACGGCGGTCGCCTCTGCAGCGAGATGCGTCGGCGTCATATCGTTCGCCGGCGTGAGCGCTAAGCGTCGCGCGAGATTGACCGCCTCGCCGATGGCGACTCCGCGCTTGAGCCCGCGCCCGATGGCATCGGCATTGAACCCATGCGAGAGCAGCAGCGTCTCTGCGATTGCAATCGCACGTTCCGGGGCGCTCTGGTAGGTGCCCGTCTCAAAGCACCCGGCGATCGCGCCTTCGGCGGCAAAAGAAGCGCAGCGTTCTTCGTCGCCGGCGGCTTGTTGCGGGAAGGCGATCGCAATTTTGGTCGCACCGCGTTTGCCGAGCGTGCGGACCGCCGTTCCTGCGACTTTTGCCATCACCGAGGGCGAAAATGCGGCGGGATCGCCGAGCCCCACGAGCAGGACGCGCTTGAAGGGCTGACCGGCCGCGTGGAGCAGGGTGCTCTCGCCGATCTTTCCCTTGAACTCACCGGAGGCGAGGATATCGGCGATCGCTCCGCCGAGGAGGGCGTCGAGCTCTTTTGCGACGCCGACGAGCGGGCTCTCCGAGGGAATCGGCACGGCAATCGCGCATGGCAGCGACCCGAGAGCATCAGATGATTGAAGAACTTGCATGGTCAACCTTTCCCG
>DAIBFU010000012.1:0-26444 GCA_027422105.1 Vulcanimicrobiota bacterium | reverse complement strand
ACTCGAGGTCGAATTCGACATCGCGGGAGTGACGGTATTGCTCGGCGCAAACGGCGAAGGGAAGAGTACGATTCTGCGTGCGCTCGCCGGATTGCTCGCCGCCGACGGCACGCCGTTCTCCGGCCTCCCGCCGCAACGTCGGCCGATCGCCTATCTTCCGCAGGAGCACCTACTCTTTCCGCACCTTCGCGCGTGGGAGAATGTCGCGTTTGCTTTCGACGATCGTGCCCATCGACGCGAACGCGCCTTGGCGTTACTCGCGCGTTTCGATATCGCCGAACTCGCCGGGCGTTTTCCGAATCAGCTCTCCGGCGGCGAACGCCAACGGGTCGCCATCGCGCGCGCCTTCGCGCGCCAACCGCAGCTCGTGCTCTTCGACGAGCCGACTTCAGCGCTCGATCGCAGCGCGCGCGATGCGTTTCTCACCTCCGCACTTCCGGCGCTGCGCGATGCCGGCATTCCGACTCTCGCCGCAACGCACGATCCTGCGCTCGTCGAGATCGCCGACCGCACCGTGCTGCTACGCGAGCACCGCATCGTCATCGCGTAACGCAGCATTTCCGTCATTCCGAGTAGAGCGATCTGTCATCCCGAGTAGCCGCCCCTTCGACTCGCTTCGATTCGCTTCGCTCGCTCAGGACAAGCTCCGCGGCATATCGAGGGATCGCTTCCGGCATACCTCGATACGAGCCCTCAAGCGCCCTACTCGGCATGACAAAGGCTGCTACACCTCCGTCATCCCGAGTAGAGCGATCTGTTATCCCGAGTAGCCGCCCGCAGGGCGGCGTATCGAGGGATTCTTCTGCGGTTATTTTATGACGTGCCAGTTATTCATCACGTATTGAGCGCCGCTCTGCGTCACCGTCAGCGTACCGTCGCCGAAGGCATCGACGGCAAAGGTTGACACTTGCGCGCCGGAGCTATTGGTAAGGATACCGCTGATGAAGTTGTTGCTGGTCGGCGGCTGCGAGGTATTAGTCGTTACGTTGAGCGTGTCGCCGTCGACGAGTTGCGCGTTGGTGACGCTGAGGTTCTCGAGCAGGCCGGCTTTGTAGGTGGCGGTAATTGGAATCGTGTACGTCCCTTTGCTCGTTCCGCCGGTCAGCGTGAAATCCGGCGTCGAGATCGGACATGCGGTGTTTTGCGTTGCGCTTGCAACATTGAGCGCACCGATGCCGCCGACATAGCTCGTGCCCGATTGCGTCCCGCTGTAGGTGACCGAGCCGTCGCTATTTACCACGCGCGTCCCGCCGGGGAGATCACCGCCCGCCCAACCAAAGGTTTCATTGAGCGATGCGATGCCCGTCGCGTTAAAGCCGGCGCTATCGCCGCAATAGGAGCTCGTGCCGGCATTCGCTGCTGCGATGCTGTACTCGGCATTCGATTCAATGCTCTTCACGCCGGTGAGATTGAGCGTGCTCGACACGATACGGTCGAACCCATCGGCGATAATGGGGTAGCCGTTATTCCCGAAGGTCGCATTGGATATCGTCACATTATCGGTACGGACCGAACTCGCGGTGGAGTTCCCTTGCGGATACTGCGAGACGGTGCGAGAAACGCTTTCGGCGTTACTGCCGATGACGGTGTACTTGCGCACGGTGTCACGCGCGATCTGCGTGCATAGCTGGTCGTAAAAAACGATTCGTTCGCTGGAATTCGCGTCGCCGTTTTTATCGGGCACGAAATATTCGACTCCGTTATTACACTGGCCGTTCGTGACGGATTGCGCGCTGCGGCCGACCGTAGCGAGCGGGCTCCCAACGCCGCTCTCGACGCTATTGAGTGTTTTCACCGGGGACCCGACGGCGTTCGCCGATGCAATGGAATCCTCCGACTGTATCTGAGCGCTCTGCGTCGTGGAGCCTCCGCCTCCCGAGGTTCCACCGGGTAGGCTTGGAGCGCTGCCGCCCGCGCCGCCGCAGCCGGCGAGCAAGAGCGCGGCAAGTGCGGCGTAGAGTACGTGATTGCGCATGGTCTTCTCCTCGATTCAATGTGGAAATGTGCGGTTACGAAGAGAAGTCTAAGCGCACCAGCGACATGAATCTTTAGAACACCATGAGAACGCCCGCTTTACCCGGACGTTCTCATGGGATTCTCACGTTTGCGAGCAAACGCTGCGGGAACTACATCGATCCGGAGCGACCCATCGCATTGAAGTGATAGACGGCCGCAAGATCGTGCATCGCCTGGGTTAACACGGCGTGGTAATCCGCGTCGGCAGCGAGACCGTATTTTGCGTCGATATCTTTCATTACTTGGAGATGAATCGGATGCGAGACGGCGCGATCGAGTAACACCTCGACGTTAAAACCACGACCGGTCTGCCCGGCGGCCCAGAGCGCCCCGGCAAGGGCTTTCCCGTCGTTGGGATTCGGGCTGGGCGTCTTCGGCAGCGCCACGTGTTTCGCCGTGACGATGCGCAACGAATCGGCGACAACGAAATTGAAGACCTTAAGGAACGTCGCGACCTTCTTCGCGCCGAACTTCTTATCGAGTGACGCAACCTCGGCACCGGTCTTTGCGCCCGCAAGCCGCTTCACCAACGCGAGCGAGCTAAAATGCGCGGGGCCGCCGCCGGCAACGATCATCGAGAGCGTTACGGGAAGCGCAGGAGCACCGGTATAGACACCGGGGCCGGAAAAACGCGAGGGAGACATCGTGACGTGGGGGAGCAACGTTCCGTGCGCCATCATGTTGCCGCTCATGCTGCTCGCAGTCGCGATGCCGGTGAGCGTTGCGACGGCGATTGCAATCGTCGCGAGAGTACGCTTGAGTTTCATCGGTAAAATTTCATCCTTTCGCGGGGTAGAGGCGTGATGGAATCCCGCCCTCGCTCTCCGTAACGGCTGAACTCACCGCTTAGATTGGAAACGCTCCAACTCAGCGAGCGCGGCACGATCCTCCGCATCCTCGCTCGGTACGGTTGCAAACCAAGCATCGAATATCTCGCCCAACACCGCGGCGCTCGTCGCGCGCAAACTCGCGCAGAGAACATTCGCGTCATTCCAGCGGCGGGCGCCTGCAGCTGTCGCGGCATCGCCACAGAGCGCCGCACGAATACCGCGTACTTTGTTCGCGGCGATGCTCACCCCGGTGCCGGTCCAGCAGAAAAGGATGCCGCTCGCGCAGATCCCCGATGCGACCGCATCGCCGACTGCATGGCCGACGCTGCTCCAACGCACCGGCATCCCCTCGGCGAGCGCTCCGAAGAGTTGCAACTCGTGCCCCCGCCGTCGTAATTCCTCGCAGGCAAAAAAGGCCGTCTCGTGCCGCTCATCGCTTCCTACCGCAACGATCATCGCTTCCTCCTCCGCACCCCGGCATAGGACGGATGCGCTACGGCAGAAAAGGAAGCCTGCGATGAGCAAAATTCCTCGAGCCGCTACCGTCATGCTGCTGCGCGATATCGAGGGCGAGCCGCAGCTCTTTCTGGTGCGACGCACCGCGACGAGCACGTTCGCTCCCGACGCCTACGTTTTCCCTGGTGGGATGGTCGAACTCGCCGATACCCTTCCCGCGCTGCACGCGCGAATCGACGGCGCCGCAGCGCGCGAAACAGGCGCGCTTTTTCGCGACACGCGCGATGCGACGCTTCCGACGGAAGTCGAACACCCGGGTTCACTCGAACGCGCTTCGATTCTCGCCGCCGCGCTCCGCGAGCTCTTCGAGGAATCGGGGCTCCTCATCGCCTATCCGCGCGACGACGCGGCCGCGCCGCCGAATGCGGAGCAGCGCGCCGAGTGGCGCGCCGCACTGCGCTCGGGCGACATGAGTTTCCTCGATGTTTTGGAGGCGGGAGATCTCGTCGCTGCGGGCAGTTCGTTGGCACTCTTTTCGCATTGGGTAACGCCGCCGAACGAACCGCGACGGTACGATACCTACTTCTTTATGGCAATCGCGCCGCCGGGGCAGGAAGCCACTGCCGATCGCAGCGAGACCCATGACGGGCGTTGGTTATCGGCTCGAACGGCGCTTACGGAATACCGAGCCGGCAAACTCAACCTCGTCTATCCAACGGTCAAGCATCTCGAGCGCTTGATCGATTGCGAAGACAACTCGATCGCCATGCGCCTTGCGCTTACAAAACCGATCGTAACGATTCAACCGACGATGCACCCCGATCGCGGATTCGTCATGCCGTCGCATCTCGAGAACGTGTGGTAGAGCGCGTCGCGCGCTTGCGTGCGCCGAACCCGTCGGCGATGACGCTCGAGGGAACCAACACCTGGCTGCTCGCATCGCGCAACGGTGAGGCGATCTGCATCGATCCGGGTCCGGCAATTCCCGCCCACGTAGAAAGTATCGTCGCCTACCTCCGCGAGAACGATCTTCTTCTTCGCGCGATCGCGCTCACGCACGGACACCCCGACCACGTGCCGGCCGCACCGCTGCTCGCAGCGGCAACCGGAGCAAAAATCTATGCGCACCCTTTTTCGGCGGCGCCGCACGATGCGAGCCTGAGCGATAACGAAGAACTCCGCGTCGGCGATCTACGCCTTGTGGCGATCGATGCACCCGGGCACACGCTCGAGCATTTGGTTTTCTACGAACGCGAGAGCGCGACGCTCTTTACCGGCGATACGATCTTAGGAACGGGAACCGTCGTCATCGCTCCACCCGGCGGTGCGATGCGCCCGTATCAGGCAACGCTTCGTCGCTTGCGTGCCGACTTCGGCGATGCACGAGCGATCTGTTGCGGACACGGCCCGATTGTTACCGATCCACGCGCGAAGATCGAGGAATACATCGAGCACCGCGAGCGGCGCGAAGCGGAGCTCCTCGCTGCACTCAGCGCGGGGCCGCAGACGATTCCCGATCTCGTCGAACGCATCTATCGCGATGCCGACATTCGACTTTGGGCCGCTGCCGCGCGACAGATGCTCGCCTATCTTCTCGCCCTCGAAGAGGAGCATCGCGTTGCTGCGCAGCGACTCGAACGAGCGATGACTGCACGCGAACAGGCGATTCTCAATCCCGATTGGGTGAACGTCGTCGGCGCGGAGCATGCGCCGTTGGTCGAGGCCGAACTCGGCGCACAGCTGCGGCTCGATACAATCTACGAATATTCGCTCATTCGACGGTAACGACGACCTTTCCGAAGTTCGCACCCGATTCCAATTGCGCGACGGCGGCAACGATATCGCCTAGCGGAAAGACCGCGCCGACGATCGGTTCGATACGTTTTTGCGAGACCAGCGCGAGCATATCGCGAAAATCTTCGGGGCTTCCCATCGAAGAACCGAGTACGTCGAGTTGCTTCCAAAAAATCGAGAACGGGCGAATTTTCGCATCGCCGCCGGTGCCGCCGTAGATTGCGACGCGCCCACCCGGGCGAACGATATCGAGAATTCGCGCCAACGTCTCGCCGCCCGATCCGTCGATAGCCGCATCGATCGGTCCGCTGTTCTTTAACGTTTTAAACCACTGCGGATCGGCGGCATAATTGACGACCACGTCGGCTCCGAGCGCGCGCGCGCTTTCGAGTTTTTCGTCGCTGCTCGAGGTTACCACCGCGCGGGCGCCGATCGCCTTTGCGAAAAGCAACGCGCAACTCTGCACGCCGCTTCCGATACCTGGAATCAACACCGTCTCACCCGGCTGCAAACGCGCGCGCGTCATCAACGCGCGGTACGCGGTGAGCCCCGCAAGCGGTAGCGCCGCTGCATGCTGGAAATCGAGATGCGCCGGTTTGCCGTAGACGTTTTCCGCGGGCACGCAGAGATATTGCGCGAGCGTTCCGGGCTGCGGCATACCGAGAATTCCGCTGCCGTCCGCCCAGATGCGGCGATCCGGGCCCCAGGCGAGCATCGGGTCGATCACGACCTCCTCGCCGCGTCGAAGCCCCGTGACCCCCGCACCAAGCGCATCGATCTCGCCGCAGCCGTCGGAGCCGGGCGTGCATGGAAGCGCGATGCCGGGATAGAGGCCGCGGGTAATAAATGCGTCGCGTCGATTCAGCGCGGCGGCGCGAATGCGCACGCGCACCTCCCCGGCGGCGGGCTCGGGCAGCGGCGCATCCTCCACCCGCAGGTGCGAGGGGTCTCCGATGCTGTGTAATCGCGCGGCAATCATAAAGGTCGCCCTACGCGCTCGCAGTCGCGCTCCCCTCGCAGGTCGCCCCGAAGGGCGGCACAAAAGTGCCCCGGGTATGAAAATCGGTTCCGCCCTCAAAGGGCTTGCCAAACTGCAGCGTTCGTTCGATCTGCGCGTCGGGCCGATGCGAGCAAGAGGCCTACCGGCGGTCTTGCTTGGCGCCGCCGCCGTCGTCCTTGCCGCCGGGGCGGCGCGAGCACTCGTGCGTGCAGGGGAGGCCCTTCCCGAAACGCTTCGCGAAGCCAAGGGGTTAGCACAGACGCTGCGCGATGCGCGCACCACTCACCTCAATCCATAAGAGATCTGATGATCGATAACGATTCCCTCACCGCACTCGTACGTGCGGCAATGCCCGACGCGTGCGTCGCGATTCACGACCGAACCGGCACGATGGATCATTTCAATGTCGAAGTGACCTCGGCGGCTTTTGCGGAACTCAATCCGCTAGACCGCCATCGTTTGGTCTATCGCGCGCTCGATGCGGCGCTCAAAGACGCGCGCATCCACGCCCTCGAAATCACCACGAAGCTTCCGGAGAACTAAGCATGTCCGACGCACTGCAAAGCGAGATCGCCGAAGAGATCGCCGCCCACAAAATTCTCGTCTACGGAAAAGGGACGAAAGCGATGCCGCGTTGCGGCTTTACGCTTGAGACGATCGAATTCTTCAACGGCTTCGGGTACCCGTTTGAAGTGATCGACGTGCTCGAAAACATGCCCAAGCGCGAAGCGTTAGCAAAATTGACCGATTGGCCGACGTTGCCGAAGGTCTTTATCGACGGCAAGTTTTACGGCGACACCGATATCCTCGGGCCGATGGCCGAGAAGGGTGAGCTCGCGACATTGCTGGAGAATGCGTTCGGCTATCGCGCCGAAAGTAAGCCCGTCATCAATCTCCACTAACGCACGCGCGTGGAGTACGAAATACTCGTCGACATCGAGACGCTCCGGTCGCGTCTGCACGACCCCGCCTGGGTCGTGATCGATTGTCGCCATTCGCTCGCAAATTTCGCCGCCGGACGTGCAGCCTACGAAGAGGCGCACGTTCCCGGCGCGGCATTTGCCGATGTCGAACGCGATCTCAGCGGCGAGAAAACAGGGAAGAACGGGCGCCATCCGCTTCCGGAGCGCTCCGACTTCGCCGCTTTTCTCGGGCGGATCGGCGCCGACGAGCGCAGCCAGATCGTCGCGTACGACGAGGGCGCCGGCATGTTCGCCGCGCGTTGTTGGATGCTCGTTCGCAATCTCGGGCACGCGCGGGTTGCGATCCTCGACGGCGGATTTGCAGCGTGGGAGCGCTCGGGTGCGCCGATCGACCGCGGCCCCGATCGTCGCGCGAGAATCGCGCGCCGTTTCCCCATCGGTGCGCCGCTCGATGTCGTCGTTAGCGCGAATGAGTTACTCCGAAACGGCGCCGACGCGACGTTTCAGCCGATCGATGCGCGCGCCCCAGAGCGCTTTCGCGGCGAGATCGAGCCGATCGATCCGGTCGCCGGGCATATTCCCGGCGCGAAAAATCGCCCGTACGGTTCGAACTATCGCAGCGATGGGCACCTTCGTTCGCCCCGCGAACTGCGGGAAGAGTTCGAAGCGCTCGGCAAGGCCGATCGCCTGGTGCACTACTGCGGATCCGGCATCTCGGCGGCGGCGAATCTCTTTGCCGCGACCGCAGCGGGGCTGCGCGGCGGCCGCATCTACGCCGGCTCGTGGAGCGAATGGTGCGCCGACCCGGCGCGCCCGGTCGAGCGGGGCTAAACGCCGCGCCGTAGCGGCGGCGGCACTGCATCGGGGCGAATGAATTTGCCGACCGGCGAGGCGAGCAGCCGTTCGATTTCCTCACGCTCGGGAATCTGCGCTCCATCGCGAGCCGCGGTGACGATGCAGTAGAAGCCGAAGCGCTCCGCTCCGCGATTGATGAATTGGTGGAGTTCGAGCGGAGCGACGTAGATGACGTCTCCCGCGGCGACCTCCTCGACGCGATCGCCGACCACCGCATGCCCGAGCCCCTGCCCGACGATCACGTAGTGCTCGTGCTCGTGGCGTTCGAGTCGCGATGCCGCCCCCGGGTCGAGTTCAAAAAAGCGCACTTCGAGGTGCGGCCCAGGTGCTCCAGGCTCGGCTTTCCAGCCGCCGACGATGGTATGACGCGCGATGCCGACGGCGGCACCGGGGCGATAGCCCTCAGCCTCGACCCCTTCCCAGCCCGCTTCGTTCTTGTGAATGACCCGACGTTGCATGGGCGCTATCCTATCACGTCGCCGGGCCCCGCCCTAGAACATCGGGTGCCCCCTGCCGATAACGGGGACATGCGTCCGACTGCTTCCTTTGCCTTATTAGCGAGCATCACCGTGCTTTGCCTCACGCTCTCACCGCTTCCCAGCCTCGCTCGGAGTTCGAAGAGCTCCGCCGCGCCTGCTTCCGCGCCGATCGATGAGTATTTCGGGCGGATGAAACTCAGCCCCATCGGCATCGGCAACGAGTTACGCCGCATTGCGACGCGCTCGGAGAACGAAAGCGATGCGAAAAACTCGCTCCCGCTGCTCTCGCTCGTCGAAGATTCCATGCACGATTGGGAGCACAAATATCCCCATGACGACTGGATTCCGAAAAACCTCGCGCGACTCGAGCATGACTATCTCCTCGTTCCAACGCTGGGTGGACGCATACACGCAATGCAGATCATCGAGTGGCTCCGTTCGGACTTTCCGGGGAGCCGAGCACTCGACCGCGCGCAGCGCGAAGCAGAGCAAGCAATGGAGCTGCCGACGCCTTCTCCGACTCCGGAGGCCGCACCAACGCCGACGCCGTAGTCGGCGGCATGCCGAAGTACTGGCTTTTCAAAAGCGAGCCGCAAAGTTATTCCATCGACGATCTGCGTCGTGAACGTTCGACGCCGTGGAGCGGCGTTCGCAACTATCAAGCGCGAAACTTCATGCAGATGATGTCGGTGGGTGACGAAGGCTTTTTCTATCACTCATCGTGCGCCGAACCGGGAATCGTCGGCATCTGCCGCGTCGCACTTGCCGCCTACCCCGATGCAACCGCATTCGATCCCCACAGCGAGTATTACGACCCCAAAAGCTCACCCGATCATCCCCGCTGGATGAATGTCGACGTCGCATTCGTACGCGCATTCTCCGAGGTCGTCACGTTATCGAGCCTGCGAGATATCGCCGCGCTCGAAGCGATGCCGCTGCTGCAGCGCGGCCAACGCCTCTCGGTACAGCCGGTGCGCAGCGCGGAATGGCGCGCAATTCTCAAACTCGTGTGATGCAACCCTGTCATCCCGAGTAGGCTGCGCAGCGACAACCCAGTCATCCCGAGTAGGCTGCGCCGCGACAACCCAGTCATCCCGAGTAGGCTGCGCAGCAGCCGTATCGAGGGATGCGCGCGGCGCCTCGATACGGTTGCTTCGCAACCTACTCGGCGTGACAATCGCTACTCGGCGTGACAACCAAAAAAGCTGGACTCACAGATGCGAGCCCAGCCTTTTCGTTGCCTAGCGCCGACGGCGCTTCGCGTTAGAACCTCGTCGAGAGGATGAAGCGATAGGTTGCCGGCCCGAGCACGTTGCCGACGGTTGCTGCTTGCGAACCGTTGACGAGCGGCACGGGAACTCCACCGCCGTAGACCGGGAAGAGACCGGTGTAGGCGTTGAAAATGTTATCCCCGGAGACTTGGACGGCGAAGCGTTTGTTCAACGGTACGCGCAGGGTAACGTAACCGATTCCGAACGGCGCTCGATTGAACGAGTTGTTATTCCCCTCGAGCGAATCGCCGAGGGCGGCGTAGATTCCGCCTTTGGAGCGGTAGTTCACTTCGAGATTTGCCTGCGCGTAGGGCAACCGTGTGTTCATCGAAGTGATCGTACTCGTATAGTCAATGCCGCCGCCGTTGAAGTTCTGGTTGGCGATGACATTGAGGTTCTGGTTCTGCACGCAGTTCGGTCCGGGCGTGGAGCAGTAGAAGTACGGCGGCAGATTATACACATAGCCGCGCGAGAGATCGCCTTCGACAACGTAGCCGAGCCCGACATGCCGAAGGCTACGGATACCGACTTCGATGCCCGCGAATCGCGCGTTGCTGAGGTTCACGTACGATTGATAGTAGACGGGCGTGTTCGGCGGAACCGCTGCGCCGCTGTTGGTGCACTGTATGTTCGGGCTCGAACAGGTGTACTGGCTCGGGTACGTCTGACCGAAAAACTTGTTGAACAAGTTGGTCTGGTAGAGGTCGACGGTCGCCACCGCATTTGCCTTCGGCATGCGGAAGCTCGCGCCGAGATCGAAACCATAGGCCGTCTCGGGCTTGATGCCGCCGTTATTGGTTCTCAAGGTCGCGATACCGGTCGACGAGTTGTAGGTCGCCGCCGGGCTTGCGATCTGGCTCAGCAACAAGAGATAGGGAGGCGCGATAGCCGAACCGATCGAGAGACGAAGCGAGGTGTTCGTGTCCGGTCGATATGTCAACGCAAATCGGTCGTCGAAGTGCGTATTGGTCGTCGAACCGAAAGTAACGTTCGATCCGTCGATCGCGCAGTTCGAATATCCGTATGCAAACGGGCACGAGACGGGATAGGTGCTGTTATAGATATTTTCGTAGAGGGTTGCATATCCGCTCAATTTCGGATTGATGCGGAAGTGACCGCGCAGCGTGAACGTCGTGAATTTCTGCGCGGATCCGGTCGGGAGGTTGACGTTGGTATAGGTGGACTGCGAAAACGAAGTGGTGGTTGAGATCGTCTGATCGATCCCGAGGCTGAGGGTATTGCTACCGATCGGGTGCAGATACAAGAACGAGATACCCGAGAGAGCGTCTTGTTCGGTCTGCAAGTATTTGCTGTGGAAGGCAAGCGTTACGGGCGTCCCGTTGTACATGATCGGTGCGGTAGAACACACATTTGCGACGATCTTGCCCGGACAAGAAGAACCGTAGAGCGTCTGCGTCACCAGGCTGGGCGTGCCGTTGGGATTGCCTTCGGTGATTTGGCGCAGAATCGACGCGTGATAGTAGCGCGCGAGTACGGTGTCGCGCCCTAATGTCGAGCGCACCTCTCCCTGGAAAATCGGCTCGTTATTGACCTCTTGCTCGGTACCGCCGGGATAAAGAAAATTCACGCCCAGCCCACCCGTCGCGAGGCTTCCCGTATATCCGGCAAGCGGCGAGAAGGTGCCGAGCGTGAGGTTTCCGGTGTTGCCGTTCTGGTCGGAGAAGGTCTGCGAACCGAGGTAGCTCACCATTGCCGTTGTCGCCTCGGAGAGCTTATAGCGGAATTTTACCAACTCGGCGGTCTGCGAGTACTGCCCTTGAACGTTATAACAGCACGCAACGAGCGGATAGATCGTCTGAATGCTCGATGACGTTCCCGGAAGCGTCGTAGTGGTGTTCGCTCCATTGAAGGGAGTGAGCGTTTTCCCGGTCACGGTGTCAAGGGCGCCGTTGGGATTGTAATAGACTTGCTGGTTGTCGAGCGGCGATGGGTCGTCGACCGTTGCAATGTCCATGACGAGCCCAAGCCGACCGACGGTATCGGAGAATCCGAAATTCGAGAACGTCCCGCCATGGTTGGTAACGCCGATTGCGATGTCGGGGGTTGGCTTGAACGTCGGATCCTTCGTGCGGAAGTTCAGCGTACCGCCGATTGCATCGTTCACCGGAACGGTCGCGCCGGGTCCCTTCACCACTTCGGTGTTCGAGAACATATATGAATTGAGAAACGTCGTGACGTAATCGCCGTACGTCCCCACCGAAAGCGGATGCCCGTCGATGAGCGTTGCGGTCTCAAACGAACCTGCTCCGCGAATATTTGGCACCGTGATCCCCCCGGGAACCGCAGCATTTGCGTTGCTCGACGGAAAGGAGATCTGCACGCCCGGCACCTGGCTGAGCACGCGCGTTACCTGAACCGCGCCTTGATCGGCAAAAGCCGCCGCGGAAACGACATTGACTGCGGCAGGGGTCGTGTTAAAGGTGCCGCGCCCAACGGCGCGCACCGTCGCGATCGTCCGCAACGATGAAAACGTCGCCGCATGCATCGTCACGACGACGTTTTGGCTCTGTCCGGCAAGAACGGTGTAGTCGGTGTCGGTCGCCGTTTGATAACCCGGCTTCGTAACGATAATTTCGTAAACGCCGGGAGCGATGTCGGAGACCGAAAAATTTCCCTTCGCGTCGGAGAGAGCATAATAGCTCTTCGCGCCGCGGACGGCGATCGTCGCCCCCGCAACCGGTGCACCCGAGACATCGTGGAGCGATCCGCTCACCGATCCGGTGCTTTGAGAATCAGCCTGGGCGACGAGACGATGCGACGCGTTCCGAACCGTTGCCGCGCTGACGGGTCCAACGGTGAGCACGGCGATGGCCGCGGCGAGCAGGAGTCGAGTGAGGGTACTCAAGGAAAACCTCCTGTTAAAAGCGTGAAATCCAAGATCGCTTCACCTTGCGGTAAGCGCTCTCGAACCTGCTCGAGTGTACCCCGGATAGATTAGGAGGAGATTAAGAAAGCAGGCGCTCGCGTCGCCGTAACAGCTCGCCCTGAGCGTCGATGCCCGCTCCAGGACGGAGCGCCAGGCGCCGATAGGTTCCGTCAGGGAGGAGCTCCCGCGATTGCTGGGTATCGGCGAAGAGCACCGAAGCAAGCAGCCGGTCGAGTTCCTCGGCCATCTCGCGATCCTCGACCGGAACGGCGAGCTCGACCCGACGGTCGAGGTTACGCCCCATCCAATCCGCACTGCCGATGAAGAGCTTCCGGTCGCCGCCATCGGTGAACGAGAAGACCCGTGAGTGTTCGAGGAAGCGCCCGACGATCGAGCGCACGCGGATGCTCTCGCTCAAGCCCGGCACCCCCGGTCGCAGCGTACACATACCGCGCACCAGCAGGTCGATCGGCACCCTCGCCTGCGAGGCGCGATAGAGCGCCCGCACCACCTCTTTGTCGGTGAGCGCATTCAGCTTCGCGCGGATCCCGCATGCTCTCCCGGCCTCGGCATGCTCGGTCTCACGATCGATTGCCGCGAGAACTTCGCGTCGCAGCGTGACCGGAGCGACAAGCAATTCGTCGTAATCGGTCACCTTCGCAAAACCCGTGAGTGCATTGAACATCTGCGCAAGGTCGGACCCAAGCCGCGCTCGCGCCGTGAAGAGACTGAAATCCGTATAGAGCCGCGCGCTTTTCTCGTTATAATTTCCGGTGCCGAAGTGCATATAGCGCCGTATGCCGTCTTCATCTTCGCGCACGACCAACAGTGCCTTCGCATGCACCTTCAAACCCGGAAACCCATAAACAACATGAACGCCGGCGCGTTCAAGGCGGCGCGCCCATTCGATATTATTCTCTTCGTCGAAACGCGCTTTGAGTTCGATAACGACCGCGACTTGTTTTTCGTTCTCCGCTGCTTCCAATAATGCGCGCACGATCGGCGAATCGCTTCCCGACGTGCGGTAGAGCGTCGCCTTAATCGCCAGCACACGGTCGTCATTTGCGGCGGCTTGCACGAACTGCACGACCGGGTCGAACGAATCGTAGGGGTGGTGAAGCAGAATATCGCCGTCGCGAATCGCGGCGAAGATGTCGCTCACGCCGCGCAGACGCACGGGGATCGCGGGCGTAAACGGCCGGTCGCGCAATTCGTCGAGCCCGGCTTGACGGTAGAGCGACATCAGATCGCTGAGCCCCATAAAACCGTCGATATCGTAACAATCTTCTTCGCGCAGATCGAGCGCATCGAGCAGAAACGCGCGGAGATTTTCGGGAATGCCGCGCTCCACTTCCAGGCGAACCGGTTCGCCGAAGCGCCGTTTCTGCAACTCCGATTCGATCGCTTGGAGCAAATCGTCGGCTTCGTCCTCTTGCAAATCGAGATCCGCATCACGCGTGACGCGGAACAGATACGAAGCGCGAACGGTCATCCCGGGGAAGAGTGCGTCGAGGTGATGCGCGATCGCATCTTCAATCGAGACAAAACTACGCGCCCCCGGAGCGCTCTCCGAAATTTCAATGAAGCGCGGCAGGGTCGGAGGAATCTTCACGCGAGCAAAATGCACGTCGATGCCATCCGGAGTTACTTCTTCGAGTTCGACCGCCAACGAAAGCGAAAGATTCGAAATATACGGGAACGGGTGTCCGCTATCGACGGCAAGTGGGGTAAGCACGGGAAAAACGCGTTCGTCGAAGACGTGTTCGACGGTGCGAGCTCGCTCTTCGTCGAGGTCGGTAACGCTGAGTATGCGTACGCCTTTTTCCGCAATCGCCGGAAGCAGATCGTCGCGCAGCACCTTCATCTGCCGCGGCAACGTCTCGCGAATATATTGGGAGATCGCGGTAAAATGCTCGGCCGGCAATCTGCCGTCGTCGGAGCGCGTCGTCACGCCTGCAGCGATCTGTTGTTTGATCGCCGCGACCCGAATCATAAAAAATTCGTCGAGGTTGGTTCCGAATATCGAGACGAACTTCAATCGCTCCAGCAACGGATTTTTCGGATCGAGCGCCTCTTCAAGGACACGATCGTTGAAGGCCAGCCACGAAAGCTCGCGGCTGAAAAAAAGCTCGGCATCGCCGCGTTCTGCGCTTTTCGGCGGACTCGCGGCTTCGAATCGCTGGAGCATCGTTCTCGCGGGATTCGCCGAGCGTGGGCGAAACTCTAGCCGCAATGCTTACCGATTTGCTCGTCGAGACCGGCACGCATCTCGAAATCGCCGGAGCGGCGCTCGCAATAGCAACTGCGGTGGGGGTGCCGCTTGCAGTGCTGACGGCAAAGACGCGCTTCGTCCGTACCGCCACGCTCGGCGGGGTCGGTATCGCGCGGAGCGTGCCGACGATCGCCGTGCTTGCTCTGCTGCTGCCGTGGCTCGGCGTCGGGCGTCTCCCCGCGATCGTTGCACTCGCGCTACTCGCCCTGCCGCCCATCGCCATCTCGGTCGATGCCGGAATGCGCTCGCTCTCAGCGGCGCAGCGCGAACTCGCCGACGCGCTCGGCCTCGGCGCCCGCACGCGCTTTCTGCGCATCGAGATGCCGGCGACCGCTCCGCTCGCACTCGCCGGGCTCCGCACCGCCGGGGTCGAGTGCATTGCCAGCGCCACACTGGCCACCTTCATCGGCGGCGGCGGGCTTGGCGATGGAATCGTCCGGGGCTTACAGACCGGAAACGAAACGCTTCTGCTGCTGACCGCCGCAACGGTCGCCGGGCTCGCTGTCGTCGTCGACAGCGGACTCGCGCTCCTGGTTCGCCGCGTCGAGGCATGGCGCTGATGCGTCGTCGCACCGCACTCGCAACCATCGGCGGCGCACTCGCTCTCGCGCGCTGCGCGCCTGCGCAGTCGCTGCGCATCGGGTCGAAAAATTTCGCGGAATCGATTCTCCTCGCCGAGCTCTACGCACAGAGGCTCGAAGGAATCGGCATCCCCATCGAACGCCGCTTCGACCTTGGTTCGACGCAGATCGCCCTTGCGGCATTATCGCGCGGCGATATCGATTGCTACCCTGAATATACCGGTACCGCGCTCGTCGACGTTCTCCACCACGCACCGATGCGCGACGGCGCGGCAATTCTCGCGTTGCTCCGCGAACGTTTCGAAGCGCGCTACCATGCGACGTGGTTAACCCCGGCACCGATGAACGATTCGCAAGCCCTCGCGACAACGCAAGCGCTATCACGGCGTTACCACCTCACGACGCTTTCGGAATGTTCGCGCCTCGCGCCGCGCCTGCGCCTTGCAACCATTCAAGAGTTTCTTGCACGCCCGGACGGTTTGCCGGGTTTGCAACGGTATTACGGCGGGTTCCACTTTCGCTCCGTTCGCACGTACGATATCGCGCTGAAGTATGAAGCCTTGTTGAGCGGCAAGGCCGACGTCGCGACTGCGTTTACCACCGACGGCGCGATCGCCGCACACGGCCTCGTTCTTCTGCGCGACGATCGTGGGTTTTGGCCGACCTATCACGCGGCGCCGGTGGTGCGCATCGCGACGCTCGCCCGCTACCCGAAGATGCGTACCGCGCTCGACGCGCTCTCCGCCCGCCTATCAACCGCTGCGGTCGCGTCGATGAACGAACGCATCGAATCCGCACAGGTGAGCCCGGCTTCCGTCGCGCGCGCTTTCCTGCAGCAACAATGACGATCGAAGCGCCATACGCACTTCGGTTCGATCGGGCATCGGTGCGCTTTCCCGGCTCGACAACCTACGCGCTCGAAAACATCTCCTTGCACGTTGCGCCCGGGGAACTCCTCACGATTGTCGGGGCTTCGGGATCAGGGAAAAGCACGTTGTTACGCTGCGTGAATCGTCTCGTTGAGCTATGCGACGGCCGCATTGAGATCGACGGCGTTGCTCTTGACACCTTCGCCATCGACCCGCTGCGCCGAACGATCGGCTATGCGATTCAGGGCGTCGGCCTTTTCGCGCACCTCACCGTCGCCGAGAGTCTCGCTCTCGTGCCGGAGAGTTTGGGTTGGCCGCGCGCCCGCATCGACGCGCGCATCGACGAGATGCTCGCAACCGTGCGTCTCGATCCGCAAGTATATCGCCGTCGACGGCCGCGCGCGCTTTCAGGCGGACAGGCGCAGCGCGTCGGCATCGCCCGCGCCCTGATGTCCTTTCCGCGCTTGTTATTGCTCGACGAGCCCTTTGGAGCGGTCGACCCGATCCTTCGCCCGCAACTCCAAGCCGAGTTACTCGACGTATTACGCGATGCACGCACGACGACGTTATTCGTGACGCACGACGTCGACGAGGCACTTTTCTTAGGCGATCGCATTGCGGTCATCGACGAAGGGCGTCTGCGAGCGCTGGGAACGCCGCGTGCATTGCTCGATCGACCGTCCGACGATTTCACCGCCGAGCTTCTCTGCGGCGATGCGCTGTTACATGAATACCGCCGAGCCCGTCTCGCGGTTCGCGAACGAGGACAATGATCGCGGCAATCCTCGCGCACATCGCGCTCTGCGCGGTCGGCGTCGCCGTCGCAGCGACGATCGCGGTGCCCGCGGCACTCATCTTCGCCGATCGACCGACGTTCGAACGCTCGCTCTCCGCACTGTTGGGGGCGCTCTATACGGTGCCTTCGCTGGCGTTGCTGGCCGTACTCGTGCAGTTTATCGGGCTCGGGAACACGAGCGTCGAAGTCGCGCTGGTCATGTACGCGCTGTACGCTATCTTCCGCAGCACCGTGACCGGCCTCCGATCGATTCCCGCAGAGCAACGCGAGGTAGCGGTAGCGCTCGGACTACCACGCTTGAAACGACGCTTGCAGATCGATCTCCCGCTCGCTCTTCCGGCAATCCTCTCCGGCCTTCGCGTCGCCACGCTCGGCAGCATCGCTTTGGCAACGCTCGGCGGCTACGTCGGCGGGAGCGGGCTCGGTACGGTCATTTTCACCGGCTTCGCGTTGCAAAACCGAACGATGCTCGTACAAGGAGCGATCGGAGTCGTTACCATTGCGTTGCTCGCCGAACTCGCGTTCCGTGCTCTCGAGCGCGTCGTCCGGCTACGCGCGAGCGGCTAGCGCCGAGAGCGCTCCAACAGAACCAACGCGAAAGCCTCATCATCGTCGGCGAGAAATTCCCGCTCTCTAAAACCGCACGCTTCGCCGATGGCACGCACTTCTTCGCGCGTAAACTTATGCGACGATTCTACGTGCAGGCGCTCGCCGGCTGCGAACTTGATGCGTTCTCGTCCGACGCCGAGCGCATAGGTCGCGCTCCGCTCTGCGATGAGATAGGACTCGATGCTCCCGGTCAGGTCGTCGAAGCTCGAAACATACCGAAAATTAGCTATATCGATATCGGCACCGAGCTCTCGGTTGATCCGCGCAAGTATATTTTTTGAAAACGCTGCCGTCACACCGATCGCGTCGTTATAGGCAAGCTCCATCGCTTCGCGATCCTTGCGGAGATCGACACCGAGCAAAAACGTATCGCCGGGAATAAGGGCGGCGTGGACCGCCGTAAAGAGATCGCGGCCGCGTCGACCGGGATAATTCCCTAAATTCGACCCCAAGAAAAGCGCGAGCGTAGCCGGACGGCGCTCGACGTCGGCAAGAACTTGAAAATAATCGCCGACGAGGGCTTCAACCGTGATTTGCGGATACCTATCGAGCAACTCTGCCGCGGCGGCACGAACCGCTCCAAGCGAAATATCGATCGTCGTGTAACTCACAGAGCCGTATCGCGCGATTGCCGCCTCGATCAACATCCGCGTTTTTTCAGAACTCCCGCCACCGAGTTCGAGCAGGTGCGGCGGTGCTCCAACTTTGTCGACGATCGTCGAGGCATGGCGTTTGAGAAGTGCGTTTTCCCGCCGCGGCAGATCGTACTCAGGAAGCAACACGATCGCTTCGAAGAGCGCCGAGCCCAACGCATCGTAGAGATACTTCGACGGAATCGCCTTTTGTGGAGCTCGTAGGCCGGCAAGCACATCGCGTTCGAAATCGGCGGCGAAGTGGTTCTCCCAAATGCGCTCGCGATAGCGGCCGTTCGCTTCCAAGGACATCACGCTTTGGGTTCCGGTCGCAACAACGAACGGTGAAAACCGTAGAGAAAATACACCGCGAGGCCGACTACGAACCAGGCGGCAAAGCGTAGCCAGGTCGGCAACGATAGGCCCGTGATGAGATAGATGCAGCCGAGAGCTCCCAAAATGGTAAAGAGCGGTGCGAGCGGAGCGCGGAACGGGCGCGGAGCATCCGGCTCGACGATGCGCAGCACCAAAACGCCTGCACAGACGATCGCGAATGCCGAGAGCGTTCCGATATTCACGAAATCGAGCAGCGTGGAGAGCGGAAGCATCGCCGCGAGGACGGCGACGATGACACCGGTGATGACGGTCATACGGGCGGGCGTCCGAAAGACGGGATGAATTCGGGCGACTCCCGGCGGCAACATGCGATCGCGTGCCATGACGTAGAAAATACGGATCTGCCCCAGTAACGACGTCAGCATCACCGTCGTGTTGCCGGCGACGCCGCCGAAGGCAACAACTGCGTAGGCGAGGTTGTTGTGCGAAACATTCGCCAGAGCATCGAGCATCGCGGCACCATCGGAAAGCCGTCCGTACGGCATCGCCCCTACCGTTGCATATGCGATCGCGACATACAGCACTCCGCCGATCGCGAGTGCAAGGAGGATGCCGATCGGCACGTGGCGTTTGGGTTCGTGCGCTTCTTCGGATGCCACCGTCACGGTGTCGAAACCAATGTAGGCATAGAACACCAACGCCGTGCTTGCCACGATTCCGTGCCACCCATGCGGCGCGAACGGCGTAAGGTTTGTCGCATGCACGCCGGGCAATACCACCGCGAGGAATATCAGCATTGAGACGACCTGAAAAATCACCAGCGCGCCGTTGATGCGCGCCGACTCGCGAATGCCGATCGCAACCAACGCCGCGATCGCCAGCGTAATGAGCGCCGCAATTACATCGAACTGCGGATGCGTCGTAAATACATTTGCCTCGCGCGCCCACGGCGGCAACACAATCCCGACTTTCGCTAGTAAGTGACCGGCATATTGAGACCACGATGAAGCGGTCGGCGCAACTGAAAGACCGTATTCGAGAATGAGATCCCAACCGATCACCCACGCGACAAACTCACCGAGCGTCGCATAGGCATACGTGTAAGCGCTTCCGGCAATCGGGACCATCGACGCAAACTCCGCATAGCAGAGCGCAACGCAGAGGCTCACGAGTCCGGAAAACACATATGCGAGTATCACTGCAGGGCCGGCGACGTGCGCACCCGCGCCGATGGTCGGGAAGATGCCACCGAGCATCGTGCCGAGCCCGATTGCGGTCAACGCCGGCCAGCCCAGCGCTCGACGCAGCTTCGGCCCATCGTTCTGCACGGATTCGCGCGCGATCGGCTGTCGCGCGACCAATTGACGGAACCGACTCATCGTCGGCGCGCTTCTCTACAGTCGCAAAAGAATCCGCCCGCGCCGTTCGTACGCTCGCATCCTGTCCCAGCGGTAGCGAATCAATGCGATGTATTGTTTGGTCTCTGCATACGGCGGAACGCCGTGATATGCAAGCACCGCGCCGGGTCCGGCGTTATATGCCGCCAAGGCAAGCGCGTACGGCGAGCCGACTACGGTTGCGGAACTCGCGTTCTTATAGCGCGCAACGTATCGGCCGAGCAGCCGAGCCGACGCACCGATCGACGCATATGGATCGAACGGATCGAGCCCTACTTCAGCAGCGGTACCCGGCATAAACTGTCCGATACCGATCGCACCCGACGACGAGAGCGCAAAAGGATCGTATGCGGATTCTTGGAGCAGCGTGGCCGCAAGAAAGAGCGGCGGCAAAGCACTTGCACGCGCCGATCGTTCCGTAACCACCGCGAGATAGAGGGCTGTAACCGCATCGATACGAGGATTGTCGGCGAGTATAGCCCGCGCAATCGCAAGCGCATCATGTCGAACGGTGCCGCCGTTCCGCACGAAATCGCCGCCGACGAGGCCATCGAGCAAACGATGTTGCGGCCAACTTAAGATCGCATTAACGAGCGGAACATCAAAGCGTTGTTTCCTTGCAATCGCGCGCGGCTGGTGCAAGGAGAACGCATTACACGCGCACAAGAGCGCAAACGTCATCGGCGACGCGCAAGTGAGAAGGGAACGCAACCATGAATATCGTCGGCGCATTATTCATCGTCCTCGTTATCGGTGATCTCGGCTCGACCTTCTTCTATCACGTTCCGCAGCACCTTTGGTTCACGTTGCATTTGCGCACCCACCACGATCGCCGTCGTTCCTATTGGGATCACGCCGTCCTCTCTCGTGACCCTGCTATTCTGCTCGACGGCTTTTTCGGGGCGATCCCCTACCTCGTCGTCGCAGCGTTCGCCGCCCGGCTCTCGTGGGAAGGGGCCCTCCTCGGCCTCCTCCTCGGCCAGCTGCACGTCTGGTGGCGCCACACCACCGAGCTCGGCTGGAAGAGCCCGCGCTGGGCCGAGGCGATCCTCCGCCCCCTGCAAATCGTGCTTCCCGAGGATCATGACGGCCACCACCGAAACCCCGAGGTCGAGTTCGGCGACATCTTCCGTTTCTACGATGCTCCGGCTCGAGCGCTCATCAGCCTTCTCGCCCCGACTAGCCGCCGCACCCGCAACGCGTCAACGCGACGTCGGCGAGCGAAAAGGATACCGGTGCGCGCCTAACGGGGAGATAATGGCAAAGCGCGCACTTTTTCTTATTTCGGATACCGGTGGTGGGCATCGAAGCGCCAGCAACGCAATTTGCGCGGCGCTCGACGAACGCACCAACCCCTCGTTCGAACATCGCATCGATGACGTCGCGGCGCACTGCGCATTTCCGCTTACCCAACTGGGCTTGGGATACAGCATGGCGCTTCGTTACGCTCCTCCGGTCTATGGTGCGCTCTACTATGCAACCAACGGTCGGCGTCGCTATCGCGCGCTGGTGCGTTTTTGCGAGCCGCTCTATCGCGAACGCTTGCGGAACCTTTTCCTCGAATATCGCCCCGACGTCATCGTCTCGGTCCACCCGTTACTCAATCATGCCGCGCTACGCGCGCGAGCGGATGCGGGGCTCAACCATATTCCGATCGTGACCGTCATCACCGATCTCGGGAAAGTGCACGAGTCCTGGCTGACGCCCGATGCCGACGCCATCGTCGTTCCCGCCCGCGAAGTCTACCTGCGCGCGCTTTCGCGCGGGGTCTCGCCGGCGCGCCTGCGTTGGCTCGGGCATCCGATCCACCCGAAATTCGACGACGTCGTCGGCACCAAACAGGAATTGCGCAACGAACTCGGGCTGCCGCAAAAAGCATCGATCGTCATGCTCATGGCTGGCGGCGAAGGCGGCGGTAAATTGATGACCACGGCGATCGCTCTTGCAAAGGCGCACCTTCCCGTCGAACTCGTCGTTGTCTGCGGACGGAACGAGGCGCTTCGCGAGCGGCTCGCCGAACTCGCGCCGACGCTTCCGACGCCGATGCACCTCCTCGGCTTCACGGATCAGATTCCCGAATATTTCCGCGCCGTCGATCTGCTCGTCACCAAAGCCGGCCCGGGATCGCTCGCCGAAGCGAATGCAGCGCAATTGCCGGTCGTCGTCTACGATTACGTGCCGGGGCAAGAACGCGGCAATGTCGATTTCGTACGCAAGAACGGGCTTGGGGAGGTCGCGCTGCACGGCGCGGCACAGGTCGTCGCTTCGGTCGAACGGATGATCGGCGACCCCGCCCGACTCGCGCAGATTCGCATTCGCCAGGAAGAGGTCGCTCCGAAAGCATCCTCACGTCGAATCGCCGCGCTGATCTCGCAGATCGCCGTCGATGGAACGATTCCCGCCGACGATTCCCCGTTCGCTCCGCAACTCCAACTCGCCGCGTTCTAAGAACTGAGCGACGCGCTCGGGGTTACCGCGTGCCGCTTCGCCTATTTCGCGACTAAACGGCGCGAGATACGCAACAACAGCGAACGTGGGGTAATCTTCGGTGAAAAGGCGAGCGCGGCATTCATCACGCCGGGAACGACGACGCGCTTCCCGCGTTTCCAACCCTCATAACCTGCGCGCGCAACATCCGAGGCATCGGCGAGCGGTTGCATCGAGAGCAGCGGCGTGCCCTCCATTTTTGCGCGCGTAAAGAATGCGGTCTTCGTTGCACCCGGGCAGAGGCAGCTCACGGTGACGCCGTTTCCGCGTGCCTCTTCCCAGAGCGCCTCGGAGAGCGAAAGGACGAATGCCTTACTCGCGTAGTAGGTTGCCATCAGCGGTCCGGGGAGAAAGGCCGCAGTCGAGGCAACATTGATGATTCCGCCGCTACGCGCCGCGAGCATCCCCGGTAGATAGTTTCGCGTCAATCTTGCAAGCGCAAGAACATCGAGCCGAATTTCGTCGGCGATATCGTTCTCCGACAACTCCGCGTAGGGGCCATTGTTCGCGAAACCCGCATTATTGACTAAGAGATCGCACCGCGGAACCGCTGCGGTGATCTTTGCGATGCTATCGTCGAGCGTCAGATCCGCAGCGATACACGTAACCGCAACACCGCATTTTTCGCGAATATCGGCGGCAATCGATTCCAGGCGTTCGCGCGAGCGCGCAACGAGCACACAATCGTAGCCGTCGGCCGCGAGTACGCGCGCGAACTCCAAGCCGATTCCGCCGGATGCACCGGTGATCAGCGCGAGCGGACGAGCGCTCACGGCAAGTTCATGCGAAGGAACTCCAACGAAAACGCCCACGCCTCTTCGGCAACGGCGCCGCGATATGAGTCACGGTCGCGCGATGCGAACCCATGCCCCGCATCGGGATACAGATGCATCGAAAATTTCTTTTTCGCCTCCGATAGCGCTTGCGCGAGGCGTCCATGCTCCACCGGGGTGATGCTGGCATCGTCGGCACCGTAATGCAGCATCACCGGAGCCCGCAACTCACCGACGCGCCCCACCAAGATCGGGCGACCGAGGCTCTCTTCTTCCGGAGCGATACCGCCGGCATAGAAGGGAACCGCTGCGCCGATCCGATCGGGAAATTCTAAAGCGCTTAAGAACGCAAGCCGTCCGCCCATGCAAAAACCGAGCGCGCCGAACGGCGCCTTTGCGACGTCGTGACGCGCGTCGAGCCAACCCATGGCATCGCGAATGTAGCCAAGCCATTCGGCATCGGTTCGCCCCTGCAAAATCGGACGAATTTGCGCGAAGTCACCGTATCCGAAGGTTCGACCATCGAAAAAATCCGGCGCGATGGCAAGAAAACCCGCACGCGCGAGCCGGTCGCATTCGGACGCGATATAATTATTGACGCCGAAGGCCTCCTGGTACAGAAGCACCGCACGATGCGGTCCGGGCGATTCGGGAAGTGCAACGTACGCACGACGCTCGCCGTAGGTTATAAACGCACCGTGAAGATTATCCATGTTTATCGAGTCCTCCCTGAAGAGCCATCATCGCCGCGCCGACTTGGCCGGCATCGTTGCCAAGACGTGCGATTTCGATTCGCGTCGTTCCTTTCGGCGCCATCGTCGTTAATTCATCAACGCGCGCCCGAACTGCATCGACCATAAAATCGCCGGCGCTCGAGACGCCTCCCCCAAGGGCGATAAGCTCGGGATTGGTAAACGCGATGACATTTGACAATCCAAGCGCAAGGTCGCTTGTGTAATTTTTCCATGCCGTAAGCGCGTGCAGATCGCCGGCTTGCGCGGCTTTGCGGATTTTTTTCGAGCCGAGTTTTCCTTTATCGGGATCGAGCAAGAAACTGCGTGGGAAGGAAGCTGCAATCGCCATCGCATGCCTGATGAGCCCGGTCCCCGAGGCCTGTGCCTCCATGCAGCCGATCTTGCCGCATCCGCAAACAAACCCGGTCTCCGGACGAATTTGGTGGTGCCCGATCTCCCCGGCTGCAAAGCCGTGCCCGAGAATCAACTCGCCGTCGGCGACGATCCCGCCGCCGATCCCCGTTCCCAGCGTCAGCATGACGAAATCGCTCGCGCCTCGACCGGTGCCGAAGTGATACTCGCCCAACGTCGCGCAGCGCGCGTCGTTCCCGACGAAGACTTGCATCCCAAGCGCTTCGCGAAGCCGCTTTCCGAGCGGCACGCCGAACCAGCCGAAATTCGGGCTATACCGGACCGAGCCGTCGTGTAAGTCGATGTTTCCCGGCGAGCCGATGCCGATCGCCTCGACCTTCGCCGGTGCCGAACTCTTTGCCGCGCCCGCGACCTCGGCGACGACTGCGACGACGCGCTCGAACGTAAGATCGCTCAGATCGCGTTCGTGTTGGCTATGAATCGTGCCGTCATCGGTGATGACGGCTGCGGTGACATGCGATCCACCTAGATCGATCCCGATTGCAGTTTTCATGGCTTTTGCGGGTATTCCTCAGCGGCAAAGGCCACCCCCGCCGGGCTGGTCGAATCACTACCGAATGGAAACGATCGATCTCACGCGACTGCGTGCATACACCAAAGAGACCGGACAGCCGACACATCCGGAAATGCTCGACACCCGCCCTATGGAGCACGTAACGAAAATCGAGATCGACGAGGAGCATATTACCGTCGAATTCGACGAACGCACGACACGCTATTATAACGCGAACGAAATCGTCAAACGCGAATGGGTTTATAAGTATAACGACGACGCCGCATTCGTGCGCGCGATCGCCGGCGTCATCGATCTCGCGCGCAAGCATCTCAAAGATTTACCGGAAAATATCGCCTGCCCACCCGGTTGCGCGGAATGCTGCAGCGGATACGAACCGTTCGTCACTCGCGCCGATATCGAACGGCTCGCCGCGCACCTCAACATGAGCACCGCCGACGTGATGCGCGAGTATATCGTCGAACGACGCTCCGCCGACGGCTATCATCTTGGGTGGGTTCGAAAGGTCACCGAAGATGTCGCCGATCGTTGCGTTTTTCTAAAAGGTTCGAAAAGCGGTCGCTATTATTGCGGCGTTTATGAAGGCCGTCCCGGTGACTGCCGTGAGTTTTCGCCGATCGGCTGCGACGATGTCGACGATATGATCTCGCGCCGTACGAAGTTCGAACCCGGATCACCGTTCCAGCCGAAAAAACGAGCGACGCGCAAAACGCGCCGCTAACCCAAACCGTCGCACCGAAATTACAGGAGGCCGTCCCATGCGCCGCTACCTTTCGTTGCTCTCACCGCTCTTTGCACTTGCCTGGATTGCCGCATCGCCGATGCCCTTGCCGGCGCTTCATTGGCGGTTTATCGGCCCGTTACGCGGCGGACGCACCGTCGCCGTGAGCGGTGTACGGCAAGAACCAAACACGTTCTACATGGCCTCGGTCAACGGCGGCGTCTGGAAGAGCACGAACGCCGCGCGCACGTGGAACCCGATATTCGATAAAGAATCGAGCGGATCGGTCGGCGCGCTCGCGGTCGCTCCGAGCAATCCGAATATATTGTACGTCGGGAGCGGCGAGGGATTGCGCCGCCCCGACCTTGCAGTCGGCAACGGACTCTACCGCTCCGACGACGCCGGGAAAACCTGGCAGCATCTCGGCTTACGCTCCGGAGAGCAGATCCAACACATCGCCGTCGACCCACGTAACCCGATGCGCCTGTTCGTCGCGGTGCTCGGACATCCGTACGGGCCGAACGCAGAGCGCGGACTCTATCGCAGTATCGACGGCGGCGTCCATTTCACGCGCGTTCTCGGCGGCGGGCCCGATCTCGGTGCGGTCGACGTGCGCATCGATCCGTCGAATCCGCAGATCGTCTACGCGGCGCTCTGGGCATCGCGCAACGGTCCGTGGATGCTGCAAGCGGTCTACGAACATCCGCACCACGACGGGCTATTCAAATCGACCGACGGCGGCAGCACCTGGACGAAACTGAGCGACGGGCTGCCCAAGCG
>DAIBFU010000011.1:0-26466 GCA_027422105.1 Vulcanimicrobiota bacterium | reverse complement strand
ATTTCTACGTTCCCGGTTGCCCGCCGACCCCCGACGGCTTGCTCTATGCCGTCAACCTCATTCAACAGCAGATTCGCGAAGGCGGGCGCGGCGGCGTCCTCGCGCGCGGTTAGCACACGTTCGAGCGCAAGAAGAAAGGCCCGAATGCCGAGCACACAAACGCCTTCGATTACGGGGTTGGCAACCGATCCCACGAGCCTCCGCGCCGATATCGGCGATGCGGAGGTTCGTCGCGTCGATCTTGCCGCGTTGCGCGCAACCATGGAGGATCTCCACGCGCAGGGATACTCGATGTTGCTCGATCTCGGCGCAGTCGATTATCCGGAGCGCACGCCGCGTTTCGATCTTGTCTATCATCTCTTGGCGATGCCGATGAAGGCGCGTTCCGTCGCCGAAGTCGGAAAACCCAAGCGCCTGCGCGTGTTGTGCGGCGTTGACGGCGAGAAGCCCGTTGCTCCGAGCGTCATGGATCTCTGGCCAAGCGCCGATTGGGCCGAGCGCGAAGTGTACGATCTTTTCGGGATCACGTTTACCGGACACGACGATTTGCGCCGCATCCAAATGCCCTACGATTGGGAGGGGCATCCGTTGCGGAAAGATTATCCGTTGCGCGGCCCCGCGCGCGACCGCGCGCCGCGCCCGGCCTTCGCGTTGAAGAGTAACGTCGTCGCCGGCGCACCGCCCTCCGGGCGCACGCTCGAAGCGTTGCAAGCGCAGGTAAAAGCCGCGCGCGAACGCTCGGCTCGGGAGGACGAACGGTGAGTACCACGTCACGCCCGAGCACGCCGCCCGAACCTATGACCCCCGAGGTCGTCAGTCGCGAAGGCAATTCAATGGTGCTTTCGATGGGGCCGCAGCACCCCTCGACGCACGGCGTTCTTCAGATCATGCTGGAGATCGAAGGCGAAACGGTCGTGAAGGCCGAGCCGGAGATCGGCTACCTGCACACCGGTATCGAAAAATCGGCCGAGAATCTTTTCTGGACGCAAGCACAGACCGTCATCGAGCGCATGGATTACCTGGCGCCTGAAAGCAACGCGTTGTGCTACGTACTCGCCGCGGAGCGATTGATCGGCATCGAAGGGAAGATTCCCGAACGCGCGCAGACGATTCGCGTCCTTTTTTCTGAACTGACGCGCATCGCTTCGCACTGCGTCTGGCTTGGAACGCACGGAATCGATATCGGTGCGATTTCGGCCTTTTTCTACTGCTTCGACTTGCGCGAAAACTTGCTCGACTTGCAAGAGGCTGCCGGTGGAGCGCGCATGCATCCGAATTACATGCGTATCGGCGGCGTCAACGGCGACCTACCGCAAGGCTTCCTCGACCGCTTCGATGCGCTCTTAGAAAAGTTCCCGGGGCGCATGCGCGATCTTCGCGGATTGCTGCAAGCGAACCCGATCTTCCAAGACCGCACCATCGACGTCGGCACGTTGACGCCCGAGGAAGCCGTGCGCTGGAACGTTACCGGGCCCGCTTTGCGCGCCTCGGGCATCGCCTACGACGTGCGCCGTGCGTTTCCGTACTGCGGTTTTGAGACGTACGAGTTCGACATCCCGACGCGCACCGACGGCGATGCATACGCGCGCTTCCTCGTGCGACTCGATGAAATGGAAGAGTCGTACAAGATTCTCAAACAAGTACGAAAACGGCTCGATACGCCTGGTGCGGTAATGATCGACGATCCGAAAATCGCCGCTCCGCCCAAAGAGACGATTGCGCTTTCTATGGAGGCGCTGATCCATCACTTTAAGATCATCAGCGAAGGCTTCCGCGTTGCGCCGGGCGATGCGTATGCTTCGGTCGAGTCGCCGCGCGGCGAACTCGGCTATTACATCGTTAGCGACGGCGGCAACCGCCCGTACCGTATCCGCACGCGGCCGCCGTCACTTTATAACCTGCAGGTTCTCAAACACATTGCACCGGGAAATCTTATCGCCGATCTCGTCGTAATGATCGGCTCCCTCGATCCGGTGTTCGGAGAGGTCGATCGATGACGCAACGCGAGCTTGATTTTCCCGCATTGGCTGCGCGCCTACGCCCGCAGTGCGAGGCGATTGTCGCCCGGTACGAAGAACGGCGCTCCGCGCTGCTGCCGATCGTGCATTTGTTTCAAGAGCACGAGGGCTATGCCAGTCGCGAAGCGATGCGCTTCACGGCAGATCTGCTCGGCCTCACCCCGGCGGTGGTCGAGAGCACGGTCTCGTTCTATTCGTTGTTTTTCCGCAAGCCGGTCGGCAAATACGTCTTGCAAGTCTGTCGCGGCCTTTCGTGCACGATCAACGGTGCCGAAAATATCATGTCCTATTTTCGAGAGAAATTAGGAATCGGACACCTGCAAACGACCGACGACGGCCTCTTCTCGTACGAAGAAGTGGAGTGCCTCGCATCTTGCGACCGAGCGACCTGCATGCAAGTCAATCTCGAATTTATTTACGATCTTACGCCGCAGGCGATCGACGATATGATTGCCGCGATGCGCGCGGGAACGTTTTCCGTCGCTCCGATGGTTCAGAGCGACTCGCCTGAAAAGACGTGGAGCGTCAAACAGGATCTTCAGGTCTCGCGCGGCGAGAAAGCCGCCGGCGCACGCGGCGTCGCATCGCCGAACAACCCCGGTGGGCTCGGCGATAGCAGCGGCGTGATCATGCTCGATCGCTTCGTACTGCGCGACGACGCTCCGTCGATGCGCGCTCGCTCGAACGAACGGCTCGTACAGGATGCAAAACTCGTAGCGGAGGCGATCGAAGAATAATGCCGGTGGTGAAAGTACTTACCGAAGGCATCGGCGAGCTCGATCTCACCGATATCGCCGTTTATCGGCAGCGGGATGGTTATCGGCAGTGGGAGCGCGCCGTGCGCGAACTCAAATCGAGCGAGGTGCTCGACATAGCCGAACGCTCGGGCTTGCGCGGGCGCGGCGGCGCCGGCTTCCCGACCGGGAAGAAGTGGAGCTTTTTGCCTGCCGGCGATAAGCCGCGCTACCTGGTCTGCAACTGCGACGAGGCCGAACCGGGCACGTTTAAAGACCACATGTTGCTCGAGAACGTGCCGCATTTGGTGCTCGAAGGCATCTTGCTCGGCTCGTACGGCATCGGCTCGCACCACGCGTTCATCTATATTCGCGGTGAATTCAAACGCGGTTACGAAATTTTCTCACGCGCTCTCGAAGCGGCGCGCGCCGCCGGATTCGTGGGGAAGAATATTTTCGGCACCGGATACGATCTCGAAGTGACGATTCATCGCGGAGCGGGCGCATATATTTGCGGCGAAGAGACCGCGCTGCTGAATTCGCTGGAAGGGAAGCGCGGCGAACCGCGCTTGAAACCGCCCTTCCCGGCTATCGCCGGGCTCTACGGAATGCCGACGGTGGTGAACAACGTCGAGACGCTTGCCTATCTCGTTCCGATTCTTCGCAACGGCCCCGAGTGGTTCTCCGCGGTTGGAACCGAACGCAGCAAAGGCTATAAGATCATTTCGATCTCCGGGCACGTACGCAAACCCGGGAACTACGAAGTTGCGCTCGGCACGACGGTGCGCGAACTGATCGAGATCGCGGGCGGGCTTCGCGAAGGGCGAACGCTGCGAGCGGTGCAGCCGGGCGGTGGTTCGTCGGCCTGTATTTTTGAAGAGCATCTCGATCTGCCGTACGACTACGAAAACATGTCGAAGGCCGGGTCGATGCTTGGTTCGGGGGCGTTTGTCGTCTTCGACGATACGACCGACTTCGTGAAGTGTGCTTTCAACCTGGTGCGTTTCTTCGCGCACGAATCATGCGGACAGTGTACGCCGTGCCGCGAAGGCGGACACTGGTTGGAAACGGTGCTGCACCGATTCGTTGAAGGGCGAGGCCTTGCGAGCGATCTTACAATGATGCGCCGTGTTTCGTCGACGGTCACAGGGTTGAATCTCTGTGCGCTCGGCGACTCCATCGAACCGTTCCTGAAATCCGTACTCCAGCGCTTCCCCGAACAATTCGAAGCGCGCGTTCTCCGAGAGGTCGCCTCCGCATGAGTTCAGCCCCAGCGACGAGCGATCTCGTCAGTCTTACAATCGACGGCGTTCCCTTGCAAGTGCGTAAGGGGACGCTCCTTGTCGAAGCTACGAAGATGGTGAAGCAAGAGATTCCCGTCTATTGCTACCACACGAAGCTCGGGCCGGCAGGGCTCTGTCGCGTCTGTCTCGTCGAAATCGAGGGCATGCCCAAACTGCAGATCGGTTGCAACACGCCGGTCGCAGAGGGAATGGTCGTGCGCACGCAAGGCGACAGCGTCGACAAAGGACGCGCGATGGTGTTGGAGCTGTTGCTCGTCAATCATCCGCTCGATTGCCCGATCTGCGATAAAGGCGGCGAGTGCGATCTGCAAGATTTTTCGATGGCCTACGGGCGCGGCACGAGCGATCTCGCCGATCCCAAAAGCAGCAAACCGAAGGCGGTCGACCTCGGGCCGACGATCGTTCTCGACGAAGAGCGTTGCGTGGTCTGCCAGCGCTGCGTTCGCTTCGACGATCTTATCGCCGGCGAACGCCAACTCGTGCTCAAAGATCGCGGCCATCGCAACATGATTGCAACGGCGACCGGCGACCCGTACCATCATCATTTTACCGGAAACGTCACCGAACTCTGCCCGGTCGGTGCGTTGACCTCGAAGACCTATCGCTTTAAATCGCGTCCGTGGGATCTCAAGCGAACCGAAACGAGTTGCACGCAATGTTCGGTCGGTTGCCGCATGAATGTCGACGTTCGCCAGGGCAAGGTGTTGCGAACGATGTCGGTGGAGGGCGACGATGCCGTCTCCGATTGGTGGCTCTGCGACCGTGGGCGCTATAACGTCGGTTATATCGATGCCCCCGAACGCATCAAGCAACCGTTGCTCCGTCGCGACGGAGCGTTCGTGCAGATCGGCTGGGACGATGCATTCGCGCTCTGGGCGAAGGCGATTCGCTCGGCGATCGATGCAGGCGCCCCCGAACGCGTCGCGGCGTTCGGCGGCGGGCGACTCACCAACGAAGAAGCATATCTCCTCGCGCGCACGATGCGGACGCTCGGAGTGAAAAATCTCGATTGGCGCACGGGCCGGCAGCGGCAAGCGACGCCGGGAACCTCGGGCGGCACGCTGCTCGATCTCGAACGCGCCGGCGCAATCGTCACCATCGGTGAATCCTCAGCCGAACTCGCACCGGTCATGGATCTGCGCGTGCGCAAAGCCGTGCGCCACGGTGCGCGATTGATCCGCGTTGCATCACAGGAAGCGCCGCCCTCGATGGCGTTTGCAGATGTCGCCGATGTCGCGTCGGCTGCAGCGGCGATTCCGGCGAACGTTACCCGGATCGCGCTGCTCTGGGACGGCGTCGATAGCGCGCTTGCTCGCGCGGCGTTCAGCGCGCTCGAACGCGAAGGGCGCACGTTACTGACCTATATTACCGGCGAACAAGGGAACGCGCGCGGAGCCGAAGCGATGGGGATGCTTCCCTTCGCCGGCACCGCTTATCACGTGGCCGATTCCGGACGCGATTTCGAAGCGGTCTGCCTCGATGCGCTCGCCGGAAAGATCGAGACGATGGCGATCTTCGGTGCGAACCCGGTGCGTCAGGCCGCCGACGGCGCTCGCGTGCGCGACGCACTGCAAGCGGTTCCGTTTCTCGTCGTCACCGAGCTCTTTATGACGGAGACCGCGCAACTCGCTTCGTTGGTTCTTCCCGCCGCCGGGGCATTCGAGAAGAGCGGAAGCATCGTGAACCTCGCCGGTGACGTGCTGCCGACTGCGGCGGCGCTCGCGCCCCCCGAAGGTGTCCTCAGTGATTTCGAGATCGTCGTCGGTCTCGCACGCGCGCTGGAGATCGAACTTCCCGATACCGAGGAGATCGAACGCGCAACGATCGCCGCCGCCGCGGCGCTCCCGGTCGGCATCGCGTTCGGCGACGAGCGATTTGTCGGCACCGCGAAAAAAGCGTCCTCCGGTGAAGGGCTGCAACTGCACGTTCTGCACCATGCCTTCTTCGGCGGCGGAACGATGGCGAACGACGAACGGATCGTCGCGCTGCGACCGCAACCGACCGCGGCTTTCGCTACCGCCGATGCCGAACGGCTCGGCATTCGTGCGGGGGATCGCATCGATCTCGTCGCTTCCGCCGGAAAGATCGGCGATCTGCTCGCGGAGATTCGCGATACGTTAAGGCCGGGGAACGTGGCGCTCGTCGGCGTCCACGCAGGCTCAGCCGAGAACGGCATCGCCGCCGACGCGCGCGTGCGCGTTAAAAATATTCGCCATCTCGATGTGCCGGTGGAGGCGTAAACGATGCTGATCGTTCTGGTAAAATCGGCGGTACTGCTGCTCGTGGTCATCACGACGTTTGCGTACGCGATGCTCTTCGAGCGGAAAATCCTCGGTTGGATGCAATTGCGCCCGGGGCCGAACCGCGTCGGACCATGGGGATTGATGCAGCCCGCTGCCGATGCGGCAAAATTGATTCTGAAAGAGGATCTCACGCCGAAGACGGCCGACCCGTTGATCTATCGCCTCGCTCCGTTTATCTCGCTCGTCACCGCGTTTGCCGTCTATGCCGTCGTGCCGTTCGGCGCAAACGGCGACGGTTCGCCGTGGGCGATCGGCGACGTCAATGCCGGGATTCTCTTCTTAATGGCCATCTCGTCGATCGGCGTCTACGGGATCTCGTTGGGCGGCTGGGCTTCGGGTTCGAAATTTCCGCTGCTCGGCGCCGTCCGCGGCACCGCTCAGATGATCTCGTACGAACTCTCGATGTCGCTCTCGTTCGTCGGCGTCCTCATGCTCGCGGGAACGACCTCGCTCACCGGCATCGTCAACGCTCAAGAACGCGTCTGGTTTCTCATCCCACAAGCGCTCGGTTTCATCATCTACGTCATCACGGCGATCGCCGAGACGAATCGCACGCCGTTCGACCTCGTCGAGGCTGAGACCGAACTCGTCGGCGGTTTCCATACCGAATACTCCGGGTTGCGCTTCGGTTCGTTTTTTATCGCCGAGTACGTCAACATGTTGACGGTCTCGTGCATCGCGACGCTGCTCTTTCTGGGCGGCTGGAATGCACCGTTCGGCCTGACGTTCTTGCCGAGTGTTGGATGGTTTGTCCTCAAGGTGGGGGCGTTCATGTTTTTCTACATGTGGCTACGAGCGACGTTGCCGCGCTTTCGTTACGACCGGCTCATGACGTTCGGTTGGAAAGTACTGCTGCCGATTGCCACGCTCAACCTCGTCGCTACTGCGGCGTGGGTCGCGCTGCACTAAGACGGGAACGATCGAATGAAAAAACAACTCTTCAGTTTCGGAGCGGTAGGCGCGATTCTCCGCGGCTTCGGAATCACGTTCAAATACATGTTCGTCAGGCGACCGACGATTGAGTATCCGAGCATCAAGAAGCAGCATGCGCCGCGCTTTCATGGATTGCACGAACTCCGCCGCTACGCCGACGGAAAAGAGCGCTGCATCGGGTGCGAGCTCTGCTCGAGCGCCTGTCCGGCGAACGCGATCACCGTCATCGGCTCGGAAAACGCGCCCGACGCGCGCGTCTCTCCGGGCGAGCGGCACGCCGCGAGCTACGAGATCGACGAACTGCGCTGCATCTTTTGCGGCCTCTGCGAAGAAGCGTGCCCAACCGATGCTATCGTGTTGACGCCCCGTTTTGAGATGGCCGACTATCGCCGCGGCGCGTTCGTCTATTCGAAAGATCGTCTGTTGGTGCCGCGCGATGCCGGAGTCGGCACGCCGCCCGACGAGCGGCCGAACGGTATTCCGGCCGATCTCGGTCGAGTTGCCGAGGTGAAATCGACGGTGAACGTCGACCGAGGATACTCCGCGACGCATCGCGGTGAAGTGCTTAAAACCGAACGAAAGGGGTTGGCCGGGTGATTCCCTTTTGGATCATTGGCGCAGTCTTAGTGATCAGTGCGCTCTGGACGGTCACTGCGCGGAAGCCGATCTACAGCGTCGTCTCGTTGCTGCTGAACTTTGCAGCGCTCGCGACGACCTACCTGATTCTCCACGCCGAGTTTCTCGCCGTCATGCAGATCATCGTCTACTCGGGAGCGATCCTGATGCTGTTCGTCTTCGTGATCGCGTTGCTGAATAGTGGAATCGCACCGATTCTACTGGGCCGCGATCGCGTCCCGGTTGCGCCGGCCGCCGCCGCCGCACTTGCAGCGATTGCGTTCGTCGCAACCGCTATTGCGGCACTCCACGCTCCGGCGATCGTTCCGATTGCGACGCATTCGCCGCTGGGTGCAGTCGGGCGCGGCAACGTATTCGGCAGCATCGGTGATTTCGGCCAAGCGCTTTTCCTATCGCGCCTGCTGCCCTTTGAAGTCACGGCACTGATCTTGATGGTGGCAGTCGTCGGCGTCGTTTTGCTCGCCGGCGATCTCGCGCCCTACGTTCCTACACGACGTCGCGCCGAGCAGGCGCGCCGCGCACTACGCGAAGCGATCCTTCGGGAGGGTAAATAATGGCGACGTCATTCTCCGGCGTGCCGATCTTCGATTACGAGGCGCTGGCTTCAGTGCTCTTTTTCATCGGCCTTGCAGGGGCGATCGCCCGCAGGAACCCGCTGGTGATGCTGATGAGCATCGAATTGATGTTCAATGCGGCGAACCTGGCGTTCATCGTTTTCTCTCGTGCGTGGTTGAATAACGCCGGGCAAATATTCGCTTTTCTCGTGATTACCGTTGCCGCGGCGGAAGCGGCGATCGCGCTTGCGATCGTCGTTGTGGTCTTCCGTTCGGCGCAGCAGGTCGATGTCGATGATGTTCGGGTGCTGCATGGCTAACCCCGAACACATCATGGGCGTCGTCGGCAGCTACCCGCTGCTTATCGCGTTGTGGTTGCTCCCGCTTCTCGGCGCGGTACTCTGTTGGGCATTCGGCCCGCAGTTACAACGCGCGGCGGGATGGCTCGCGACCGTCATTGCCTTTGCGGCATTTGCCTGCACGTTGGCTTCGTGGGGAGCCGGCACGCAGAGTCTCAACGGCGCGCTCGGCGCCGATCAACCGCTCGTCCGTTGGATGCCGGGCTTCCACCTCGGGCTCTTGCTCGATCCGCTCTCGCTCTTATGGGCCTGCATCATCACCGGTGTCGGTGCGCTGATCCATCTCTACTCCATCGGTTATATGGAGGGCGACTCCGCATTCGCGCGCTTCTTCGCGTACATGAATTTCTTCTTGTTCGCGATGTTAACGCTGGTGCTCTCCGACAACTTCGTCGGCCTCTTGATCGGCTGGGGACTCGTCGGGCTTGCCTCGTACTTCCTGATCGGCTTTTGGTTCCATAAACCGTCGGCGGTTGCTGCAGCGCGCAAAGCCTTCGTTATCAACGTCGCGGGCGACGTCGGCATCATGTTCGCGATCTTCCTCATCGTACAAAAGACCGGCTCGATCGGCTTCGGCAACGCCTTCGCAGCAGCCGACACCTACGGACCGACGCTATTGCTCGCGATATGTATCTCGCTCTTTATCGGTGCGGCGGCGAAATCGGCGCAAGTTCCGCTGCATACCTGGTTGCCCGACGCGATGGAGGGCCCGACACCCGTCTCGGCGCTGATCCACGCCGCAACGATGGTGACTGCCGGCGTCTATTTGATCGCGCGCTGCGCTCCGCTCTGGTCGCACGACGGCAACGCCCAGTTGCTCGTCGGGACGATCGGCGGCGTGACGGCGTTGGTCGGAGCGGTGCTGGGCATGGTGCAATGGGATATCAAACGCATTCTCGCGTATTCCACGATGTCGCAGATCGGCTATATGATCATGGGCGTCGGAGTCGGAGCGTACGAAGCGGGTGTCGCGCATTTCTTTACGCACGCCTTTTTCAAAGCACAACTCTTCCTCGGTTCCGGCTTAATCATCCACGCGCTCTCGAACGAACAGGATGTTCGGCGGATGGGCGGGCTGCGTAAACGCTTGCCGTTTGCGTTTATTGCGATGCTCGTCGGCGTGCTCGCGATCTGCGGCATTCCGGGTCTGAGCGGTTCGTTTAGTAAAGACGCCGTCATTCAAGGGGCGCTCGATCACGGCCACCCATGGCTCTACGCAGTCGGAATCGTTACCGCGGGTATGACCGCATACTATATGTTCCGCATGCTGTTCGTGACGTTCTTCGGTCGCTACCGCGGCGATGTTGACCCGTCGGAACTCGGCATTCGCCACCCGGAATTCGCGGGAACCGCAGCGCACGGCGACGCCGATGCGCACGAAAGCCATCACGCCCCGGCATGGTTGATGAACGTCCCGGTCGCCGTGTTGATCGTTCCCTCGATTTTCGCCGGCTGGTTGCTCTACGGCGGCGCGAACTCTCCGTGGCATCGATTTTTCGATCCGCAGTTCGGCGCTGCCTCAATTCTCCACGTTCCGGTCTCGGAGATGGTGACGACGCTGGTGACCCTCGCCTGCGTCGCGCTGGGGATTCTCATCGCCTATTTACGGTACGGAACTGCGACGGCGCGCGATAACGCTGTCGAGCGCCTTCGCCGCGAGACGGTCGGCATGTGGCCGATTTTGACGAATGCGTTCTATATCGATGTTGCGCTCGACGCGATCTTCGTGAAAACGAGCGAGGCGTTGGGACGCCTCGTGAGTCGCGTCCTCGATCCGCACGTCGTCGATGGAGCGGTTCGCGAAGCGGCGATCACCGCGCAGTGGAGCGGCGCGCTCGTGCGCTCCCTCCAGACCGGGCTCGTGCGCGCGTATGCCGTCTTCCTCGCCGTCGGCATCGCCTGCTTTGCCGCATTCTACGCCTTCCACGGAGTTCACTGATGCTGCTCGCACTCGTCCTCCTCCCGATTATCGCCGGTTCGGTGATATTGCTGCTCCGCGGTGAAGACCGTCGGCTCTATCGCGCGATCGGTGTTATCGTCGCGCTCGCAACCCTGTTCTTGGCGATCGAAGCGCGTTCGGAGGATTGGAGCGCGCCGTGGCTGCGGGCACCGTTCGTAGCGAACTTCCACCTCGGTATCGGTGCGTTGGCCTTCTGGCTGATCGTTTTGCTCGCGCTCTGCACGGCTTGTGCGGTGCTGGCGGTCGACAGCGCGCGCCCTCGCGCTCTCGTCGGGCAGCTCTTGCTCTTAGAGGGAACGATGCTCGGCTTGTTCATTTCGCGCGATCTCCTCCTCTTCGCGCTCTTTTACGACCTGATGCTCGTGCCGGTCTTTTTCGTCCTCCTCGAACGCGGCGAACACCCGCGCGATGCCTGGCGCTATATCATCTATAACTTTGCCGGCGGACTCTTGCTGTTATTTGCGACGGCGGCATTCGGCGTGCTCCACGGTACGACCGACGTCATCGGCGCGGTCGGAACCACGATCTCCGGCGCCTGGGCGCCGTGGATCTTCTGGGGTTTTGCAATTGCATTTTTGGTGAAAACGCCGGCCTTTCCGCTCCACACCTGGATGCCGAACACCTATGCAAGCCTGCCGCCGCCGGTTGCTGCCGTCGTTGGTGCCGTGCAATCGAAGGCCGGCCTCTACGGATTGTTTGTGATCGGCCTGACGTTGATGCCGCAAGAGATCGCGCGTTACTCAACCGTGCTGATCGTGCTGGGTTCGATCTCGGTGCTCTACGGTGCAGTTGCAGCGCTGGTGCAGAACGACGCAAAGCGGGTGGTCGCCTATTCCTCGCTTTCGCATCTCGGCTTGATCGTGATCGCCATCGCGACGCAGCAACCACTTGCGCTTGCGGGTGCGGCGCTCTATATCGTCGCGCACGGTCTTTTTACCGCGGCGGTTTTCATCGGTCTCGGTTACGTCGAGGAACGCGAAGAGACACGATCGCTTGCGCGGCTGCGCGGGATCGGCGCGAAAAATCCGCGCCTCGCCGGTGCGTTGACGATCGGCGGCCTCGCGATGTTGGGGCTTCCCGGCCTCGCGGGCTTCGTCGGCGAGTTGGTCATCATCACCGGTATCGTGCAGAGCGGTAATATCGCCGTCGCCGTCATCGCCGTCATCTCGGTCGTTCTCGCAGCGGCATACGTGCTGCGGCTCTTCCAGGGAATCGTGAACGGCCCGGTCGCGCACGATCTGCCGGTTCGCCGCGATTTAACGTGGCGGGAAGGCATCGCCGTCGCGCCGTTGCTCTTGGCGCTGCTCTATCTCGGTGTGAATCCGCACGCCGTCCTCGCAAGCGGATCGGTTCCGATACCGCGAGCCCCACTATCATCTTCCGCAGGAGTGACGACGCCATGACGCTGCCGTTTACCCACACCGATTGGGCCGCCGTCGCGCCGCTCGAAGCCCTCGCCGCTACCGGTCTGCTCGTGTTGCTCCTCGATCTTCTCTGGCGCCCATATGCGCCGCGCGCACTTTCGCTGAGCGTCGCCGTTCTCGGGACGATTGTCACCGTGGTGATGATTGCGCAGCAGTACGGAACGAATGTCTCCGCGTTCAACGGCGGCTACGTTGTTGGAAACTTCAGCGTGCTCTTCAGTGAGGTTATTCTTCTCGGAGCGCTCGGCGCGCTCGCGCTGATGGGGCGCGGGGGAAGCGATCGTGAGAGCGCCGGAACGATCGCGTTATTGTTATGGAGCGCCTGCGGCGCGCTCTTGCTTGCAGCTGCAGCGACGACGATGACGATTTTCTTAGGCATCGAATTGCTCTCGCTTGCGCTCTACTGTCTCTGCGGTCTTGCGAACCGCAAGAGTGCGCGCGAAGCCGCGCTGAAATACCTCCTCCTCTCCTCGACGGCATCGGCGGTCTTGCTCTTCGGAATGGCGCTGCTCTTCGGCGCGAGCGGCAGCGTTTCGCTCGCTGCACTTGCAACGCCGACGATGGTGACGAACCCGCTCTTCTGGATGGGAAGCGGATTTTTTCTCGTCGGCATCGCCTTTAAGCTCAGTCTCGTGCCGTTCCATGCATGGGCCCCCGACGTCTATGAAGGCGCGCCGCTGCCGATCGCTGCGTTTATGACCGTCGTCACGAAAGCGGCGACGATCGCGATCTTTGCGCGCTTCGCCTACGCCGCGCTGCCGGTCGGGGCATCGCAGATGCTCTTGCTGCCGATCTGGGTGGTCGCGGGAATCTCGATGATCGTTGGTAACGTCGGCATGCTCGCGCAGCACGATCTCAAACGGCTGCTCGGCTACTCCGGTATCGCACAGGTCGGCTATATTCTCGCCGCCCTCGCCGGGACGACGAAAATGGGCTTGCAGTATGCGTTTTTCTATCTCGCCGTCTATGCGGTGATGAATCTGGGCGCCTTCGCCGTCGCTTCCATTCTGAGTTCGAGCGACGAAGAAGAAGGATCGCATCTCGAAAGCTATCGCGGACTCGGCGCACGCCGACCGCTGCTCGCCGCCGCGATGACGTTCTTCCTGTTGGCACTTGCGGGTTTGCCGCCGACCGCCGGGTTCTTAGGGAAAATCCTGATCCTCGCCGTGACGGCCGGCAGCGGCTATCTCTGGCTCGCCGCGTTGCTGCTTATCGGTACGGCGATCTCGCTCTACGCCTACGCAAAGATCATTCTGGCGATGTACCGCCCGGATCACCGGGTGCACAGCACGGAGACGCTCCGGGGAGCACCGTTGCCCTGGTTCAGCCTCGCACTCTGCCTCGTGGCGACGGTCGCCCTCACGTTCTACCCGCTCTTGCCCTCCGGCATCCTTCCACTCGTCAAATAAAATCGTTAGGGAGTCCTCGCACCGGACTCCGACTTTTGCTACAATAGGACGGCGATGAGATCGTCCACGCTCGTGCTGGGCCTCGCCTTCGCGGGGCTCTTTTCCGTCGCCGCTGCACCGGTGCCGACCCTTGCGGGCTTCATCGTTAATCCCTCGAACGCCCAGGTTTCGCACGGCTTCCCAGCCGACCCGAAGGGTGCCGTTCGCGCCGCGCGCGCCCTCGTTGCCGGCGGACATTTAAAACGCGCGATTGCGGCGCTGAGGCTCTATACCGCCGAGCATCCGCGGGAGATCGGCGTACGCCGCTTTCTCGGCGATCTCTTTTATCGAGCCGGTGAACTCACGTTGGCGCGACAGACCTACCTGGCCATCGTGACCGATTTCGGCGGCGACCGCGAGACCTACAACCGTTTGGGCAGCGTCTATGCCTCCGAAAACCACATCAACCGAGCGATCGCGTATTTCGATAAAAGCCTCCCGGCCGCCGATTCGGTAATCGATCTCGTCGCGCTCCATCGTCGTAAAGGAGACCTCGCAAGTTTTATCACCTCCACGCGCAATCGAGCGCTTGCAGAGCCGAACGATCCCGGCCTCCAGGACGATCTCGGCCAGGTGTACGAGTCGGTAAAACGGCCACGGAGCGCGGAGCGCTCTTTCCGCCGTGCGCTCGCGCTTGCTCCGCACGACGTCGGAGCGCTCAACGGGCTTGGGCTTGCGATGCTCGACCAAGGGCTCATCAACGACGCAATCGCGAATTTCGAACAGTGTTTGAACGAGGCTCCAGGCGGCTATAAGTGCACGAACAATTTAGCGGTCGCCGACCTCGATCTTCATCGCGTTGCCGCCGCGGAGTCGCTGTTGAAAGCGGCGTATGCAAAGCGCCCCGAAATGCCCGAAGCGATCGTCAATCTCGGCTACATTCTCGACGCACGGGGGGATTGGCGCGGCGCGATTCGGCGCTATCTTCAAGCGCTCGCCGTCGGACCGTTTTGGCGCGATGCCTATCTCAATCTCGGAATCGATTACGAGCGTCATCACCTCTACGCGTTAGCTGAGAGCGTCCTGCTCAAAGGGATAGCTGCGGTTCCCTACGATGGCGCGATGCACGTCGTTCTCGGGCAGACCTATGCCGATCAAGGGAAACGGACGCTGGCGCTCGCGCAGTACGCATTTGCAACGCACGCACTCGACCCACACGTGCGCGATGTTGCGAAGCAACTGATCGCGGCGCTTCCCCCGGCAAGTCCGCTACCGCGGCACGAACGCTGAAGCGCTCGGGGCTCTTGCTATCGACGCCGCTTTGCAATCGCGTCGATTTCGACGCGCACGCCGCGGGGGAGCGCTGCAACCGCAACGGTTGAGCGAGCGGGTTTCGCGGTGGCGAAGAGCTGTTCGTATTCGCCGTTTACCGCCGCGAAATCGTTGATATCGACGAGATAGATCGTCGTCTTGACGACCTCTTCGGCGGAGAAATTCGCCGCCTTCAAGACCGCCTGGAGATTCGCGAGAACCTGTCGCGCCTGCGTCTTCGCATCGGTGCCGACGATCTCTCCGCTTTTCGGATCGAGCGGAATTTGCCCGCTGCAGAAGAGCTCGTCACCGGCAAGAATCGCTTGGCTATATGGACCGATCGGCGCCGGCGCGTGGTCGCTATGAACGATCTCGCTCATGAGGCGTTCGCCCCCTCCAGCGTCATCGTGCCCTTGTATTTCATCGGCGGTTCTTCGACGCCGAAGTTCGCGGCGATCAACGCGGCAACGCGGGCGAGTTCCTCTGCCGTGAGTGCCGGCGCATCGGAGGCTGCTGCGAACTCGCGCAATTGTTCGTGATTGTAGATATTCGGCAGAACCGTCATCACGCGCGGTTCGGCGAGCAGCCACGCAATCGCGGCCTGCGCGAGCGTGCGATCGGGGCGTTCGAGGAAGCGGAGTGTGTCGATCTTCTTGATCCCATTGAGCAGCCACGAACGGGGGCGGTGGCGGCGATGATCGCCTTCGGGAAAGACGGTCGCTTCGGTGTAGTGCCCCTCGAGTAGACCGCTGGAATGCGGTACGCGAATCATATAACCCGTTGCGCTATCGGTCTCGTTCGCAGCGGCGATCTGGCGATCTCCGGGAAATGTCTCGAGAATATTCCAAATAATTTGCAAGCTTGCAACATCGCGATGGGCGGCCTCGATGCCCTCATAGAGCCAACCGATCGCCGGGCCGAGCGCGATGCCGTAATGGCGAATTTTCCCTTCGCCGCGTAGTTGCTCCATCAATTCGTAGAGCGATCCGTCGCGTACGTGCTCCAAACGCGCATTGTGCAACTGGTAGATATCGATGTAATCGGTCTTGAGCCGACGCAGCGATGCTTCGAGCGCGCGCCGAACGAAGGCCGGCGAGGTATTTTGCGGGAGCTCGCGCTCCCCGCGGTTGCTCGGATCGGCATTTTCGAACTCGTAACCGAATTTCGTCGCGATAACGACCTTATCGCGCCGTCCCGCGAAGGCGCGGGCAAGTTGCTCCTCGCTGCGTCCGTTCCCATAGACGTCGGCGGCATCGTAGAGGGTAATGCCCAGATCGAACGCCTCACGCAGGAGCGCGTCGGCCTCCTCCTCGCTCTTGATGCCCCACCAGGTCGTTCCGGTCGTCCAGAGCCCGAACCCGACCTCGCTAACGCGCAGATCGGTGCGCGGGTATGTACGGTATTTCATTTCCTCTCCTCCGAAGCGGGCATTGGGCGGGTCAAGAGCCAACTCCCGCAATTGTGGATGGGCAGCGGCGCATCGAAGAAGACTTTGCGCGGGTCGGCCGTTGGGTCGCTCGCTACTTTCATCATCCCGAAGAGTTTCGCGTCTTTCCGGAGGTTCGTCCGGGGGAGATGCTCGCGCGTTTGTCCGACCGCGCCCCGGAGGAGCCCGAAGCGTTCGAGGATATCTTCAACGATTTCGAGCGCATCGTCGTCCCGGCAACAACGCACTGGAATCATCCGCGCTTCTTTGCGTACTTTGCAACGAGCGCCGACCCCGCGGCGGTCATGGCGGAGGCGCTCGCCGCAACGCTCGATGTCAAGGCAATGCTCTGGCGCACCTCGCCCGCAGCAACCGAACTCGAAACGGCAATGATGATCTGGCTCCGTCGCTTGCTCGGGCTTCCAGAGCAATTTACCGGGGCGATTTACGATACTGCATCGGTCGCCGGCTTTACGGCGCTCGCCGCGGCGCGTGAGGCGCTCGGTTTGGATATTCACCGTCGCGGTGCGACGGGGCGCGATCTCCCAACCTTGCGCATCTATACGACCGAACACACGCATTCGCATGTTGCCAAGGCGGCGATCGCTCTCGGCGTCGGGCAGGCCAATGTCGTCGAGGTTCCTTGCGACGAACGTTTCCGCATGCGCCCCGAAGCCCTGGAGAGCGCGATTCGACACGATCTTCGCAGCGGCATGAAGCCGATGGCGATCGTAGCGACGGTCGGCACGACATCGACCACGTCGGTCGATCCGGTTCCGGGCATCGCGGCGATCGCGCAGACGCATAAGATTTGGCTGCACGTCGATGCCGCCTATGCCGGAGCCGCCGGAATGCTGCCCGAATGCGAATGGTTGATGGAGGGTTGCGACCAGGTAGATTCGCTGGTGCTCAATCCGCATAAGTGGCTTTTCGTTCCGATGGATTGCTCGGTGCTGTTCGTGCGCGATATCGAACATCTGCGGCGTACGTTCTCGCTCGTCCCCGATTATCTGCAAACGGGCGACGACGGAGTGACGAATTATATGGATTACGGCATTCAATTGGGAAGAAGGTTCCGGGCGCTGAAACTCTGGTTCGTTTTTCGCGCTCTCGGTGCGAAGCGCATGCGTGAAACGTTGCGTGGGCACATTGCGATGGCCGCCGCTTTTGCTGCATGGGTTGAGGCGGAGCCGGGTTGGGAGGTCATGGCTCCGCACCCGCTCTCGGTTGTCTGCTTTCGGCACGCTCCCGAAGGCATGGAGAACGAACAACTGAACGCCCACAATGCGGCATTGCTTGCAGCGGTAAACGATACCGGCGAAGTTTTTCTCTCGCACACCGTCCTCAATGGGAACTACGTGCTTCGCCTTGCGGTGGGAAATCAACGGAGCACCCTTGATGACGTTGATGCAGCATGGAACGTCTTGCGCCGGTGCGCAGATTCGTTGGAGGCAATAACACGGTGAGAATTTTACTCGTCGAAGATAGTCAGACCGACGCAGCGGTGGTACAGCGCTATCTTCGCGACGAACGAGCTCCGCACGAGGTATGTGTGGCTCGACGCTTCTCCGACTTCGCCGCGGCTCTGCAAGAGAACACGTGGGATATCGTTTTGCTCGATATGACGCTTCCCGACGGAGAAGGGCTCGAACTCTATCAGCGCGCACGCGAACTCGCGCCGACGTTGCCGATCGTCATTCTCAGCGCCCGTTCCGATGAAGAACTCGCTCTCACTGCCGTCGCCGCCGGCGCCCAAGATTATCTGCTCAAAGGGCACGTCGATGACGTAACCTTAAAGCGCGCGCTGCGATACGCCGTCGAACGGGACCGCATGCAGCGGCGTTTGGAAAATGGCCTCGCCGAACTCGAGCGTCAGCGAGCGAACGTCATTCGCCTCAATGCCCAGAAAAATGAATTGATTGCAACGCTTGCGCACGATATTCGCGGACCGTTAACGGCAATCGTGGGCTTCGGTGAAATGCTCGCCGACGGAAGCATGGGGCACGACGAATCGAAAAAGGCCGCCGAAACGATCGTTCGCAATGGGCAACGCTTGGCGACGCTGAGCGACGATGTTGTGGCGCTTTCGCGAATCGAATTGGGGGAGCTGGAACTCGACATAGAACAGTTCGATTTTGCGGCCCTCGTTATGGAAGAAGCGGAGAGTCGGGTTTCGCAACGGCCGATTCGCTTTGTCTGCGATGCCGACGATACGACGATTCTCGGCGATAAGCGTCGCCTGCGCCAATCGATCGACAATATCATCGGCAACGCCGTGAAGTATTCGCCGGAAGACTCGCCGATCGTGGTGACGCTCCATGGAAATGCGAGTTCGTTGACGCTGGATGTCAGCGATCGAGGTATCGGCATTCCGGGCAGTGAACTGGCAAAGGTATTCGAACGTTTTGCGCGCGGAAGTAACGCGAAGCGCGCAAAGATCGCCGGGACGGGGCTCGGACTGTTTCTCGTGCGCACGTTCGTCGAACGCCACGGCGGGCACATTTCGGTTCGCAGTACGCCCGATGTCGGCAGTACCTTCAGCATCGTGTTGCCGCGAAATGGGGCCGGCTTAAGCGCGAGGGGCGTCGTCGTTCTCGCAGGGGATCGCACGGTACGCGAGGGCGCTGCTTACGAACTGCGGACGCGCGGAATCCGCGTGCGTGAACTCGCCACCGCCGACGAACTCGCCACGCTCGACCCGGCGGCGGCGCCATTCGCGATCTTTGTCGATGAGCGGCTCGGTGAAGGCGAACGTTTGCGAACGCTGATTCCGCGCAGTATGCGGAGTATCCCGATCATCGCTATCCCACCGCATTTTCTCGGCGAAGAACTCGTCGACGCCCTGCGCGAAAACGCACCGACTTTTCAGCCCGAGTAGCGCGAAGCGCGTATCGAGGGCGGTGCGCGCATCTCGATACGCCGCGGAGCCTGTCCTGAGCGAGCGAAGCGAGTCGAAGGGGCGCCTACTCGGCGTTCCGTTAGTAGCGGCGCAGGTAGGCTTCGCGCTCCCATTCGTGCACCGCGCGGCGGTAGCGTTCATATTCGGCGATCTTTGCATCGCGGAGCGCGTGGTAGCAGTGGTCGCCGATCGCGCCGCGCACGCATTCGTCGGCATCGAGCGCATCGATCGCTTGGCGTAGGGACTTCGGTAGCGCGATGATGCCGCGCTCCCGTCGTTCCCGTTCGCCGGTCGAATAACTCGAATGCGTCACGGGGTCTCCCGGAAGCGTGCGTTTTTCGATACCGTCGCATACCGCCGCGACGATGACTGCGAGTGCAAGATAGGGATTGCAGGCAGGGTCGGGGCTGCGTAACTCGATCGTGCCGGCGGCATCATCGGGGACGCGAATCATTGCGTCGGTACTTCGGCGCGACCAGACGCAATGAATCGGGGCATCCCATGCCGCGACGAGCCGTTTGTAGGAGTTGACCGTCGGATTACAGAGCGCGGTGAGCGCCTGCCCGTGCGCGAGCAAACCACCGACGGCGTAGAGCAGCGTTTCTCGGTCGGGGCTCTCACCGAGATGCAACGCGATGTGCAGCCCGCTTCCGGCGCTCGATTCGCGCGGCTTCGGCATGAAGGTTGCCTCGAGGCCGTGTTCGGGGGCGAGATGCTTCGCGAGCGTCCGCAGCGTGAGGATCGAGTCGGCAGCGACGAGCGGTGGAATCGGCGCGAGATCGATCTCGTGTTGCCCGGGTGAGTGTTCGTGGTGCGCTGCGGTTACCGAAACGCCCATCGATTCGAGCGCGCCGACGATCGCGTCGCGCGCGTGCTCGCCGCGGTCGTTCGGCGAGAAATCGAAATAGGATCCGACGTCGCTGGTCTCGGTGTGGAGCCCGCCATCGTTGCGCCCCGAGAAAAGATAGAACTCCACCTCGGCGGCAATGCGCGCTCCGGGAACGAGTTCGTCGAGGCGCTCGACGTTGCGTTGCAGCGTCGTTCGCGGGCATCCTTCGAATGCGCTTCCGTCGGGCATGGCGATGGTGCAGATCAGGCGCGCCTCGGGTTGCCCGTCGTTCCAGGGGAAGATCGCAAAGGTATCGAGATCCGGCAGCAACAGCATGTCGAGCTCTTCGTCGCGGACAAACCCGTCGATCGAGCCGCCGTCGAACGATATTTTCCCGTCGAGCACCTCGGCAAGGCGGCTCGCCGGAACGCTGACCATCTTGCTGACGCCGAAAAGATCGACGAACTGCAAGCGTACGAAGCGTACGCCGCGTTCGGCGATTTCCTCGGCGATGATGCGTCTGCGCGCGCGCACCGTTGCTTTAGGAATCGAGGGCATCGATCGTCACCGCGAGGCGCAGGTTGAGTTGATCGGAAGAACTCTCGAGCGAGAGACCGGTGAGCTCGGCGATCTGTCGTAGACGATAGAAAACCGTATGACGGTGCACGTGCAGTTGCTCGGCGGCGGTTTTGACATTCTCTCCCGATTCAAAATAGATCGACATCGTTCGCTCTAGCTCCGTTTGATGTTTTGCGTCGTAATCGCGTATCGATTCGAGAAACGTTCGCGCGAAGCCGCGCCACTCCGGCGTCGTGGCGGCCTCGAGCAAAAGTGGGAGCGCGCCGAGCCGTTCGTACTGCAACACTCCGTCGCGCCGCCCGAGCCGCCGCGCGATCTCCAGCGCCGCGAGTGCTTCGCGACTCGCGCGGTCGAGCGCATGCGTCGGATGCGCTCCGCCGATTCCGCCGACGACGCGATAGGCGGCATTGCGGCGCGCGATGCTCTTGGGGAGGAGCGTCGCGGCAACGCGAAGCTTCCCGACGGAGGGCTCGTCGGCGGCCGGACAGATCAGCAGCAGCGTTCCGGCGCGTTCGCGCTGGACGATCTCGCGCTCTCCGAGCGCGGCGCTTGCGAGTGCGCCGAGTTCCGCGAGCTCCGCTCCCGTACTCGCGTCGTCGAATGCGAGTGCGACCACGAGATAGCTCGGCGCGAGCTCGAGATGCTGTTCGGCGGCGAGGGCTCGCACCGACGCACCGTCGCTCAGACGCCCGGCGAGTGCCTCGTCCCAGAGATCGCGTTGCATCGGAGCGCGCCGATCGCGCGCAAGATCGAGCGCAAGCAGCGTTGCTGCCAGTCGGAGAGCCTCGTCGTCGGCGCGGCGCGCCTTCGCACCGAAGGCGACGAGCCAGCCCAGCCGCCATCCCCCGACGGAGAGCGGAAGGAGGAGCGAACCATCGGAGAGTCGCGTCGGCTCGCCATCGGTTGGGAGCTCGCTTGGCGGTGACTGCGGCGCAGGTGCGGTGCGCGCGATCGGACGCTGCTGGGCATCGAGCAGCAACAACCCCTCTCCCCGGTCGAGGGCGAACAGGACGGCGTCGCGCCCCTCATCGCTTGCAAGGGCTTGCGCGAGCCGCGCGCCCAAATCGAGGAGCCGAGCGGAAGTCACGCGGGCTTCTTCGGCGAAGTAGGCGGGTGTTCATGGAAACCCGTCGGAAAATCGCCGCCGAGACCTTTGCCGCGCTGTTCGACAAGAACCCCGAGGTCATCGTGCTCTATGGGCCCGACGGGGTGCTTGCCGACGTGAATCCGGCTGCAACCGAACTCACCGGTTTTCACGCCGACGAAGTGCGGGGAACGACCTTTCGCGACCACATCCCGCGCAGCGACCGGGTGCGCGGCGAGATGGCCTTCGAGATGGCACGCAGCGGAGTCGCAGATCATTTTGAGACGACGCTTCGCCATAAGGACGGTACGCTCGTTCCGGTAGAAGTCTCGGTCATCCCCTCGCATATCGCCGGAACGGTGCGAGCGATCTTCGTTCAAGCGCGCGATATCGCTGCGCTGCGCGATGCCGAAGAGGCGATGCGCGTCAACCAACAGCGGTTGCGCTCGCTCTTCGAATATCATCCGGACGGGATCGTCGAACTCAAAGCAACGGGAGTCATTTCGCGCGTGAATGTCGCTTTCGAGAGCGAGACGGGAATCTTAGGCGAGCGCATCGTCGGAACCCCGTGGATCGATCTGATCGTTCCCGGGCGGCGCGAGCGCGCCGAAGAAGCGCGCCATGCTGCAATGCGTGGCGAGGCCGCCGAGCACGAATCGGTACTTTTGGATCGGATCGGCTACCAGATCGAGGTGCAGTTGAAGCTCGTTCCGATCCACAGCGGGGACGAGATCACCGGGACCTACGCGATCTTCAAAAATGTCTCCGCGCAACGTGCCGCAGAGCGCGCGGTGAGTTCGCAGGTCGATCGGCTTCGCCGCCTCTATCTCGTTGCGGCTTCACGCGAACTCACGATTCCGCAACAGCTCGAGGCGGTGTTGAAGCTCGGCATCGATTTCTTCGGCTTCGACGAGGGGTATATCGTCCGAAACGAAGGCGATACCATCGTCATCCATACGGCAGTTGGGCGAAAGACGCCGCTCGCCGCCGGAGCACGCATTCCGCTGGCGTCGAGTTTCGCGCGCTTTCTCACCAACGAGCGCCCATTTCTCTTCATTCCCGACCTCGACGAACCCGAGTGGCGGAACGATCCCGCACGCGCGACGGTGCATTGGCGTAGCTATGCCGGCACGCAGTTACAGGTTGACGGTACGGCATTCGGCGCGCTGGCGTTTGTCGGATTGCGCGCGAGAATGGAGGGGCTCGACGAACTCGCCCGCGAGTCGATCTCGCTGATGGGGTTGCTGGCTTCGGCAGCGTTGGAGCGCCAACGGACGGCGGAACGGATCGAACAGCTTGCGTTTAACGATTCGTTGACCGGGCTTCCCAATCGCGTACTTTTCGCCGACCGCATCGAGCAGGCATTCGGGGCGGCGAAGCGTTACGCTCGCGGTTTCGCCGTAATGTATCTCGATCTCGATCACTTTAAGGCAATCAACGATAATTTCGGACATCGCGTCGGCGATGAAGTGCTGGTTCATGTTGCTCGACGTTTGCGGACGTTATTGCGCGAGAGCGATACCATCGCGCGATTCGGCGGCGATGAATTCGTTATTCTTCAACCCGTCGTCGATGCCGCTACCGATGCCGCCGATCTGGCACGCAAGGTGCTCGTCGCGCTGGAACAGCCGATCGTCGTCGACGGCCGAGAACATCACGTAGCGACGAGTATCGGCATCGCCCTCTACCCGGAGCACGCAACCGAGATCGAACGGCTGATGGAGCTTGCCGATGCCGCGCTCTACCGCGCCAAACGCGAGGGGCGCAACCGCTGGCAATTTGTCGCCCCGCCGGCTACGGCGCCGCGGGGCTCTTCGTCCGGTGCTGCGCGCTCCGATGGCGAAGCGTAATGCGCGGAAGTTTCCTCGCCAAGTCTTCGGGCATGATCGCATCGATGGCATCGTCGACCGTCACGATGCCGAGCATCCGGTCGCGTGCGTCGACCACCGGAATCGCGAGGAGATCGTAGCGCGCGATTGCGGCGGCGACCTCTTCGGCGGGGGTCTCAGGGCGTACGCTAACAACATCGGTGCGCATGATTTTATCGATGAATGCGGTCGGTAGCGCGAGAAGAAGATCGCGCAGCGTCACGATTCCGAGCAAGCGATCTTCCTGATCGATGACGTATAAATAGTAGATCAGTTCGCTCTCCGGGGCGAGTTCGCGAATCTTCCGAATCGTTGCATCGGTCGTGCGGTGCGGATAGATCCAGACGTAATCGGTCGTCATCAATCCGCCGGCGGTATCGTCGTCGTACTTGACGAGTTCGCGCAACTCGCCCGCGGTATCGGCGTTCATCTCGGCGAGCAACTCGCTCTGCCGCTCCTCGGGAAGCTCCGCAAGAAGATCGGCGGCATCGTCCGAGTCCATCTCTTCGATGATATCTGCGGCGCGCGCGGTGCCGACGTTTTCGATAATTTCGCGCTGCGTCTGTGCGTCGAGATGCTCGAAGGCATCGGCTGCTACTTCATCGTCGAGTTGCTTGACGACGGTCGCCGCTTCGTTGCTCGAAAGATTGCCGATGATCTCGGCGAGGTCGGAGGGGTGCAGGCGCGCGAGCTTATTCGCCGTTACCGAAAGGTGGACTTGGCTGGGGTTGACTTCGCGGATCGGCGCGACGGAGTCCCACGCAATCATTGCGCGGGGAATGCGATCGTGGAGTGCGGGGGAGAGACGCTCGCCGAGTTTACGTAAGCCGAGCCGGCGCAGGAGCCCGGCAAAACCGATATCGGCGGCGACGACGCGCAGTTGCCCGCCGGTCCGCGCAACCTCAAGATCGTTGATGCGGACGACTTTCCGCCCGTCGATATCGACGATCTGTTTGTCGAGGAGATCTGCGACCAAGTAGAGCGCTTCGCCCTCGGGCGGAGCCGGCTCTTTCGGTGCGCTGGAGAGCGAGACGGCACCCCCGCGTTCGATGCCGAGCACCGAATCCATGGGGGCGAAACGCGCACCCTGCGCGGTTTTGACGACGAAGCCGTCGATCTGCGGAAAGGTCGCCTCGGGATGGTTGACGAGGAAGTCGCCGACCTTGCCGATCGGCAATTCGTCTATCGTGACGCGTTTGCCGACCAGTTCCGAAATGAATCCTTGCGTGAACGACATCGCGGCCTCCCCTTTCGAAGGGCGGTGTTCTCGACGACGCCGGAATTCTCCGTTCGTTTTTATGCGATAGAGGCAGCTCCCCCACCACCGTATCCAATGCCGATTCCGTTGAGCATCAGGGCGGTGATTTGGGTTGCGCTGACCTGCATCTGCGCGAGAACGCTCGATCCAATTTGCGTGAGGATCTGCTGCTGGGTGAGATCCGTCACGGTCGCGCCGATATTCGCGTCTTGGATCGAGCTGACACTTGCGGTGAGGTTCATCGCTGCGGTGTTCGCATTGGTGGCATCGTAATTCAGCGAGACCATCTGCGCACCGATCTGCGCTTGGGCCTGCGTGATTGCGGTGAGCGCAGCATCGACGCGAGTCTCTGCGTCGGCTGCGGAAATGTTGTTACTCGAACTTTGGCCCGTGACCTGATTGAAAATGCTCACGGTCTGCGGCGCGAGGACGGAAATATTCGAGATGTTGAGGTCGGATGTGCTAACCCCAGGGAGTGAAATTGCAGTCGTTTGCCCCTCTTGTGGGCCATCCTGGACGTAAAGAGGGCTATTGCTTGTCGTCTGCGACGTGGATTGTGGAACGACCTGGAACGCAATCGTTGCGCCAACGTCTTGCTGTGTAAGGTTTGCGAGGTTGAATTGGAGAAGTTCACTCGAAACTGGTCCGGAAAACGAGGCCGGCGTCGCTTCGGTAATTCCCGATAAGATGCCGGAATTAACGGGCACTGCCGTTGTATCTTGCATAAGCGGTGCAGCTCCGAACGACGGGTTCGAGCTGTAGGATTGTACTTGTACAAACACGCCCGGCCCAACATTTATTCCGGTGTCGGGATCAATGGCATTGGCCGAATAGCCGGTAACTTGGAAAACAATAAAATTCGCAGTGAAATTTCCGGGGCCCGAGACGCCGCCTGGGCCGTAGAGGGTAACTAACGGGCCCGGGTTTCCTAGCCCGTCGGCGTTTGTGACGGTCGATGTGGGGATGGAGCCGTTTGGCGAAAGGAACGGTGAAGTAACTTGATAGGCACCATATCCGAGCCCATTGCCCGATGCGGGCGAATACAACGGCGTTGTTTGGAACTGGCCGTCCAACAAGTTGAGCCCATTGAAGCTCGTGTTACTCGATATGCGATTGACCTCAAGCAGCAATTGTGAAATTTCTGCCTGGATGTTGGCGAGATCAGTCGATGAATTGAGATCGGAGCGTGACTCAACGACCAGGCTGCGGATGCGCTGGAGAATGAGCGTGATCGTGGTGAGGGCTCCGTTCGCGACGGCGAGCGCATTGTTTGCCGTCTGCACGTTTTGAGCGGCTTGTTGGAAACCGTTGACTTGCGTTTGGAGGCGCTGCGCTATTCCGTAACCGCTGGGGTCATCAACAGCAGAACTCACGCGGAGGCCGCTTGCCAACGCGCGAATGTCGGTCTGTTCCTTTTTTTGTGTGAGAGAAAGGTTCAGGAGAACCTGGCTCGCACTCCCCAGCACATCCATGAAGTAAGGTGGCTTCCTCCTTGAAGATTCCCTACAGTTCGGATATCGGCCGAACCACCCGAAGACTTGCTCGCTGCTCGGTGAATCCCTGGTAAAGAAAGGGTCAATCCGGGTAAGCCGGAGGCCC
>DAIBFU010000010.1:0-27551 GCA_027422105.1 Vulcanimicrobiota bacterium | reverse complement strand
GACCGGCGATCCGGGGATTCGCTTTTATGCCGGGTTCCCGCTGGTCGCTCCCAATGGGGCGCGCTTGGGCACGATTTGCGTGATCGATCGAAAGCCCCGGACCTTGACCGAACGGCAACGCGATGCGCTGATGGAGCTCTCCCATGCGGTCATGGCCGTACTCGATGCGCGGCGCGAATTCTATAACCTTTTTGAATCCGCTCATCTCGACATGCTGACGTTCGATGCGACAACATTAAAGGTGCAATTTGCATCTGCCGGCGCTGCAACGCACCTGCGATACCAACAGAGCGCGTTGATCGGGAAAAGCATCTCCGATCTCTACGACAGTCTCTCCCCGTCGCGTATGACGGCGGCAATCGAAACGATGCGCGCCGGCCATGCATGGATCGCCGAGACACATGCCCGTCGGAGTGACGGTTCGTCGTTTCCGGTCGAGCTGCGCGCCGATATGACCGGTCTCGACGGCAAAGAGCGAGTGCTCGCGGTCGCTGCCGATATCAGCGAACAGGTAGGTTATCGTCGTCGTCTCGACCTGCTCTCCCGAGCGCTGAACGAGACCGCCGAGATGTTGCGAATTTTCCAGGTCGACCAAGAAAGCAAAAAACTCCAACTCATCTACATGAACGACGCCTTCGAACGCGCGACGGGCTGGCGCTCTCCCGATGCGATCGGGCGCGAATTCGATGATTTTCGTTTTTTGATGCCGGACGACGACGGCATGCGTCGCCTGCGAGCAGCCATTGCGGCCGGGTCATCCGCGCGCGAACAAGTCGTTGCCTACCGTCGCGACGGCAGCGGATTTTGGTCGCTCCGTTCCTGTACGCCGATTCGGGATGTCCGCGGAGGCATCACGCATTGGGTCTTCGTCGAGCGCGATATTACCGAAGAGGTCGAAGAAACAGCGCGGCTCGAAGAACAGAACGATCGCCTAGCAGCTCTCGCACGCGCTTCGCGCGAGATCGTCGCTGCCCTTGACGGACGAAGACTGGTTGAATATGTCGAGGCCGGCGCGCGCGCCGTACTCGGAGCGACGGGGCGAATTCTTGCCAAGCAGAACGACGGCAACGTGGTCGAGGTGCGTGACAGCAGCCGACCGCTTGACGTGGAAACAGAACCCTTTGCTTACGAGCCGGCAAGCCGCCTCAACGAAGAACAAGGGCTCATCATATCCGACGATCGCTTCGAGGTGGTCGTGGGCGTCGGGCGTAGCGACCGTTCCGATCTGGTTTTGCAGCTCAGGCGAGATATGCGACCGTTCGAACGGCGCGAAGTATTCCTCATCGACTTGTTTGCACAATTCGTATCGGTTGCGGTTCGCAACACCGCACTCTATAGCGAAGTCGAACGTCGACGTAACGCGATCTACGAATTAAGCCGCACGAAAAGCGACCTCATTGCAATGCTGGCGCATGATTTTCGCGGACCGCTTACCACGATCGTCGGGTTCGCCGATTTACTCGGCGAAGTGGGGCCACTTACCGACGAACAACGTACTTTCACACAGGCGATGAAGCAGTCTGCTCTCGATCTCGCCAATCTCGCCAACGACACCTTGGCGATCTCGCGGTTAGAGCGCAACGAGCTCGTGCTTTCGCTCGCCGAAGTCGATGTCGAATCGTTATTACGCGATCTTGCCGTGCGCTATTCCTATCGGCGGGAGATCGAAATAACCGCCGATGGAGCGTCGAATATTATCGGTGACGGCGACCGACTCGTGCAAATATTCTCCAACCTCATCGATAACGCGATAAAGTATTCGTCCGGCGGCCAAGCGATCTGCATCCACGTTCGCCGCGAGACGGACGGCATCGTCGTAACGGTGCGCGATAGCGGTATCGGAATTCCGCGTTCCGAGATAGCATCGCTCTTCGAGCGATTTACACGAGCTTCGAACGCCCGCAAACTCAAAATTCCCGGGACGGGGTTCGGGCTCTTCCTTACGCAGCAACTCGTACGCCTCCATAGCGGGACGATTACCTTGAGCAGTGAGGAGGGGCAGGGCACGACCGTCACCGTGAAGTTGCCGTTCGCTCCCGCGCCAAGCTTGCGCCCGCACGTCGTCGCACTCGTTGGAACGGGTGAACGAAATGTGGTTCTCGCCGATGAACTGCGCGAAGCCGGCTATAAGGTTCGTATTTCGGAACAAATCGACGAAATCGAGGCGCTTCTAGAACGCGAGCCGATCGGGGCGGTCGTTATCGCCTCACCGCTGCGCGAGGACGACGAGTCCGCAACGCTGTTGTATTCGATGTTGCGCGAACGGGGCATCCCATCGATTGCGATCGATGGTCCGCCGACTGCGGACGAATTGGTGCGGAGTCTCGACCGCATGCTCGGAGAGAGTTTGCCGCGTTCGGGCTAAAAGGGGCCGGAAAAGCGAAACGTATTTTTCCCCGAAGATTTCGCATCGTAGAGTGCTTTGTCTGCGGCCTCCAGGAGAGAGGCTTCACTTATGCCGTGCCAAGGATAGACCGCGATACCGATACTGAGGCCCACTTTGAGATCGGCCCCACCGATTGGGAAAGGTTCCTGGAGAGCTTCGATGAGCTTTTGTGCGAGCGTCGTGGCATCTTCGGGAATACGTGTGAGCTGTTGCAGCACTGCAAACTCATCGCCGCCGAGGCGAGCAAAAGTATCGCTTTCGCGTAATATAACGCCGAGGCGTTCGCCGAAGCTCCGGAGCAGGGCGTCGCCGGCAGCGTGCCCGTGAACGTCGTTAACGCTCTTAAACCCGTCCAAATCAAGAAACAATAACGCAAAAGGCCGGTTGTAACGCTTGGCGCCGGCGATCGTCTGTGCTAAACGATCTTCGAAAAGCGCTCGGTTCGGCAATCGCGTCAGAGGGTCGTAAAATGCGAGGTTATGCAGATGTTGGTGCGCGATACGCTCGGCTGCAATATTTTTTACGATCGCCGATACGCCGATGATTTCATCTTCAAGGCGAAGCGGCGTAAGACGAAGACGAACCGGCATCGACGGCATCTCTCCCGATGCTCCAAGAACGCTATCGAACTCCTGTGCTTCACCGATGAGGGTTTGGCTAAACGCTTCCCGCGCTTCGAATTCAGCGATGGGTTCTAAGTACTCGAAGAATGATTTGGAGACGGCTTCATTGGGCGCAAGCTCGAGCATCTCTTCAAACATCGAATTCGCTTGAAGAACCTCTCCCTCGAGCCCCAAAAATGCGATCGAATCGACGTTATGGACGAAGAACGAGCGAAAACGCGCGTACTCTGCCGCCGAAGGATTCGCATCGGATAATTCGCGCTCCACCCCGAGCCCTTCGCCGAGCGCCTCCCGGTGTCATACGGGAAGGGAGTCCTTTAGCGCACCCGCTCCTCGGCGCTGTAGATATTGGCGCGGCTACCGCGAAGAAAGCCGATCAGCGTTATTCCAAACCGCCTGCCGAGATCGACGGCGAGACTGCTCGGCGCGGAGATCGAGGCGAGCATCGGAATCCGGGCGGCGATCGCTTTCTGCACCAGTTCGAAACTCGCGCGCCCGCTCACCAAGGCGATGCACCCTTTCAGCGGTAGTTTACCGGCCAGGAACGCCTCGCCGATGACTTTATCGAGAGCGTTATGGCGGCCGATATCTTCGCGAAGGACGAGAAGCTCCCCCGAGGCATCGAAAAGCGCTGTTGCATGGAGGCCACCGGTGCGTTCAAAGATGGGTTGCGCCGCGCGCATCCGATCGGGCAACGCATAGAGCGTCTCCGTAGCGATCGTCGTCGTATCGTCGATCCGGTCGAGCCCCCGTGCTTCGAGTGCATCGATGCTTTCGCGCCCGCAAATGCCGCAGGCGCCATAGCCGGTGAAAAGGCGTGTATGCGCGCTTAAATCCGGCAACGAGCGCGCACGTAACTCGACGTTCACGATGTTGTAGTATTGATCTTGCTCGATATCGTCGTCGAGGCAGTACGAGATGCCGACGATCTCCTCGCGCGATTTCACGATCCCTTCATTGAAGAGAAAGCCTGCCGCGAGTTCGAAATCGTGCCCCGGCGTTCTCATCGTGAGTGCGAGCGAGCGGCGCTCTCCGCCTGCGAGCAATCGGATCTCCAGCGGCTCCTCGACGGCAACACGATCGTCGCGTTGCGTGCGGAGAACGCCATCGATCGCGGCGGTCGTTACGTCGGCGCTGCGGCCGGGGCGCGTCGAGAATTCGTTCACGAAGGCTGTCGGAACGCAACGTGCGGGTCGTTTGCAGAGAGTTTGCCCGCTTCGATCAGGCTCTCACGCAATACATATCCGCCGATGAGCGTCAACGTCGAAGCGGTAATACTGCGCAGCGCATCGACGGCTTTTGGCAGTCGAATTGCACCGCCGATCGCGTTCAATGCAAACGGAACGACAATGCCTCCGAGAATCGTGAAGTCGCGAAGACGTTTTCCCACTCTTCCTTCAAACAATGGGGCAGCCGCGGCACCACCGCGCCGGCGGAAGTCCGCGATGAGCGCAACTTCAAGGGCCGATGCCGCCATTTCAAGGCGCTCGAGCCGTGGAATGACGTCGTGATTTCCCTGCAGCGTCGAAAGCAAAGTGGCGAGAGCGCTCGCGCTCGCCGCGCCGGAACAGACGGAGAATGCCGGAATAAGTCGCTTTCCCGTAGCCCAAAGCGGAATTGCCGTCGCGCTGATGAGAACGCCGGTATAACCGGCCATGAAGGCACCCAAGAGGGCTTGAATGGGAACGGTAGCGCTCGGCGCAATGTAGCGCAGCCCTTTCGGTACGATTCCGTCGTCGGCGAGTTCGCGTACTGCATTTGCGCCCGCTGCACCGGAATAGAGCACGAGCCCCCAAACGCCGAGTGACATCGGCGATTTGAATTTGACGATGCGCAGCATGTTGAAGAAACGTTCCGGACGTCCGAGATGCGAAATCAGAATCGGCGGATTGATGACCGCTAATGCAAATGCGGTATAGCGCGTTGCTTTGCGCAGCTTTTTCATCTCCGGTTCGGGCCGGTCGTCGGAGAGTAACGAAATGAGGCCGAGCCCACCCATGATGCCGCCGAGGAAAAGGTACGTAACGACGTTCGATCCCCAGTGCGGCCCCTTCAGCAGCGGACGGTCGTAGTAGCTCTTCATGCTTCACCGCCCTCACCGCGGAATATTGCCCAGCCGATCGTCGCCAGCGTCAACGCTGCGGCGGCTGCTGCGGCGTAACCCATCACCTGTCGTGTCGAGGGAAGCACCGGTTCGGCAGGCAGGTTGTAGGCCTCGGGGCTATCGGTGAGAAGGAAAAATGCGTTGAGAGGACCGATGCCGCCGCCGATATCATCGGCGCCGTACAACCGCGCATCGACGCCGCGTTCGCGCAACGTTTCGACGCGCTGTTTCGCTCGCTCGCGCAGTTGCTCGATCTCGCCGAATTGGATCGACTCGGTCGGGCAGGCTTTCGCACAGGCCGGTACCATGCCGATTCGCTGACGGTCGTAACAGAGCGTACACTTTCCGGCGACGCCTCCGGTCGCTTGCACGGCGGTCTTGCGTTCGTTGAGACGATCTTCGTGCAGAGTGGCGACACTATATTTCGCCGCATCGTCGCCGCGCCCGACTGCTTCGATAAGATCGATCACACCGAATGGGCAAGAAACGACGCAGTACCCGCAGCCGTTACAGATATCGGGCTGGACGAAAACGCTGCCGAATTCGTTGCGAACGATCGCGCCGGTCGGGCAGGCTTCCAAGCAGCCTGCGTGCGTGCAGTGCTTGCAGACATCGCTCAGCATCGACCAACTCGCAGCGAGCCCATCTGCATCGATCGATTCGCGTTCGACGAAATCAACGTGTCGCCAAGTCGTACCCGAGAGTTGGCTGGTGTTATCGTAGGAGTTGCCGGTAAATTCAAAACCATCCGAAGGCAACTCGTTCCATTGCTTACACGCGACTTCGCAGGCCTTGCAGCCGATGCAAAGCGTGGAGTCGGTGAAGAAGCCCGTCGCCATCAGCGTCGTTCTCCGGCGTCGATTCCATGCGTCGATCCGGCGCCGTAGTCGCGCCGTTGCGAAGCGGGAACCTCGGCTTCGATGCTTCCGGCGGCACGCGCCGCGCGTCGCCCCGGGCGTATCGAGCACGTTAACGATTTCGCTTCGTGGATGGAGACATTCGGATCCATCGAAAGCGCGATCAGCTCTCCGGGTGAATCTCCACGCGCAAAGCCGACCATGCGGCCGTAATTATAGGGAATGCCGATCTGATGGATGCGTCGTCCCTTCCCGAGCCGCAACGGTTGCATCCGGCCGCTCACCAACGCGCGCGCTTCCATCTCGCCGAGCGCCGTTGAGATCGTAACGTAGCTGCCGTTGGCGATGCCCTTCTCGACTGCAAGTTCGGGATCGATCTCGCAGAACGCCTCCGGTTGCAGTTCGGCGAGCCAAGGAATATATCGCGTCATGATGCCCGACATCTCCGTTATTCGATAGGTCGTCAGCACGTAGGGGAAATCGGGATCGACGGCGCGATTGTAGCGATTGTCGTCACGTTTCCATTCGCGCAGCAGTGGATTACTTTGTTGCCCGTACAACGGATTCTCGATGACCGATTGTAACGGCTCATAATGCACCGGAAGCGGAGCGTCGACCAGTGCGCCGGCCACGAAAAGTTGCCCGCGTCCGTCGAGGTTCATAATGAAGGGGTCGGCACCTGAGTGCGCGTCGATACCGGTTGCATCGGCGCGCGCCGGCGTTGCGGGGTCTTTCCCTTTCGGAAAATCCGGAACATCATCGCCGGTCCACTCGCGCCGTTGCGCGTCCCACCAAATATATTTCTTGCGCTCGCTCCACGGATTGCCGGCGGGATCCGCCGAGGCGCGGTTATAGAGCGTGCGCCGATTTGCAGGCCACGCCCAGCCCCATCCGGGGGAACTCGTTCCGTCGGCGACGCGCCCGCGGGCGCGGTTCGTCGTCGCGTCGGGGCAGACGCCGGAGTAAATCCAGCATCCGCTCGCGGTGCTGCCGTCATCGGCAAGATCGGCGAAGCCCGCAACCTGCCGCCCGTCGGCGACGGTGAACCCATTGATTTCGTGGAGTACGCGTAGCGCCGAGGGTTCGCCGGAGGCACGCTCGCGCTCGTCTTCGCTATCGTAATTCCAGGTCATATCGAGAATCGGCCGATCTTTCGGATCGAGCGAATCGGCGTAGAGCGCTTTGAGGCGCTTTCCGAGATCGTAAAAATACCAAAGGTCGCTTTTCGCGTCACCGAGCGGTTCGATCGCTCGGTCGTGCCATTGCAGCACGCGTGAGGTCTGCGTCATCGTGCCTTCTTTTTCGAGCACCGTCGCTCCGGGAAGAAAGAAAACCTCCGTGCCGATCTTTGCCGGGTCGGCGCCTTCGCGTTTCCAGAACGAGGCCGTCTCGTTATCGAAGAAGTCGATGTTGACCAGCCAATCGAGGCGCTCCATTGCCGAACTCACCAGTTCGGCGTTCTGCGCGGAGGCGCCGGGGTTCTGTCCGATGACAAAGTAACCGTTGACCGACCCATCCTTCATTGCGAACGTAGTCGGAAGCACCGAGTGGTCGCCGACGAGCTGCGGCAGATACGCGTAGCAAAATTCGTTTTCCGCGCGTGCGGCATCACCGTAGAACGCTTTGAGTAACGATACGACGTATTTCGGCGTATTCGCCCACCAACCGGTTTTTTTCGTGTTCCTCGCCAGATAGCGTTCGAGGGTCTGTTCGTCGTGCAACGCCGACGGCATCGGCAGATAGCCGGGCAACAAATCGTAAAGCGTGGGTACGTCGGTCGCGCCTTGAATATCGGCATGCCCGCGCAGGGCCATGATGCCGCCGCCGGGGCGCCCGATATTGCCGAGCAAGAGTTGCAAGATCGCTGCGGTGCGAACGAACTGCACGCCGGTGGTATGTTGCGTCCATCCGACGGCATAGGCAAATGCCGAAGTGCGCTCCCGTCCGCTATTGCTCGCCAGCAACTCGGCGATTTTTAAGAACAGGTGTTGCGGCGTTCCGCACACGCGTTCGACCATCTCCGGAGTATATCGGGAGAAATGGCGACGAAGCACGTTGAGTACGCACCGAGGGTGCTGCAGGCTGACGTCGCGACGAAGCGATCCGTCTTCGTTCCGTTCAAAACTCCAGCTTGAGGTATCGTACGAATTCGTCTCGGCATTCCATCCGGAGAACATGCCGTCGAGTTCGTCGGTATCGACGAAGGCCTCGCTCACGATCGAACCCGCGTTGGTATATGCGGTGACATAGTCGCGAAAATAACGCTCGTTCGAAAGAACGTAGTTAATGATACCGCCTAAAAACGCGATGTCCGTGCCGCTGCGGATCGGCGCATAGAGGTCGGCAACCGCCGACGTGCGCGTAAAACGGGGATCGACGTGAATGATGGTTGCGCCGCGTTCCTTCGCTTTCATCACGAAACGGAACGCGACCGGGTGCGCTTCAGCGAAGTTCGAGCCCTGAATGAGAATACAGTCGGCGTTCTCGAGGTCGGGGAGCCAAACGGTTGCGCCGCCGCGGCCGAACGAGGTGCCCAGACCGGGCACCGTCGAGGAGTGTCATATTCGCGCTTGATTCTCTATTGCGACGACGCCGAGACTATGCATCAATTTCCCGAGGAGGTAGTTCTCCTCGATGCCGAACGTCGCGCCGCCGAGCGAGGCGATACCCAGCGTATGATTGACGCGCTTTCCATCGCGTTCGCGAACGAACGTTGCATCGCGTGTCTCTTTTACGCGCGCGGCGATGCGCTCCAATGCCCACGCGAGCGGCTTCTCTTCCCAATGCGTTGCATACGGCGCGCGATAGTGGACGGTCGTCCAGCGCCGATCGTTGATCGTCATGCCGAAGATCGCCGATCCCTTCGGACAGAGGTGCCCCGCATTGATGGGGCTATCGGGGTTGCCTTCGACGTCCAGCAACTTGCCCGAATCATCGACGTAGGCCAGCGTACTGCAGCCGACGGCGCAGTATGGGCACACACTGGTGACCGCCTTCGCGCCGTCGATGCGAGCCCGGAGGTTTTGAGTACGTTGCGAGGCGACGTTCGGCAAATCGCCAATGCGATCGTTTAATGAAGGTCGCGTACCGCGAGCGGCCGCGAGCCCGGTAATGTCGATCGTCGTTTTCGCCATGCGTCTCTCCTACGGTTGTTGCGTTATGCGTTCGAGGGTGTCTGCGGTTTTTTAATGAGGAACGGAATGACCGCAGCAATAACGAGCATGACGGCGATCGTCGAGAGGGCGCCGGTATACGAACCCGTTTTGTCTTGAACGAATCCGGCGATCGCCGGCCCGACGACGCCGCCGAGCCCCCATGCCGTGAGGATGAAGCCGTAGATCTCGCCCATGTTCGCCGTGCCGAAGTAATCGGCGTTAAACGACGGCATAACGCCGAAGCCTCCGCCGTAGCAGAGCAGCACGATTGCGAAGCAGATGAGGACGCCGGTGAGGCCGGCAACGTGACCTACGGAGAAAAATATCACCACTTGTATGAGATACATTACCGTATAGGTGAGATTTCTCCCCAGACGATCGGAGATCGATCCCCAGAAAAACCTCCCGAGGCCGTTAAAGACGGCGATCAGGCCATACCAGAGCGCCGCAGTCGGAATGCCGACCGCTGCGAACTGGCTGATCATCGGCACGGCATTGGAGATTACAAAAATCCCTGCAGTAACGTTGAGGAAGAGCAACAGCCAGAGACCGTAGAGCTGCGGGGTTGCAAAGGCCTGTGCCATGGTAAAACCGCTGCCCGAGGATGCCGCGGTTTTCGGCGCAGGTGGATTTTTGAGTGCGAACGCTGCGATACCACCGAGCACGATAAAGACGATTCCCGAGACCAGGAGAATGCTCATCAGTCCGTGCATGAGGTCGTGCGAGAGCTGATAAGTTGTCGGGTCGAACGGAGTTCCGGCTTTGATCGACGCATCGCGTGCCTTCACGTAGGCGAGCGCGGGTTTTGCAATCGCGGCGTATGCCGCCATGCGCGTAACGACCTGATTGTAGAAAAATGCGCCGAGCCCGAAACCCATCACGACGAGCCCGCTCCCCAATCCGCGCATATCGGGAAACCATTTTGTGACCATCGCCACCGGCGTGACATAGGCCATGCCGTTGCCGAAGCCGCCGATCACGCCGTAGGTGACGAGCATCCACGTATGTCCGAAGTGCTGTGTGCCGAGGCCGGCGAGAAAAACGCCGATTCCCCAAATCAGCGCTCCGACGATCGTGACCGTGCGCGGCCCGACGCGGTCTTGCCAACGTCCGCCGACGAAGGCTCCGAGACCGAGAAAGAAGATTGCGGTTTCGAACGGCGTCGTCGCTTGCTGCGTCGACCAATTGAATCCGGCGATGAGCGCGTTGGTGAAGATACTCCACGAATAGACTGTTCCCAAGCAAATCATCACGATGATGCCTGCAATGGCGATTCCCCAGCGGTTGGAACCCGGAGCGGTTGCGTCCATAGTTCTCTCCTTCAGGTGCGTTGCGCCTCAGCAAATGGGCGCGTGCAAACTACAAACAAGCCTACTGCAGCGCGGTTGCAGAGGCCTGGAAAGACATCGCTAGATTTATTTAGCGATTGCTCGGCGCGCGCAGTCGAACGATACTCGCGTAGGAGATCAGGAGCGTCGCTACGATCAAAACGGCGATGCTTCCGTCGCCAAGCGGAGAGACGAAGCCCAGCCCGGTCGCGCTCCAAAAGAGCCCGAGCGAAACGAGCATCGTGCCGACGATAAATTTCAGCGCGTTTTCGGGAACGTTCGTCAACGGAGCGTGGGCGACAACCGCGGCGATTGCAACGAGAACGGCAGCGAGCGCGGCACCGCCGATCGACCAATCGAGTGCACCGTGTGACGTCGCGGCAAAACTCACCACAATGATCGCCACCTCAAACCCTTCGAGAAGAACTCCTTGGAACGCCATCGCCATCCCGACGCGGTCGTCGTGCGATCCGCGCAGTCGTTCGTTGTCGCGTTGGAAGTTTGCGGCTTCATCGCGCATAGGAATTCGCCCGGCGTAGCGATAGATTGCCTTTCGGAGCCACTTCCATCCGAAATAAAGCAAGAAAAGCCCAACGATCGTTTCGATATAGGGCAAAGCGCTCGCGCGCACCAACAGGGCGCCGAACGCGGCAATGAATATTGCCAGCGCGACGAGTGCACCAAGCGTGCCGAGCAACGCGACGCGCAATCCTCGCGTCAGCGCCACGGCGAGGACGATCGTCGCGGCCTCCACGCATTCTACCGCCGATGCGGCGAAGGTGGTTCCGGCGAGAACGGGTCCGGTCATTGCTTCCCTCCATAGAGATCCCAGAGAACAGCGTTTGCGACCGTCGGATCGACGGCATCGGGAATCGCAAAATTCATAGCCGCGCTGCGGTGGACGCCGATTCCTCGGCTGGGGTTCCGCGCATTGAGGCGAGTTTGCGGAGCGACGGCGGTATAGGGTGCGAAATTCGCTTTTTGGGTGAATGCCGCGTCGAGCGGACGCGCCGAGGCATCGTAGACCGAAAGCGGCTTCATGCCGAGAATAAGTTCGATCGAGCGAAGAACGCTTGCGGTGTCGTAGCGTTTCGAGATCACGCCGCCGCGAGCATAGGGGCTTGCAATATAGAACGTCGAGCGTTGATCGCTGACGTGGTCGGGGCCGTTCTGTGCGTCGTCTTCGACGATAAACACCGCCGTACTACGCCAATACGGCGAGTGCGAGAGTGTGGCGATCAAGCGGCCAACGGCGAGATCGTTCTGCGCTACATAGGCTTTCGGCGTCCAGGCGCCGGCGCGCGCGGCCTCGGTATGGTCGTTGGGAAGATAGACGATCTCCAATTGCGGCAGCGTGCGCGCGGCGACGAAAGCGTGAAACTCACGTGCCCATTCAGCTTCGCGAAGGAGATCGCTGTAGTGTAAATTCCAACCCTCGTAACGAGGATCGAAATGGCCCAGCAATCCGGGCATATCCCCGGCAAGGTAGTTTGCGTTCGTGGATTTCGGTACCCCGGTGTCCTCGCCGTAGTCGCGAAAGGATACCCCGCTGCGCAGCGCGTCGTCCCAAAGATAGCCGCCCTGCGGTACGACCGGGCTCGCTCCGTTTTGAAAATCGTAGAGCGCCCGTCGTCCGCCGTAATTCGGCGGCCAAAATCGTTCGACATAATCGTTGGCGAAAGCGGCGTCGGTCCAGTTGTGACCGTCCGCGCTCACCTGTGCGTCGGTATACGCGTTATCGAGGATCCCGAATCGACGCGCGATGGCGTGTTGATTCGGTGTGACTCGTTCTCCAAACCAGGCCAGCCGCGCATCGCCGTTCGCGCGTTTAATATCGCCGAGCACCTGATCGTAGGTGCGGTTTTCTTTGATGATGTAAATGACGTGTCGAATCGGACCGCCGACGCGAAGAATTGCATCCGCGGGGCGATGCCGCGGTTTTGGAACGAGCGCAAGAACAGCGTGGCCGTTTCGCGCTGAGGTGTGCTGAAAATCCGCCAACGAAATGCGGCGAATATCCCCGGTTGTGAGAAGCGCGACGTATTGCGCGTACGTCGATCGTTCGAGTGGACGGAAGGCCGGGTTGGGGTGCATGCCGTTACCCTTCCCGTCGGCGACGTAGAGTTCGCTGCCGCCGAGCGCAAGCGCATCGGGATACCAACCGACCGGGATGCGCGCGACGACGTGGTCTCCGCGCACGAGGGCGAGCTGATTTTCGCCTGCGAGTGCGACGACGAGCGCGCCGTCAGGAGCAAAGACAAGTGCGTCGGGTGAGCTTCCGAAGGAATTGCCGAAGCCGAAATGCGGTGCGACCGAAATGCGCGCGATCGAACGATAGGGTGCTTGCGCTGCGTAGAGATCGATGCGCCCGGCATCGCTTGCTGCAACGGCAAAACTCCTCCCGTTCGGCGCGACGGCGATCGCGGCGGGATGGGAGTCGGTGCTGCGCCGCATCGTCAATATTCCGGAGCGATTAAAAAAACTGACGGTGGAAGCTGCGCGCGAAAGAACGGCGAGCGTTCCATCGGGGGCGAATGCGAGGGCCGAAGGGTGCGCACCGACAGGTGCGCTCCACAAGCGTTTTCCGCGACGATTGAAGACGAGGACGCGGCGCGTTCGGTCGCCGACGGCGGCGATCCGCAAGCGATGCGGCGATAAAGCGATCGCCGCACACCAACTGCCCCTCCCGAGCGATCCGATATCGGTGACTGCTCCGCTGCGCAGATCGACGCGGAGAATTGCGTCGCGCTTTCCCCCCGCGAGGGCAATCGTCTCGCGGTCGAGCCAAACCGGCGAACCGAAACCATCGGGGAGCTTCACGATGCGCAACGAGCGAAGCGAGGCGCTATCGAGGATATGTAACGATGAAGGAGCGGCGCCGGCGTCGAGCACCGCAATGCGCTTGCCGCCGGGCGAGAGGGTGACCCCTTGCGGCATCGTTCCGACGCCGACGCTCGTGCCGACCGGGTTCAGGTGCCACGAATTCGGCAGTCGATGCGCGCTCGGGGGCGCGGCGGCGCTGCATGCGAGCCCGACGAGTGCCGCTGCAAGGATCGCGCGATACCACATGCCTCCTGCCTTTCCGTTCGCAATCCGAATCCCTGCGGGCCATGCGTTCCCCAAGACGGGATGCGCGTTCGACGTTCGCGAAGCGTGCGTATAAGAACCCAACATCTATCAATCGGGAGTATGTACGTGTCGGTCGATCTTTCCAAACTCACCGTCTATCGCGATGGAACGTTTTCGAACTATAACGATGCGAAGGTGGGGCTGTTAACGCACGGGCTTCAGTACGGCACCGGATGTTTTGAAGGCATTCGCGGTTTCTGGGTTCCCGAAGATCGCGAGCTCTATCTTTTGCTTCTTCGCGAACATTACGAGCGCTTGTTTAATTCGGCAAAGATATTGTTGATGGATCTGCCTCACAGCGTCGATGAGTTAATCCAAATCACCGTCGATCTCTGCCGACGAAATGCCTTTGAGACGGATGTCTATATTCGTCCTTGTATTTTTAAGTCGGCCGAAGATATCGGCGTTCGCCTGCACGGCGTACCAGCGAGTTTTGCGATGATTGCGTTGCCTTTCGAGAAATACTTCGATGCATCGGTCGGTCTGAAGGCTTGCGTGAGTTCGTGGCGGCGCGCCGACGACACGATGGCTCCCCCACGCGGAAAGCTCACCGGGCTCTATGTGAATTCGGCGCTCGCGAAGAGCGAAGCGGTGCTCAACGGCTACGATGAGGCAATTATGCTCTCGCAGGATGGACACGTTGCCGAAGGGTCGGCCGAGAATATTTTTCTCGTTCGCCATGGAGCGCTCTATACGCCGGATCCGTCGCAAAACGTCTTGGAAGGTTGCACGCGACGCGCGGTGATGCACATCGCCACGGAGGTTCTCGGATTAAAGGTCATCGAGCGCTCGATCGATCGCGGCGAACTCTATGCTGCCGATGAAGTGTTCTTCAGCGGCAGCGCAGCCGGCCTCGTACACGCCGCCTCGATCGATGGTCGTCGTGTCGGCGATGGAACCTTAGGCCCGGTCGCGCGCAAGATTATGGAGATCTACGAACGCGCCGTACGCGGCCGCGAGCAGCGTTATATCGGTTGGGTAACGCCGACCTACCGCTAGCCGCCGCTGCCGACTGAGAGCGTCTGTCCGGTCCAGTAGCGCACGTCGGGAGATTCGGGAATCGCCTGGGGCGTAATGATTTCGGCGAGGCGATTCGGCAGCCCGAGTGAGGTTCGTAATTCAGCGAGCTGCGCCATCGCATTGAAACTGAGCAACGATGCTTGCCGCACGATGTCGCGCCCGAGTTGCGCGTCGGGGAGCCCGCTTGTCATCGCCGCGATCGCGAAGGGAGCCTCGGGTTCGTAGACGATGCCGACATCGGCCATCACGTTGTGTAACGACCCGGTCTTGTGCGCGATCGTCGTTCCGTCCGGAAGCGGTTCGGGTAACAACGTGTCGATCTCCTGACGCGCGAGTATCTCCAACATCGCATGCGAGGACCACGCGTCGACGAGTTTTCCGCGCGCCATGCGCACCAGTAACGTCAGCATATCGAGCGGAGTCGTGCGAAGATTCGTCTCCACCGCAGAAACATTCGTGCGAATCGCCGTGCGTAGATAGGTGTGGTGGCATCCGTAGATCTGCATTGCCTCATTGATGCGTTCGCGCCCGACGAGCCTAATCAGCATGTTCGCGGCGGTATTGTCGCTGATGTCGATCATTTTTGAGAGCAATCGCTCGACCGTTATCGGGGTGCCGACCGGTGCATAGGCGAGATCGCCGGATCCGTAGTCGCGATCCTCTGCGCGGAGATGCATGATGTGGCCGAGGGTGAAGCGCCCGCGAGCCATGCGGCGAAAGACCTCGATCATCACCGGAATTTTGATCGTCGATGCCGCCGGCATCGAGCGGTTGAGATTGTATCCGGTGATCGCCCCGGTGGCGAGATCCTCGACGGCGATGCCGACGTTTGCATCGCTCGAACGCGCGAGCGAACGAAGCGAATCGCGCAGCGATTGCATCGGCGGCGGAATCGCGGCGACGCAGGGAATCGCACCGGCCCATGCGAGCGAGGCGATGAGGAGGGCCGGAACGATCGAACGAATGCGAATCATGGATAGGGCTTTCCTTCGGCAGCGGGTGGACGATATCTGCCGCTCGCACCGAGCAGCGCGATGAGGGCGGCGATGTAGGGGAGCGCTTGCAGGAAGTCGCTCGGTAACCAAGCGATGTTCCCTTGTAACGCGAACTGCAATGCTTCCAGCAAACCGAAGATCAAGGCGACGCCGGCCGCACCGAGCGGCGTCCACCTTCCGAAAATTACGGCCGCAAGTGCGATGAAACCGCGCCCGGCGATCATTCCGTCGGAATAAAGATTGAGCTCGCCGAGGGCGAGAAAGACGCCGCCGAGCCCGGCGAGCGCACCGGCGATCGCGCTGGCGGCGAGTCGCACGGCGAGCGGATCGATTCCGGCCGCGCGCGCGGCGTGCGGATTTTCACCGCAAGCGCGCAGGCGCAGACCGATGGGCGTTCGCGAAAGCGCCCATTGAAGCACCGCTGCAAGCAGTATCCCGAGAACGACCAACGGCCAGAGCGCTTGATTGATCGCCGGGACTTGCGGCGTCACACCCGCTTGATTGAAAACGAAGATCAGGCCGAATGCCGCGCCGCCGGTGCAGATGAGATTGATGCCCATTCCGGCGACGATTTGATCGACGCGCCAGCGCGTCGCCGCGAATCCGAGTGCGAAGCCGACCGCTGCGCCGACGGCGACGCCCCCGATCGCGCCGATCCACGGATCGCGCGTGAAGAACGAAATCAACGCCGCGGCGAAGGCGCCTGCGGTCATCTCTCCTTCGAGTGCAATGTTGACGATGCCGGCGCGCTCGGAGAGAACCCCGCCGAGCGAGGCAAGGAGAATCGGCGTTCCCCGAACCAACGCGAGTGCGAGCAGCGAAAGAACGAGCGCGAGCGTCATTGTGCAGCCGCCCCGCGCGCACCGAGATAGCGCCGCGCTGCAAGCGCAAATACGAGCAAGCCTTCGATCACATGAATGGCATCTTTCGGGACGGCCGCGGCGGCTTGCAAGGCGAGTCCACCCGACTCCAACGCGCCGAATGCGAGTGCGGCGACGCAGATCGCCAACGGCTCGAGCCCGCCGACGAGCGCGACGGCGATCGCGATGAAGCCGTATCCCGGCGAGAGTTGCGTGTTGAAGCGATGCAATTCACCGGCGACGAGCGCCGCGCCGCCCATTCCCGCAAGCGCCCCCGACCACGCCATCGCCGCGAGTGCGATGCGCGATAACGAGATACCGGCACGACGGGCGGCCTCGGGTGCTTCTCCCGCGGCGCGCAGGCGATAGCCGAACCACGTGCGATTGAGAATGTATCGCAATGCGAATGCGGCGAGCAGCGCAATGGGCAGCGCGATCGTCGCGCGCGTCTGCGGCAGCAACGTCGGCAGCCAATACGCGTGCGGAAGCAACGAGAGCTCGGGACCCGCTGCATCGGGTGCGCGCAGCGGCCCCGTTACCAGATAGAGCGCGAGCGAGGCGGCAATAAAGTTGAGCATCAACGTGGAGATCACTTCGTTTGCGCCGCGAGCGGCCTTGAGCCAGCCGGCGATCGCTCCCCACACTGCACCGCCGAGTGCGCCGGCAAGAAAGATCGCCGCAATTGCAAGCGCCGGTGCAACCTCGATGCGCGTTCCGATCCAACCCGCAAGAAGACCGCCGACGAGCAACTGTCCCTCGGCGCCGATATTAAAGAGACCGGCACGAAAGGCAATCGCAATGCCGAGCGCCGGGAAAAGCAGCGCCGTCGTGCTCGCCAGCGTCTCGGCAATTTGCTGCTTTCCGCCGAAGGCGCCGTAGAAAAATGCGTTGAAGCCGAGAATCGGCGAGACGTGCGATGCAAGCATCGCCAGCGACATCGCTGCGACGACGCCGAGCGTACCGAGCAGCAGCGCCTTTATACTCTCGCGATTCATGCGCTCACCATCAATCGGCCGATTGTATCGCGGTCGAAACGCCGATCCGCGAACTCGCCGCGCAGTGCGCCGCGCGCGATAACGACGATCCGATCGGAGAGCGCGAAGAGCTCGTCGAGTTCGAACGAGACGAGCAAGATCGCTGCACCGCGATTGCGCGCCGCGAGCAATTCGCCGTGCACCGTCGCGGTCGCGCCGATATCGATGCCGCGCGTCGGGTTGTAGGCGATAACGAACGGCGGGTTATCGATCAGCGCTCGCCCCACGACGAGTTTCTGCTGGTTGCCCCCCGAGAGCGTTGCGAGCGGTGCGTCGATGCTCTCGGTGCGGACGTCGAAGCGCTCGACGATCGCCGCGCACTGCGCGCGCGCCGCAGCGCGGTCGATGCGCCACGAACCGTTCCCTGCGGCGCGTTCGCGCCCCAACATCGCGTTCTCGACCAGCGACCAGGCGGGAATCACCGCCTCCAGCAAGCGATCTTGGGGAATGATGCCGATCGCTGAGGGGCGATCGATCGTTCCGCGAAAGGGCGTCAACCCCGCGAGTGCGTCGGCGAGCGCGCTCTGTCCGTTCCCTTCGACACCCGCGATGCCGAGAATCTCTCCGGCGGCAATGTGGAGCGAGAGATTTTCGATCACCCCGGGAACCGTGAGCTCTTTGACGCGCACGACGACCGCGCCGTTCGTTGGTTGATGCGACGGAATCGAAGGAATCTCTCCGCCGATCATCGCGCGCGCCGTTTGGTCGCGCGTGATTTCGGTGATGGGGCGCCGTTCGACAACGCGTCCGCGCCGTAGCACCGTAACGCGCTCGGCATGGGCGAAAACCTCGTCGAGCTTATGTGTGATCACCAGAGCGCCGACGCCGTTTTTCGTCAGGAGCGCAATCGTCGAGAAGAGTCGCTCTACTTCGCCCGGCGAAAGCGCCGCGGTCGGCTCGTCGAGAATCAGAATGCTCGGATCGCGCGCAAGTTCGCGCAATAATTCGACGCGTTGCCGAATACCAACCGGGAGATCCTCCACCAAAGCATCGGGATCGACGTCGAGCCCGTAACGCTCACCGAGATCGCGAACGAATGCGCGCGCCGCATCGCGATCGATTGTCGCGAACCGTCGTGGCTCGCGCCCGAGAACGACGTTCTCCCACACGCATAGCCGGTCGATCAGCGCAAAATGCTGGTGCACCAATCCGATGCGCCCGTTCCGTTCGATCTCACCTGCGTCGGCGAGCAGTTCTCCCGCGGCGATTGCGGCGAGTGTCGATTTTCCCGCTCCGTTCTCGCCGACCAGCGCGTGAATCTCGCCGGCTTCGCAAGAAAGATCGACGGCGTCGAGCACTTGCAGTTGCCCGTACCGCTTCGAAATTCCCCGGAGCCGTAATGAACCGCTCAGAGCTTCACCGGCTGAAACTTCGCAAGCGCACGCAACGTCGCCGGCGGCACGATTTGTCCATCGACGATCGCCGCGCGAATACGCGCGAGCCGCGCGATGCGTGCGGGGCCGATTTTTGCACGCGTGTACTGAAAATTCGTCAGCGAAACGCCGCCCTCTCGTAACCCGAAGACAACGTGGCCGTGCATCGGCTTTCCATCTTGGTACGCTTTCGCGACATCGAAGACCGCAACGTTCACGCGCTTGACCATCGATGTAAGCACTTTTCCGGGCGCGAGAGCGTCTTGATTGGAATCGACGCCGATGGCGTACGCGCCTCGCCGCGTCTCGACCGCTTCGATTGCCCCCATCCCCGCCTTCCCGGCAGCGGCGTAAATGATATCGGCACCGTCGTTGAGTTCGACATCGGCGAGTTCCTTGCCGGCGGCAACGTCGTCGAAGCTACCGATATATTTCGCGTCGACCTTTATATGCGGATCGATCTCGCGCGCTCCGGCGATATAGCCGGCCTCAAATTTGTGCAACAGCGGAATATCCTGTCCGCCGAGAAAAGCGATGTGTTTGCTCGGGCTCATCATCGCTGCGAGCGCCCCTGCGAGAAAGGAACCGTCCTGTTCGCGAAAGGTGATCGACACGACGTTGGGTTCGTTCACGACTGCATCGACGATGGCAAAATGGGTGTGCGGGTGATCTTGCGCGATCTGCTCGAGGTCTTTGCTCATTAAAAACCCGATTGCATAAATAACCGAAAAGCGTTCGTTTGCGAGCGCTTCGAGATTTGGTTGGTAGTCGGCTGCGGAGCGCGATTGAAGAACCGATATATGCGCCCCGAGTAGTCGGTGCGCGTGGAGCAGTCCACGATAGGCCGAGTCGTTGAACGATTTATCGCCGAGTCCACCGATATCGGTGACCATGCCGAGCGAGAGGCCGCGCCCGCTCTCGGTGCTCGGTGCGCACGAGATGATGAGTGCCGCAAGGGCGCAGGCCGAGATCGCGCGTGCGAGGATTCTCATTCACATCCCTGCTACGACGGACGGAGGCGCGAGCCTGCGTCGAGAAGCGAGGGGGCGATATGGAAAGAATCGATCTGACCCTCGCTCCCCCGCGCCGATGGAGCGATGAACTCGGCGGCATCCGCTGGCTTCCCCGCATCATCGACAAGGCGCGCGCCGCGCTCGGCGGTGCGTTGGGGAGCTATCTCTACGGTCAGAGCCCGGGCGACGAAATGCTCCTGCGCGTCCTGGGCACCGATTATCCGACCTTCACGCGCATCGTTCGGGAGGCGCCCGATGACGCCGCGATCCTCGCAACGCTCGAAGAGCGTTTTCCCGAAGGGGTCGCGCGCGCGCGCCGTTGGTCGAGCCGACCCGTGCCGTTCGTTTTACGGTCGGCGGCGTGGGTGCTCGATTTCGACGATGGCTATATCGATGGACCGCTCGCCCCGGTGCGCAAGCCGATTCAAGCGCTCTATACGCTCGTTGCCCTTATGGTGCGCGCGGTGCGGAAAAATACCGCAAAGGAAGCCCTATGATCGCGGCGCAGAGAGCGATGCGCGAGCGCGTCGACATCGTCGGTGTTCCGATGGATTTGGGTGCGAGCCGTCGCGGGGTCGACATGGGGCCGTCGGCAGTGCGCTATGCACGACTGCACGAAAAATTGCGCGCGATCGGCGTCACGCGCATTGAAGATCGCGGCAACCTGCACGTGCCGATTCGCGAATCCCTTGCGGTGAGCGATCCCCATGCGAAGTACATCGAAACGATCGATGCTGTCTGCTCCGAACTCGCCGAAATCGTCGAGCGCGTTCTCGCCGAGAAGAGTTTCCCCATCGTATTAGGCGGCGATCATTCAATCGCGATGGGTACGCTCGCCGGTTTGACGCGCGCGCGCGGCACCGCTCCGGGCATCGTGTGGATCGATGCGCATAGCGATATCAATAGTCCGAAAAGTTCGCCATCGGGGAACGTGCATGGAATGCCGCTCTGGTTTGCATTGGAGAGAGGCTATGCAGATCGCAACCGAACGGTGCAGATCGGTCTGCGCGACGTCGATGCAGTGGAGAAAAAAAATCTCCGCGAGTCGGGGGTGCGCGCATTCACGATGACCGATGTCGACCGGCTCGGTATCTCGCGCATCATGGAAGAAGCGATCTCGATTGCGGGTGCCGCCGGTTCGATTCATATCTCGTTCGACATGGACGGCATCGACCCGAGCGAAGCGCCGGGCACCGGCACGACGGTGAAGGGCGGATTGAGTTTTCGCGAAGCGCACCTCGTGATGGAGATGTTGGCGGCGAGCGGGCAGGTTGGTTCGTTGGAGATGGTCGAGGTCAATCCGATTCTCGACCATCGCAATCAGACCGCCGCACTCGCCGTCGGACTCATCTGCTCGGCGCTCGGGCAATCGATCCTGTAACGCGACGCGCTTAGAGGCGAATCGTCGTCTCGCCGGTGCAGGCGATTCCACCGCCGCAGACGGCGGGATCCCACGATGCGTCGGCGAGCAGTGCGAGGATGCGCGCGCGACTCGCGGCATCGATCGGCGGCGTGAACGAGAGCGCGACGATGTGGCCGTTCCCGTCGACGCGCACTCTCATCGTCGCGTGGAGAGCGAGGGCGCGCAGACGACGCGCAGTGCGATCGTCGAGGACCGGTTCCCGCTGGCTCGCGCCGAACGGCATGTAGCCGCCGCGGTCGAGCCGCTCCGTGCTGGCGAGCCGCACCGGCGCGGGGCTCGCCGTCGCCGCCGGCCCGGGCGTCGCGCTCGGTGCGGGGCTCGGCGAAGCGGGTGCGGGTGCTATGGCGAGCGCGATCGGTGCGCTTGCGACGGGTGCGCGATGCCGCGCCGGCCGTATCGATGCCGGAGCGGGGGCGACGGGGCGCGGATGCGCCGGTACCGGCGAGCGGGCCGGCTGAGGCGAACGCCGCGCCCGTGCGAGCTCGATACGCGCGACCTGGGCGAACGCGATCGTCGCAACGCTCGGGCGCCGCGAGCGCACGGCGACGAGCGAGGGGAGCAGCGCGATCAGCACGAGATGGAGCGCGAGCGAGGCGGCGAAGGCCGCGCTCATCCGTCGCCGTCGGTCGTCGCTGCGCTCGAGCATCATCGAAAGTTCGGCTGGAAGCCCTGCGACTTTCGACGGAACAAAGCGAGAATGCTCTTGCTAGCAGGGGCGGCGCGCGATTTTGCCTATTCATTCCCTATGATCGCGACCGAAATCGTTCTTTACCAAGCCGAATGGTGCGGCTACTGCGCGCGGGTACGGGCGGTGATGACCGATCTTCTGCTCGATTATCGCATCGTCAACGTGCCCCGGAGCCATGGAGAGCGGGCGATCGTGAAAGAGATCTTCGGCCGCACGGGGATTCCCTCGCTCGTCGATGGTGACGTGAAAATCGCCGACGACGACGATGCGATCATCGCCTATTTGCGCAAGACCTACGGAAAGTAGTGCGCGCGAAGCGCGAGAACGGCGACGCTCGCGCATGCGCCAACGAACGTCGAACTACCATTCACCGCATCGTTGCGAAAACCGGAAAGGCCGCGGATGCGCCGCGTCGGCGCGCCGCAGAGATGCGGATCGGTCTCACAGTCGCGCACACAGCGATCGCAGGTGCGACGCTCCTGCACGCTCGCTCCGAGCAACGAGTCGGCGAACGCGCCGATGATTCCGCCGACCGCTCCTGCAATAAATGGTGCGAACGCGGCGAGCGCCGCAGTTGCGGCGACGATTGCCGCCCCGGCGAACTCCGCAAGGGTTCCTAACGTCGTCACGCCGCCGGAGAGACCGGCGGTCGCGCGACGAAAGCCAAGTACCGAGCGCGCGTTGCTCCCATAGCGCGTGCCGATCTCCGTTCCCCACGTGTCGGCCGACGCCGCGGCGAAGGCGCCGAGGAATGCAGTTGCGGCGACGGCGTGTGCCTGCGGGAAAAAAAATGCAACCAGCGCCGCTACGGCTGCGACCCCTCCGTTAGCAAGAACCTGTCGCGCATCGCGCGGGCCCTGTTTATCGACATCGCGGATTCGCTCGGCATGCGGATGCGGAAGGCGCGAGAGTGCGACGGAGGGCACGTAAAAAGCGAAGAGCACCAACGCGCCGGCCAGGTGAAATCCGAGCAACGTTGCCGCGCCGACGAATGCAGCGGCCAGCGTACCGCCGCGCGTCAGCGCGCGATGCTTCATTCGTCGGCGGAGAGATGCGTTGCGAACGCGTCGAGCAGCGCATCGGTTGTCGCGCCATCGGCTACGAGATCGAGATGGAAACCGAACGAACGAACCGCCTCTGCGGCAACCGGTCCGATTGCGCCGATGCACTTTCCGCGTGCGCTCTCGAGGGCGACTTCCACATTGGGGAACTGTTCGATATATCCGCGCACCGTCGATGCACTGGTAAACGCGAGGAGATCCGCGCGCGCTGCTTTTCCCGCGAACTGCGGATCGCGCGCAAAGCGCGTGCGATAGGCGGCGACATCATCGACCTGGAGCCCCTCTGCAGCGAGCAATTTCGGCAGTACGTCGCGCCCTTCTTGAGCGCGATAGAGCAAAACGCGCGATGCCGGGCGCGTACGGTGGAGAATCTCCGCCGCGAGTTCTTCGGCGACCGCGGTTGCGGGCACGAGATCGGCGTGTACGCCGAACTCCGCCAGGCGCTCCGCGCTCTTCGCTCCGATCGCCGCGATCCGCGCGGCACCGAACGCGCGCGCGTCCCGTCCGACTTCCTGCAAACGCTGAAAACAGGCGTCGATGCCGTTGCGCGACGTGAAGATCACCCACGCATAACTTGCGAGATTATCGACGGCGTCGTTCGCTGCCGTCGCGTCGTCGGGGGGAGCGATCTCGATCGTCGGGGCGAGAATCGGTTCGATGCCGCGCGCGAGCGCGCGCGCCGCGAAATCCTCCGCTTGCTCGGCCGCGCGCGTCACGAGCAAGCGTTTCCCAAAGAGCGGCGATCGATCGAACCAGCGCAACTCGTCGCGCAAGCCGACGACCTCACCGACGATAAAAATTGCGGGTGCCGCCAAGCCGGCACGCTGCGCCGTTTCGGCGATCGTCGCCAAGGTTGCCGTCACCGTTCGCTGCGTCGGGCGCGTGCCGTTTTCGATCACCGCTGCGGGCGTCTGCGCCGGCAAACCGTTCTCTTGCAGGCGCCGAGCGATCTCGTCGAGATTCCCCATCGCCATCAACAGCACCAGCGTGCGATGCGGGTCGGCGAGTTTTTTCCAGTCTAAGGTGTTTTCCGCTTTGAGCGGGTCTTCGTGCCCGGTAGCGACCGTGAATGCGACGTTGCAATCGCGGTGCGTGACCGGAATTCCCGCGTACGCCGGTGCGGCGATCGCCGAACTGATGCCGGGAACGATCTCAAACGCAATTCCCGCTGCATGCAGACGCTGTGCCTCTTCGCCGCCGCGTCCGAAAACGAGCGGGTCGCCGCCTTTGAGGCGAACGACGCGCTTGCCTTCGCGTGCGCGCGCGATCATCAACGCTTCGATCTCTTCCTGCGGCATCGCATGGTTTCCGCCGCGCTTTCCGACGAAGGTGCGTTCGCAACTTGGTGACGCAAGCGCGACGACGGCGTCTGATGCAAGCGCATCGTAGAGAAGAACCTCGGCCTCTCGTAACGCGCGCGCTCCGTGCAGCGTCAGCAATCCGGGGTCGCCGGGGCCCGCGCCGATGAGACTAACGAAGCCGGCCATTTTGCGTGCCGTCAAGCGAAAAGAGTTCGCCGAGTAAGCGCGTGAAAGCGAGTGCTTCGCTGCGGTCGCTCCCGGCTTTTTCACGGATCGTCGTGACGGCAGGGTGCAAGAGTTTCGAAAGGATCGTCAGCGACGAACCGACGATCAACATGCGTTCGCGCGGCGTGAGATCGGGAAGGCGCGCGAAAAGGCGTTCGATCTCACCGTTACGGATCGCTTCGGCACGCTCGGTCAACGCGGCGATCGTCGGCACCGTCGTGCGCGCCTGGTACCACGTGCGAAAGCGTTCCATATATTCAACGATGATCTCTTCGACCTGTGGGATTGCTTGTCGGCGCCGTTCCAAGCGATCGTCGACGACCGATTTGAGCGTATCGATGTCGAGGAGCGTCACCCCGTCGATCTCGGCGATATCGGGGTCGCTGTCACGCGGCACCGCAATATCGAGAATGAGGAGTGGGCGTTGCGGGCGTCGTGCCATTGCTTCGGCGACATCGTTTGTCGTCAGCACGAAGGTGCTCGCTTCGGTCGAGCTGATAACGACGTCGGCGGCTTCGAGAATCGAAACGAGTTCGCTTAAATCGTGCGCCACCCCCGAACCGATCTCGCCGATCAGTTCTTGCGCGCGGGTATGCGTGCGGTTGGCAACCAGCAGCGTCCCGACGCCGCGGCTGCGCAGCCGCCGCGCGGCGCTGCGCCCCATCGCTCCGGCACCGATGACTGCGGCGCAACGATCTTCCAGCGAGCCGAGGTGGGCTTCGATTGAATCGACGGCGGCGGTCGCAACGCTCGCCGATTCTTCGCCGATCGTGGTCTGCGTGCGCGCCGCCTTTCCGGCGTTGAGCGCTTCGCGAAAGAGTTTGTGCATGCTGCTGCCGCAAGCGCCCGCGCGCTGCGCGTGAAGGTACGCACTTTTGACCTGTCCGAGGATCTCCGCTTCCCCGATCAGCATCGAATCGAGCCCGGTCGTGACGCGCAGCAGATGTTCGACCGCTTCGCGCCCGAGATGCGTGTAGAGATAGGATTCGAGATCGAACGAAATCGTGCCGTGCCGGAATTGCGTGAGGAAGGTTTTTATCTGCTCGGCGCCGCTTTCGAAATCGTCGACCTCGGCGTAAATTTCTAGGCGGCCGCAGGTCTGCAGCATGACCGCTTCTTTCACGGCGTCGTAGGCATGAAGCATCTGCAACGCTTCGGTCATGCGCGCGGTCGGGAAGGCGTGACTCTCGCGGACGCTCACCGGCGCGGTGTGATGCGAGAGCCCTATACAGAGAATCGGCATCGCTGCGCTACTCGTTCCCCATTGAAGCGAGCGCTTCGTCGGCGGCATGTAAGGTCTGCTCGATCTCGTGCGTCGTGTGCGCCGACGAAAGAAAACCCGCCTCGAACTGCGAGGGTGCGAGGTAGACCCCGCGCTCGGCCATCGCATGGAAGAAGGCGGCGTAGGCTTGCGTATCTGCGCGCATGGCACCGTCGAGATCGAAAACCGGCTCGTCGGTGAAATAATACCCGAACATCGAACCGGCATATCCACCGGTAAATGGGCGTCCGTGCTTGGCAAATATCTCGCGCATACCTTCGATGAACAAACGCGCAAGAATCTCCAAACGTTCGTAAAGCGTCGCATCGTTGCGAACCGTGCGCAGCGTCGCAAGCCCTGCCGCCATCGCCAGCGGATTACCGGAGAGCGTCCCGGCATGGAAGATTTTGCCGTCGGGGGTAAGTTGCGACATAATCTCGGCGCGTCCGCCGAAAGCGCCGACGGGCAGGCCGCCGCCGATGACCTTGCCCAGCGTCGTCAGGTCGGGGCGGATGCCGAGCCGTTCTTGCGCTCCTCCGCGGGCGACGCGAAAGCCGGTCATCACTTCATCGAAAATCAACAACGCATCGTGAGCGTCGCAGATCGCGCGCAGTCCCGGCAGAAACTCGGCGCGCGGCGCGATGTATCCCATGTTGCCGACGAACGGCTCGACGATAATCGCCGCAATCTCTTTGCCACGTTCGGCAAAGACCGCGCGCACCGCATCGATATCGTTATACGGAACGACGATGGTATCGGCTGCCGTGCCGCTCGTAACGCCCGGCGAGTTCGGAACCCCGAGCGTCAGCGCGCTCGACCCGGCCGCGATGAGAAACATATCGGCGGCGCCGTGATAGCAGCCGGCAAACTTGACGATCTTTGCGCGGCCGGTAACGCCGCGAGCGAGACGAACCGCGCTCATCGTCGCTTCGGTGCCGCTCGAGGTGAAGCGAATCCGCTCGATCGATGGAACCATCGAGACGATCGTTTCTGCGAGCTCGCTCTCCGCTTCGGTCGGCGTTCCAAAGGAACTTCCACGCGCGGCAGCCTGCGCGATCGCTTTAACGACGGTCGGGTGCGCGTGCCCTAAGATCAGCGGACCCCACGAAAGCACGTAATCGATATACTGGTTGCCGTCGATATCGAAAATATGCGCTCCCGATCCACGCTGCATAAAAATCGGATTGCCGCCGACGGATTTAAACGCGCGAACCGAAGAGTTAACGCCTCCGGCGATGCTGTTTCGCGCTCGCGCGAATGCCGAAATCGAACGCTCGTAACTCATCGTGAATAATCTTGTTCCTGCAATTGTGACCAGTCAGTCTCGGTGTTGACGTTGAGAAAGAACGCCTTCGGAAAGTCGACATAGGCGACGCGCAATCTCTCGAGTAAGGCTCGGGGCCCTTCATTCGCGCTCGATCCGGCCGCGGCCCGCAGTGCGGCGCCGCGCTCGTAGAGCGCGCAAAGGGGCTCGATGCCCGCGTCGTGCCGAGGGACGACCGCTTCGATCCCCGGTGCGCGGCACGCGAGAAGCCTCCGGGGCACCTCCGGCGTCACTGCGGGAAGATCGGCGGCGAGGGCGAGCACCCAGGGCCCTTCGAGCGCGGCGAAGGCGTCGAGGAGCGCGGGCAGCGGGCCGCCCCGCGGTCGCGTATCGGCGAGAAAAGGCACGCCGAAGCGTGTGGCCTCCGCGCGCTGATCCTCGCGGCCGAGTA
>DAIBFU010000009.1:0-28224 GCA_027422105.1 Vulcanimicrobiota bacterium | reverse complement strand
GGGGTCGAGCGCTTGCGCGAACTCGGGCTCACCTACGAAAACGACGGCGCGCTCTACTTTCGCGCCACCCAATTCGGCGACGATAAAGACCGCGTCCTCGTGAAGAGCGACGGCAAACCGACGTACTATTGCGCCGACGTCGCATACCACTACGAAAAGCTCAAGCGCGCCGACCGCGTGATCGATCTCCTCGGCCCCGACCACCACGGCTACATCGAGCGCCTGCGCGGCATCGCGACGGCGTTCGGATACGAAGGGCGGCTCGATGTCGCCATCGCACAGCAGGTCACGCTCCTGCGCGGCGGCGAGCAGGTCTCCATGAGTAAACGCGCCGGCGATATCATTACGCTCGATACGATTCTCGACGAGGTCGGCGTCGATGCGGCGCGCTTCTTCTTCGCGATGCTCGCCACCGACACGCCGCTGGCCTTCGATCTCAAACTTGCGACCGAACAGAGCGCCGAGAACCCGGTCTATTACGTCCAATACGGGCACGCACGCATCGCCTCGGTGCTACGCAACGCCGATCCGGCGGAGCTCGCACTCGCTCGCCGCGGCGAGTACCTCGCGGCGCTTTCCCATCGGAGCGAGATCGCGTTGATGCATCGCATCGAGGATTATCCGCAGGTTCTGCAGTCGGTCGTCGCCTCGTTAAGTCCGCACCGCCTCGCGCGCTATGCCCGCGATATCGCCGCCGATTTCCACGCCTTTTACGGCGAATGCCGCATTCTCTCGGAGGATCGCGAAGAACGCCTGGCACGGCTTGCGCTCGCATCGGCCACGGCGCACGTGCTTGCAAACGCGCTGCGCGTCCTCGGCGTCAGCGCACCCGAGAGCATGGACCGCCTCGCGGCGGATTAATCGCGACCGATATTTCGCAGCGGGACGCGTTCGGGGTAGAGCGGCCGATCGATGAGCCGCTCGAGCGCGCTCGCCTCGGCAGCGAGTACGAAATCCGCGAACTCGGCGAACGCCTCGCGCTCGGCCTCGCCTTCGGCGAAGCGTTCGTTGGCGGCGAGATCGACGTGCTCCGGTGGCGGCAACAAACGTATATACGACCCTTCGTCATCGCGACCGAGTTCGACGAGACGTTCGTCCTCGAAGATGCGCAACGCGCTCTCGATATGCCGGTCGCGACATTCGTCGAGGTCCAGCGTATCGGCGATCTCGCGGCTACCTCCGCGGAGCGTTCCATTGCGCGATAGATGCTTCAGGCCGCGATAGATCTCGCGCAGCATCGGCAGCGGCGGGGCGTCGAGTTTCAATAAAAACTCGTTGAGGCGGCAGTCACCCGGGCCGAAGAGCAGGTGGATGCGCGCGTCGGCGCCGTCGCGCCCGGCGCGGCCGGCCTGCTGATTGAATTCGGTAAAGTTGAAATTGAGATGGTAGAGCACGACTTCGCGCACGTCGGGAAGATCGATCCCTTCACCGAACGCCGTCGTCGCGACGACGACGTCGATACCGCCGTTGCGAAACGCATTCTCGACGGCATAGCGGAGTTCGGTGGGAACTCCGGCGTGGTAGAACGCGACGCGGTCGCGACAGCTCTCCTTCAGGCGCTTTGCAACCTCGGCAGCCTCCTTGCGCGAGTTGCAGTAGACGATACCGCGCGCACCGTCGCCGAAGAGCGCCGCGACGTATGCGTGTTTATCGGTTACGCCGCGTGCATCGACGACGTGAAGATTCGTTCGGATCGTCGGATCGATCGCCCATTCCTCGATCCGCAGCGATTCGCGTATTTCGCGAAAGCTCTCGTCATCGACCGTCGCGCTCAGTGCGAGCACCTGCGGGTCGCCGACGGCGGCGAGCGTTTGCGCGATATCGCGGTAGCCCGAGCGGCGACGCGCTTTGCCGACGTGATGGGTTTCGTCCACGACGAGCAGATCGATCCGGCTCGCACCGGTGAAGCGCGCCGCATGATAGCGAACGAACTCCGGCGTCGCGAGAATCATATCCCACCGGCCGCTCTCGAGCGCGGCGAAGAGATCCTCGCGCTCGTTCGTGGGAATCGCACCGTTCCCGCGAAAGAGGCGCATCCCCAACGGTGCGAGCTTCCGCGAGAACCCCTCGAACTGATCGTTGCAGAGCGCGCGCAGCGGATAGAGTACGACGCTCTTTCTTCCGCGCGCGAGCGCTTCGACGCTCGCCGTATAGGCGAAGCAGTACGATTTTCCGCGCCCGGTTCCCATGATGCCGAGCACCCGCTTACCGGCCAGCACACGCTCGATAATCAGCGTTTGCGTCTCGTGCGGGCGGTGCTCGCCGATCAACGCGGCGCGGATGCGGTCGAGATTCCCGTCCCAACCCTCGCGCGCCGCGGCGCCCGCGCTGCTTCGCCGGCGGCGCTCCGCCGCATCGTCGATCTCGACGATGATGTTGATGCCACGATTGCGCTCGCTCCCGTCGGCGGCGCGCCCGCCGCCGGTGAGTGCGGAGATCGAGGCACGATAGCGCGTGCCGTTATCGATATTCGGAGCGATTCGCGCGGCGATCTCGCGTCGCAGAAAACCCAGCGGTAGCGCCCCGAAGCGCACCGCGATCGCGTTGGAATCGTAGGGGTTCTCCGGCTGCCTTTGCAGTTCGAGTTCGACGCCCTCGCGCAGCCCGACGATACTATCCTGGCGCCCCTCGAACGAGACGCCGACGACCTTCGTGTTAAAGCGACGCGCATCTTCGATCCCCGCGAAGGGGCCGCGATCTAAAAAACGCTCGCTGCGCTCGAAGAGATCGTCGAGAAAATCATTTTCGGCGGGCACGCGCGCTTCGCCGGCGAGGAGGCGTTCGAACGCCTCCTCCGACGCGGTCAAAGACTCGCGCGAACTACTCGTGCGCGGGGCGCTCCCCGGCTTCGAGATCGAGCGTGATCTCTTCGTGCCCTTGAATCAGCGCGCTCTCATCGAGCCCCGCGTTCTGCGCGTCGAGCGGATCGTATTCCTCGACGCGTTCCTCCTCGTACTCGTGCAGTTCGGGTTCGGCGAGCGCGACGTTACTTTCATCGCGTTTGCGCTTGTAGCGCACCGGCGCCGCGGCACCGGAATCGGGGCGCGTCGTCTTGCGTTTGGCGCGCCGTTCGCGGCGAGCGGCGACGATATCTTCGCGCGGTTGTCCGCTGCGCGTGACCCCGGTCGCAGCGGCTTCGGCTGCAGTGCGCGGGCTCGCGGAGCGAAGCGCGGAGGCCTCGGCCCGGCGTTTCGCCGCGGCGGCGAGCTGCCGCTTACGGAAATTGAGCACTAACGGAGCCGAGAAGAAGATCGAGTGATAGCCGCCCGAGCAGATGCCGACGAGCAGTGCGAAGGCGAAGTTCTTCAAACTTGCGCCGCCGAGGGCCAACAGCGCGACGAGCGTGATGATGACGGTCGCCAGGGTGTTGAACGAGCGCGTCATCGTCTGTTTTATCGATTCGTTGACGATGTAGTCGTAGGCTTTCCCGGCCATCAACTTCGTATTCTCGCGTATTCGGTCGAGAATGACGATCGTATCCATCACCGAGTAACCGATAACCGTCAGCACCGCAGCAAGGAACGCCGAATCGGCACGCTTATCCGCCAGCGCATAGATCCCGATCATCATTAAGGCATCGCGCACGAGCGCGATAACGGTGACGAGGCCGAAGATATAGTTCCACCCGAAGCGGAACGCAATGTAGAGAAACTGGATTATGAGCGCGATTACCAGCGCCCAGATCGCACTCCGGAGATACTCTTTACCGAGCGATGGCCCGACCGAAGCGATCTGCGAGGCCGCACGATCGACCGGCGCGACCGTTCCCAGCGCCGCCCAGAGCGGCGTCGAATCGTTCGCGTACGCCTTCTGCGTCTCGATGATAAAGCGCTTGCCGCTCTTGCCGATGGTGTTGATCCGCGCGTCGCCGATCCCCAACGGCTTTATCGCCGCACGGATCTGCGCGCTGCTCTGCGGGCTGTCGTAGGCAACGGTGATATCGGTGCCGCCGGTAAACGAGAGTCCCAGGCGCAGCATGTGGGAGAACTGGAACCCGCCCGGCGCCTGGCTCGCGTGATAAAGCATCGCCGCTATCCCCAGCGCAATAACGAATCCCGAAATCCTTGAGACGATCGTAAACCATCCGACGATATTCCAATTCAGTCGACGAAATAACACGTTCCTAACCCTCCGTCCGCGTGAAGACGCCGAGATCGGCCTTGCGCACGCCGAAGAACTCCGGCGCGGTGAGCACGTCGTACTCGACGAGAAGATCGACGAAGAATCTCGTCACGAAAACCGCGGTCGCCAGCGAGACGACCGTTCCCCAAAAGAGCGTAAAGGCGAAGCCCTTCACGGTGCCGGTGCCGAGCATGAAGAGCACGCCCGCGCCGACGATGGTGGTGAAGTGCGAATCGAAGACCGCCGAAAACGCGCGTTGGAAACCGACCCGCACCGCGGCGCGCAACGATTTACCGGCCCAGAGCTCTTCTTTTAAGCGCTCGAAGATCAGCACGTTGGCGTCGACGGCCATACCGATGGAGAGCACGAAACCGGCGATACCCGGCAGCGTCAACGACGCCTGCGAGATCGCCAAGATCGCGAGCATCACCAAGACGTAGATCGCCAGCGCGAGGTCGGCGAGCAATCCGGGAATGCGATAGGCGACCGCCATGAAGATCAAGACCAATCCGAGCCCGAGCATCGAGGCCCAGAGCGATTTCACGAGATCGATCTTGCCGAGCGTCGGCCCGATGCCTTCCTTCTCGACGATCTTCGTCGTTACCGGAAGCGCGCCGGCGTTGAGTTCGTTCGCTAACGTAATCGTCTGTTTCTCGGTGAAGTTTCCGGTGATCTGTCCGCTTCCGAAGATCGGCGATTGAATGACCGGTGCCGAGAGATAATGATGATCGAGGAAGATGCCCAGCGGTTTGCCGATCGCTTTCGTCGTCAAGCGGCCGAATTTCGCGGGATCCTTCGTTTGGAAATCGATATTGGGGCGCCCGGCGCTGTCGTAGCCGGCCTGCGCGCCCTTTAAATCTTTGCCGGAATAGACGACCGGGCCGCTCGCTGCATAGGCACCCTGCGCGACGTATTGGCACGCCTTCGTATTCTTCGGATCGGCGTTACACGCCGCAAGCGCGCCCTCCGCCTGTGCGACGACCTGCTCGGGAACGATCTTGTATTCGAGCACGGCGACCTGCTTGAGCAAGCGCTCCGCTTGCGCGGGATCCTTGACGTCGGGCAGCTCGACGAGAATGCGATCGGAGCCGACCTTCGTAATCGTCGGCTCGGTCACACCGAGGCCGTTGATACGCCGGTCGATCACGTCGATCGTTTCGGCTTGCACCTGCGAAGTAATCTGCGGCACCTCGGCGGTGGGATAGAGCTGCAACAACAGGCGATAGCCGCCTTGCAGATCGAGCCCGAGGTGGATGCTCTTTTGTATCGGGAGCACCAAGCGCAGCGAGAGAAGAATCGTTGCGAGTACGACCAGCGCTTTGAGCGGGGTCTTCCAAGTATTCCAGTTCATGGCGTCTTTCAGGCGTGAGAAAGCGCGGCACCGTACGGGCCGGCACCTAACCCTTCGAGTCTAGCAGGGTCGTGGGCGGTCGTAAAGGTTAGTCGGCGGGCGCAGCTTTCCCGCTGAATGCCTCGATCGTCCCCAGCGGCGCGACGGCGAGCTCCGGGGGCAGTTCGCTGAAGGCGAGGACCTCCGCCTCGATCCCGCTCCGGGCGAGGAACTCGGCGAGCAGCGGGCGCAGCAGCCCGCCGCAGAGGATCGGCAGCCGAGCCCTTCCCGCCCGGTGCACCCAGCCGGCGACCCGGTCGCGCAGGGCGATCGCCGCCTGCGGATCGGCCCCGTCGGGGTCGCCGGCCCACGCCGAGAGAAGCGAGCGCTCGAAGCCCGGGTCGAGGAGCAGCGGCGCGAGCGGTTCGTTCCCGCCGCGCCGGAGCTGCGCCGGCACGAGGACGGCGCGGGCAGCACCGCAGAGGTCGCGCGGCTCGTGGCCGCTCGAACCGAGCATCGCGTCGAGTGCGAGGACCGGGTCGCGCGGCCAGATGCGTTCGCGCAAGAGCTGCTGCCACGCCCGGTGCAGGTTTCCCGGCGCGAGCGCATCGGGCGCGATCTCCTTCACGAGCGTCGGAACCGCGAGGCGCAAATGCTCGATCAGCGTCTGGAACTCCTGACGGCCGAAGAGATCGGCGGCGTTCGCCCGCACGATCTCGGCGAGATGCGATCCGAGAATCGAGATCGCATCGAAGACCAGCGCGCCGCGCTCCTGCGCACGCGCGCGCTGCTCCGGTGCGATCCAGGCGGCGGGCAAATCGTAGACCGGCTCGCGCGTCATCTCGCCGAGCCCGGCGAGCATCGCTTCGTCTGCGACCGCGAGCAACGCATCGAGACGCAGTTCGCCGCTGCCGACGATGCGATCGCGGACGCGAATCGCGTAGCCGCGCTCGCGCGCGAGATCGTCGCGCAAGCGCACGCCGGGAAGCACGATACCGATCTCGGCGGCGAGCGCGCGACGGACTTCGCCGATGCGATCGAGCAATGCCTCGCTCTGCGGCGGGGCGAGTAATGCGGCGAGATCCGGCGCGAATTCGATCGCGAGCGCGTCGACGCCGACCAACCCGAGGGCGATCTCGGGTCGGCGCATCGAACGGCGCTTCGCATCCTCTCGCTCGGCCTGCACCGCGCGATCCGCGGCGTTGCGTCGCCGCGTCGCCAGATGCGCGGCAAGCCAGCAACAGAGCGCGAGCGAAAGAAAGATCGGTCGCGGGAGCGCCGGCACGAAGGCGAGCGCCGCGAGCAGTGCCGCGACGCCGCGCAGCACTTCGGGACGCGCGAAGAGTTGCAGCGCGAGATCGCTTCCCAGCGCGCCGTTCGCCGCAACGCGCGTCACCATCATTCCCATCGCCACCGAGATCAGAAACGCGGGCAATGTCGTCACCAAGGCGTTGCCGATGGAGAGCAACGCAAAGGTATGAAACGCCTCCGCCGGCGAGAGCCCGTCGTAAAGCGTGCCGACCGCGATGCCGCCGAGAAGATTGAGCGCGACGATCACCAACGCGGCGACGGAGTCGCCCTTCACGAACTTCCCGGCGCCGTCCATCGCCCCGTAGAAGTCCGCTTCCTGCGCGACCAATTCGCGCTTCCGGCGCGCCTGTTCGCCGTCGAGCGCACCGGCGTGAAGATCGGCGTCGATCGCCATCTGCTTGCCCGGCATCGCATCGAGCGTGAAACGCGCGGCGACCTCGGCGACGCGTTGCGACCCGCTTGCGATCACGACGAATTGGATCGTCACCAGGATTGCAAAGACGATCAGCCCGACGATCGGATTATTCTGCACCACGAACGCGCCGAACGCCGGAACGATCGTGCCGACCCCGCCGGGAATCGCACCATGCGTGAGAATCAGACGCGTCGCGGAGATATCGAGCGCGAGCCGGAAGAGCGTCGCGACTAACAAGGCGGGGGCGAAGGCACTAAACTCCAGCGGATCTTCGACGCTGACCGCGAGCAGCAGCACCAGCGCGGCGGCAAGAATATCGATGCCCAGCAAAACGTCGAGCAAAAAGGGCGGCAACGGCACGATCAGCACCGCGACGATCCCCAGCAGCACCGCAGCGAACGCCGATGCGGCAAAACGCTTCATTGCGCGAGTGCTCCTGCGCGCACCAACGCGACGACGATTTCGGCGACGGCGACGTAGAACTCGCCTGGTATCTCTTCGCCGATGCGCGCCCGAGCGAAGATCGCGCGCGCGAGCGGCGGATTTTCGAGCACCGGAATCTCCGCTTCGGCAGCGAGTCGACGCAATTCAAGCGCGCTCGCATCGCTTCCACGTGCGAGCAGGCGCGGCACCGCGATCTCCGGCGGCCGGTACTCCAGCGCGACGGCGACGTGCGTCGGGTTCGCGATGACGAAACTCGCGTCGCGAATGCGCGAAACACCACTGCGCAGCAATGCGCGATGCAACGAACGCCGCCGGCCGCGCACTTGCGGGTCGCCGTCGCTCTCCTTCACTTCGCGCTTCATTTCAAAAGCGCTCATCCGTAATTTTTTGAGCCACCCGCGATGCGCGCTCGCATAATCGAGCAGCGCGAAGAGCGAGGCGACCGCGAGTGCCGCGCCGACCGCCGCGACAACGGCATGCCAGGCTTGCGCGGCGACCTGCGACGGCGCTGCCTCCCGCAACGCGGAGCCGAGGAGGGCCAGGAACGATGGTGCGACGGCGATCGCGGCAACGATCCCCGCAAACGGAACGCGCAATAATGCGATCGCCGTCTCGCGCGAGAGGATTCGTTTGAGGTTCTCGTGCGGAGCGAGGCGATTCCAAGCGAGCTTGAGCGCCACGACGCGCAGCCCGCCGCCCTGTGCGATGCCGATCGCCGCGGCTCCGGTCGCCGCAGCCGCCATCGGCAAGAGCGCCAGGCTCGCGATCTGCACGAACGGCGCGAGGCTTTCGTTCCCGGCGAGCGCCGCGCGCAGCGCCGCAGCGAGCGCGCCGCTCAAGGGTGCAACGACCGCGAGCAGCGCGAGGAATGCGGCGCCGAAGGCCGCGAGCGCGGAGAGATCGTTCGAACGCGGACCCTCGCCGCGTTCGCGCGATTTCCGCAGCCGTGTCGGCGTCGCTTCGAAGGAGCGCTCGCCCGCGCTCTCGCTCATCGTCCCATCCCCGGCGGCAGCAGCGGCGTCCCTGCCCGCATCGCCGTGAGTTCGAGTGCGAGTGCCGTCGCAACGGTCACCGCGCCGAATGCAAGCGGAAACGCCAACGCGTAATTCACGAAACGCGGAATCGTGCGCGCGACCGCAGCGAGCGCGATCTGCACCGCGAACGCCAACGCGATTGCCGGCGCGGCGATCTGCACAGCGACGACGACGATGCTACGAACGTACCACAGCACCAGCGGCAGCGCGCTTGCGACCGGAAAGGCCGCACCGGGCGGCAGACGCTGCAGCGATTCGGCGAATCCCGCAAGCACGGGGCGATACGCTCCGAGCAAAAAGAATCCACCGGTAAACGCCAGCGACCATAGGCGCCCGAAGCCGCTCGGCGCTACCAGCGCGACGCTCGGCGCGACGGCATGGACGCCGACGTAATCGTCGAGCAGACGTCCGGCGATATACGCCGCATCGTAGAGCAACGAGCAACCGATACCGATCGCACTTCCGATTCCGAACTCCAGCGCAAGCGCGACGGAGAAGCCGAGGATCGGAAGCGGAGCGCCGGTGAGCCCGGCACGCGGTGCCCCGAGAGCGAAGGCAAGCGCCCCCGCGATTCCCACGCGCACGAGCGCTGGAACGCTTGGATGGACGAGCCCCGGAGCCCGCGCGCAGAAGCCGAGCGCGCGTGCAAAGATCAGCAGCATCAGGATCATCGCGTGAGTTCGGGGATCGCTGCGAGCGCTCGCAAGAAGAGCTGAGCGCAGAGATGGAGATCGAGGCCGCCGAGCACGAGCAACGCCGCGCCGACGGCGAGCGTCTTGGGGAGCAGCACCAGCGTCTGTTCCTGTATCTGCGTCGCCGCTTGGAGGATCGCCACGGCGGTGCCGACGACGGCAGCGATGCCGAGAACCGGCAGGACCATTGTCGCTACCAGCATCGCACACGATCGGAGAAGTTCGCCGAAGGCATCCACCGGCCCAGCGTACGCGAGCGCTGCTACGAAACGATGTCTGCGATGTTACGCCGATGTCACGCCGAGGAAGGCGTCCAAGGCCCGTGTCGACGAGGCGGCTTCACGCGACTGGTTCAAATTGCTCAGACGTCGGAAGGCAGAAGCAACTAGGCTTGCGACCGGGCGGGGCACAACGCACCGCCGATAAAGAACGGAGCGATCGGGCATGCTTTCAATGAATCGGCAGATCCATCGCGGGATCGCGCTCGGCGCTCTCGCGTCGTTGCTGCTCGCGGCAACGGCTTGCAGCGGAACCTCGGGGAACACCGCCGGCACACCCTACGGCGGCGTCATTCAGTGCAACCCCGGCGCACAAGTTCAACTCGCACGCCCGCAGAACCAAACCAATGCAAGCAACGTCGGCTCGGTGGAGATCGTCGTGAACGGCAACAGTAACGCACTCGCGGTCTCCCCGAGCTCGTGGTCGCTACAGGTGCAGAGTAGCGGAGGCGGCCAGTCGCTCACGAGCAACGGTTTAACCGCGGTCGCCGACCCCACGGGATATCATCCGTTCCAGTCCGACTTCTTTTATTCGGGTAATCTCAACCAAACGCTACCGACGGGTTATACGTGGACGGTCTCGTTGGTGCAAGGGCAAACGGCGTATCAGCTTTGCTCCCCGCTGCCGGTCGGCTCGTTCTCGACCTAAGAAACGGCGGCGGCGTTCCCCTATTTGAAGAGCGGGCGCCAGGCGCTCGCCGCGAGCAACGCCGAGCCGATCGCTCTGGCGGCCGGCGATTTATTGAGCGTGTAGAAATGCACGCCCGGTGCGCCGCCGCGCAGAAGCTCCATCGCCTGCACCGCCGCATAGGCGACGCCGAGATCCTCGATCGCCTTGGGGTGTTCGCGCTGCTTCTCCAATTCGGCGATCAATTTCGGTGGGAATGTCGCGCCGCACATCTTCGTAAAGCGCGCGATCTGGTCGTAGTTGGTAATCGGCATGATGCCCGGCAGAATCGGTACGCGTACGCCCGCCGCACGCGCTCGCTCGACGAACGAAAAGTATTTCTCGTTATCGAAAAAGAGTTGCGTGATGAGAAATTTTGCCCCCGCTTCGACTTTCTCGACAAGATGCGTTAGGTCGTCCTCGGGGCTCGTTGCCTCGATATGCACCTCCGGATAGCACGCCGCCCCGATGCAGAAATCGCAGGTCCGAACGAGATAGGCGATGAGATCGCTCGCATAGGCAAAATCGCTGCGAACATCTTCGCCGGTGCGCGGAGGATCGCCGCGTAACGCAAGAACGTTCCGAATGCCGGCGCGGCTGAGGTCGTCGAAGAGCGCGCGCAACTCGGCGCGACTCTGCCCGAAAGCAGTGACGTGCGCGAGTACGGTGATGCCCGTGCGCTCGGCAATCTGCTTTGCCAATTCGACCGTGCGCGCGCGGGTCGAGCCGCCCGCGCCGTACGTGATCGAGACGAAAGCCGGGCCGAGCGCCTCGAGCGAGGCAATCGTCGCGAAGAGCGCTTCTCGCCCGGCATCATCTTTCGGCGGAAAGAACTCGAACGAAAAGAACGGACGGCGGCTCGCAAGCTGCCCGGCAATATCCATGCCCGGTCGTTAGCGAAATCTCAAGATAACGCCTCCGCGTCGTCCCTGGCGCTATGAGGTGGACTCGCGAGCTCCTTTTGGGAGTGAGGTGAGCTCACGCGTCTCGGGAACGCTATACGACGAACTCGGTGCGCTCCTATTCGGCAGCACGGAACCCGATCTCGGAAGGGGATGTTTAGATGATTGCCTAAATATCATAGCGAAAAATATGCGTCAGGAAGAGGTATTTAAGGCTCTGGCGGATCCGAGCAGACGCCGAGTTCTTCGGTTGCTCCAACGGGGGTCCATGACGGCCGGCGAGTTGGCCCGTAAGTTCGACTTCTCGGCTCCCTCGATGTCGCACCATCTTTCGCTACTCAAAGCCGCCGATCTCGTGCGAACCGAGCGACGCGGCCAAAGCATCGTCTATTCGCTGAATACGTCGGTCCTCGAGGATGTATCGAGATTTCTTCTGGACCTGCTCGGGACGCGGTAGGGAGTCAAGCGCATGAATCGTCGTCAAGCATTTATCGTCGGGTTGTGTCTCGTCATCATTGCCGCTGGGGTTTCGGCATTCTTCTACAGTCGAGTTCCGCCGAGCATGCCCTCGCACTGGGATGCAGCCGGCCGCGTCAACGGCTACATGCCGCGGTTTTGGGGCCTCGCGATGATGCCGCTCATCATGGCATTCATGTGGAGCTTGCTCCCGATCTTGCCGCGGATTTCGCCCAGGCAGTTTAGCCTCGGTGAGTCGATCGGAGCCTTCAATTTGGTCGTCATCGGGATCCTCGCGGTTTTCCTTGCATTGCACGTCGTCATTTTGCAGGCAGCCACCGGCGCCGCGATTCGCATACAAACCGTCGTTCCGTCACTCGTCGGCGTGCTGCTGATTTTCATCGGCAACTACATGTCGAAGCTGCGAAAGAACTTCTTCATCGGCGTGCGAACGCCGTGGACACTCGCCAGCGACGAGGTTTGGAGTAGAACCCACCGCCTCGCCGGCTGGACGCTTGCTTTGGGCGGCATCGCACTGATCGTCGAAGGCATCGTCGGTTTGAATCCGCTGGTCTTTACTGCCATCATCGCACTCGTTGTCGCCGTGCCGGTCATCTACTCATACGTTCTCTACAAAAAAATCGAAGGTTTCGGGCCGAACGGCTCAGAGGAGAGCTCCAATGAAACGCACGACGTTCATCACCACCACGGGCGGCAGCATGGTTGCCGCATCGCTGTGGGGCATCGCTCAAGCCGCAGACTCTGATATCACCCTCACGACGGCGACGGGCTCGATTTGCGGCACGCTCACCCTCCCGACGAAGCTCCCCTCTCCGGTCGTATTGATTATTGCCGGATCCGGACCAACCGATCGCAACGGCAACAGTGGAGTCGTTCAACCTGATTCCTATGCGTTGCTTGCTGCGGCGCTCGTCGCACGCGGCATCGCGACGGTCCGCTACGACAAGCGAGGCGTTGCTGCCAGCGCGGCAGCCGGTCCGGCGGAGATCGATCTCCGGTTTGACATGTATGCCGACGATGCTGCGGCGTGGGTGCGTATGCTCGCGGTCGATAAGCGCTTTTCGAAGATTGTGGTGGCCGGGCACAGCGAAGGCTCTCTGCTCGGAATGCTCGCGGTCCAGCATGCACCGGCGACCGCGTACGTGAGCCTCGAAGGTGCCGGCAGGCCGGCTCCGGTGATCCTGCGCGAGCAACTCAAGCCAAAGCTTCCGGCTGCATTATACGCGCAAGCCGATGCTACTATAACGCAACTCTCGCAAGGCCATACGGTTCCGAATCCGCCGATGGAGTTAGCGTCGCTTTTCCGGCCGTCGGTCCAGCCGTACCTGATCTCTTGGTTTACCTACGATCCTGCAATCGAAATAGCCAAACTCCAAATTCCGGCGACGATCGTGCAAGGTACTGCCGACATACAGGTCAGCCTGGCCGATGCGAACCTCCTCAAACACGCCGATCCGTCCGCCACGCTGCTCATCGTGCAAGGCATGAATCACGTGCTCAAACACGCACCCGACACTTCCTCGCAAGCGGCAATTCTCAAGGGCTACACGGATTCGTCGCTTCCGATCGAGCCGCACGTTGTTGAAGCGATCGCGGCGGCAAGCTAGTCAATCGCGAGAGCCCCACGGCATCATCGATGCGTGCCCCGAAGTCACTCTGGCAATGCCCCAGGTGGAACTACCGAACCCTTGCCACGACGCCTCCCTCCGCTCACGAAAGCGCGTCGGCCAACGCCTTAGGGGCTCGCGAAATCGCAAGCAATAGCGTCATTGTCCCCGGAGCGGGCCGCTTCCGCCCCTGCTCCCACTCCTGTAGGCTCCGCAGCGGAAAACGATAGCGCCGTGCAAATTCTTCCTGCGTTAGGCCGAGACGGTCACGGAGAGCTCGTACATTTACGTTGCGGACGTATCGAAAATCGGAAAACTCGAAATCCTCATCTCCGTCTTCCCTTTTCCATTGCCGGATTTGCGCTTCGCTCGGCCGCTTGAATCCTTTCGGCAGGCTTGCGCATCCAAGCTCCGAGCGTTTCTTTTTCACGATGGCCACGATAGATATCTCGCTCTTTTCTCGATGAAGGACGGGCGGAAATAATGCGCCGTTTCATCCCGCGAGGAGTCCAAATCACGGTAACGATGCCTCGATATAGCCTCCGGCGAACACGTCGGCTGCTACGTCGAAACCGAAACCGCGAAGATCTTCGTTCCGGGCACTTTTTTCTTCGTCCCACTCGACTCCGTCGAACTCGCGCTTCATCCATCATACTCCGCTACTAGCGTACTGTCAACGAAACGAACTGAGAACACCTCCGCAGAGCAGCGCCCAGCCGTCGACCATCACGAAGAGCAACAGTTTTATCGGTAGCGAAACGACCGGCGGCGAGAGCATCATCATTCCCAGCCCCATCAGCGTCGCCGCCACCGCAAGATCGATGGCGACGAACGGAAGATAGAGTGCGAAACCGATCGCGAACGCACTGCGCAGTTCGCCGACGACGAATGCCGGAATCAGTACCGTCAACGGCGTCGCAACCGGCGCGACCCGCGGCAGCCGAGCGGCGCGGGTAAACAACGCGATATCGGCGAGATGGGTCTGGCGCAGCATAAACGACCGCAACGGGACGACCGCGCGCTCGAAGGCGACGCCCTGCGAAATGCGGCCCGCTTGCAGTGGGGCGAGCGCCGCATTTTGAATCTGCTGCATCGTCGGCGCCATGACGAGCATCGTCAACACAAGTGCCAAACCCGTCAACACCGTATTCGGCGGCAGCGCCGAAGCCCCGATCGCCGAGCGCACGAGCGAGAGGACGACGACGATGCGCACGAACGATGTGCACATAACGAGCACGAGCGGCAGCACGGCAAAAAACGCTAACGAGAGCAGAACGTCGAGCGACACCGTAGCGTGGGGCCCGGCGAGCAACGGCAATGCGCTATTCATGCACGAAGGGTAACCCCGAGGGGTTACCCTTTTATTGCCGCGATACTTCCGAAAGGTCGGTTATGGTGCGGGCGGCCTCGCGATCAGTTCGCTCACCCGAATGCCGAAATTCTCATCGACGGCGACCACTTCGCCGCGCGCAATGAGTTTATTGTTGACGAGCAGATCGACCGGGCCGCCGGCGAGCCGGTCGAGTTCGATGATCGTCCCCGTGCCGATCTTCAGAATGTCTTCCACCGACATTTTGGTCTTGCCCAATTCGGCGGTCACCTGCATCGGTACGTGCAGGAGAACATCGATATTCTTTTGCGTGCCGTGGTTACTCGCCATCGTTCCCTCAATCGCTCGAAGTAGTCGCGCCGCGACCGATCGCGACGGCAAAGTGATTGTTGCGCACTCCCAGTTCGCCGCGCGCGAGCGGCTCCCCGTCGGCGAGCAGCGCAATATCTCGGCGGCGCAGCGGGACGAACGCCCCCGGTGCCCAGGCGGCGATCTCCGCGGCGCGCAACTCCGCGCACTCCGCACGCGCGGAGAGAGCGAGTTCGATCTCGCCGATTCGCTCGATCGGCGCGGCATGCGGAGCCCCCGGCCGGGGCTCGTGCTCCAGCGCAACCCCGAGCCGGCCGCAGGCGCCGCCCTCGACCAACAGCTCGAAGTAACTGCTGAAGGACCGTTCGCCCATCGCTTCGAGCGGCGCGCTCGTGGGGCCGCAGAGCGCTGCGAGCGCCGGGGCGATGAGGCGCAGAAAGCGTTCGAAGACCTCCGCTTCAACCACCGAAAGCGCACGACTTGCGGGAATCGTCGTGCCGAATGCAAGCCCGACGAGCGAGCGCAATTCCTCGGGGCGGGTGACGAACGCGGCGACCCCGAGCGGACCGGAGAGCCCGTCGATGCGCGCCCCGGCTCGCAATACGCGCCATCCGCCGTCGTCGGGAATACGCGGGGCGAGGAGTCGAACCTCGACCGCCCCGAGCGCGCCTTGCAATCGTTCGCGAACGCTCGCCGCAACGAGCGCCGCAGCGGAGAGCGGTAACAGCGAACGCCGCTCCCAGCGGAGCTCGCGCACGCCGTCCTCACCGCGCTCGGATAAGGAGAGAAACTTCACTTCAACAGATCCATCGTCGTCTTCGCAACCGAGCCCTGCGCTTTATGAGCCGCGAGTAACGCCTCCAATTGCAGATAGGCATCTTGCAGCCGCGAGAGGCTCGCGTCGATCTCCACGCCGCTGCGAGCGCGCGCATGCGGGGTCAGCGCGGCGAAACCGCGTTCCCCGGGCGCGCCGAGATGCGCGGTAACGCCGTCGGGCGCGCGTTCGCGCCGCGCATCGAGTGCGCGCAAGCGGCTTCCGGCGGGAAAGCGCGCGAGCGCGAGGCGACCGGCGAGGACGCTCTCTCGCTGCGTGCGCCCCGTGCGAGGATCGAAGATATCGCGATCGTAACGCAACCCTCCGTCGGCATCGAGACGGATGTTGCGCACTTCGTGCATCGCGCGATCGACGGAATCGATCTCGAGCGGCGCTAACGCTGCACAGGGGCGAGCGAATCCGAGCACGGCATCGCCGTTGCCGTCGACGAGCGCGCCGTCGCGCAGTGAGAAGCCGCCGTCGTGCGTATACGCAGCGGATCCGTCGCGCATTCGCACGACGAACAGCGCGCCCTCGGGCGCCGCCACGCTCAGCGGATCGAGCGTGCGTTGCGCTACCGCGTGCGAAGCGATATCTCCACCCCGCGCCGCCGACCCGGGGGTAAATGCGCGCCCGACGCGCTGTTTCGCTTCCTCGATACGCTCGAACGCGCGCGCGGTATCGATACCGACGCCGTTCATTTACGCGAATTCCCGCAGATCGCTCGTCGCCAAAATCCCCCGCGCCGCAAGTGCGTAGCGCACCTCGCGCAGGGCGCGCTCCACCTCACCGCGCACGCCGGGCGCGCAGAGCGCGACGAGATGCAAGCGACGATCGCTGCCGCCCAGCAGCAGATGCACGCGCCCTTTGGCGCCGTCGAGCGCGAGCGTACAACGGCGCGCGGTATTGCGTGGAGCGAGCAGCGTTTCGACGATCCGGCGCGCGAACGAACTCTGCGAAGAGCGGCGTTCGCCGCCGGCGATAATCATCGCGCGGCGATCGACGCGCAAGGCATGCGTTCGCTCGTCCACGCTCGCCGTACGTGCGCTCGGCAAATGCGCCGTCGAAGATCGCTCGCCGCCGTTCTTGCGGCTTCGGCATGGAGTCGGCGTCGCTCGGCGAGCGTTCGGAGCTTGCGAAAGATGAAGCGCGCTGACCCACGCCTGCGAGAGTGCGCGGCGGTCGATCTGCGCGAGCGGTGCGGAGAGCACCGAGTAGCGAACATCGTCGATATAGGCGTTCATACGCCCTATCGTGCACGACGACGATTGCGTTCGCGTGTCGCGAACGTGAACGCCGCGTTACGGCGTCGGGCCCGGCAAACCTTGCGCTTGATAGCGCTCGTAGGACGACAACACGTTCTGCACGTAATTTTGCGTCTCGGGATACGGCGGCACGCCGCCGTATTTCTCCACCGCACCGGGGCCGGCATTATACGCTGCAACCGCGAGTTTGGTATCGCCGTGGAAACGGTCGAGCAGGCCGCGCAGGTAGCGCGTTCCGCCGGCGACGTTCTGCGCCGGATCGTAGGGATCGCTGACGCCGAGCGCGCGCGCGGTCGCCGGCATCAACTGCATGAGCCCCTGCGCGCCGACCTTCGAGGTCGCGTTGGCGTTGAAGCCCGATTCGTTGGCGATCACCGCGGTGATAAGTTTCGGATCGACTCCCCAGATCGAACCTTGCCCCTGCGCGAGCGCGGCGATCTGCGTCGGCGGCATCGGGGCGGGCGTCATCGCACTCGCATCGGCGAGCGCTCCGCTTGCGGCGATCGACCCGGCGCCTTGCCCTTCGAGTGCGGCTTGCACGAGCGCGGCGAAGGGGCCGGCGTTCGGCGAGAGGACCGGCAGGCCGTCGACGCCGGTCTGGGTAGGCGCGATCTGCGGCGCGACCGGCGCAGCGGGAGCCCCGCCGCCGACGATGCCGGCGATTCGCGCTTGGATCGCTGCGATATCCGAGAAAATACCCACGTTCATAGAACTCTATCGGCAGTTTCGGCGAGGATCCGCAGGCTCCGCCCGGGATCGCTGCCTTCGGGGCCCTGCTCGAGGAGTGTCCGGAGCGCGGGTTCCGCGGCGACGGCGGCGAGCAAGGCGGGATCTTCGCCGAGGATCCCCAGCGCACGGGCGTCGGCACTGCGCTCGAGGAGAAAGAGCGCCTCGCGAACGCGTTCGGCCGCGGCCGCATGCTCCGGCGTGACCACCGCGCTCATCGTGCGCGAGCGGCTACCGAGCACGTCGATCGCCGGGAAGCGCCCGGAGGCGGCGAGCGCAGGTGAGAGGACGATATGGCCGTCGAGGAGCGCTCGCGTCGCATCGAGGAGCGGATCCTCGCTGTCGGCGGCGAGGACCGTTGCAACGACGGTAATCGAGCCGTGGCGCGTCGCCCCCGCTGCTTCCAGCCAACGAGCGAGCGCGGGAACGACGCTCGGCGGCCAACCGCCGCGTCCGAGCATCTCGCCGCGCGCGAGCGCGAGTTCGCGCAGCGCACCGGCATACCGCGCGAGACTATCGCAGAGCAACAACACGTGCAGGCCGCGCGCGCGTAGATGCACCGCATGGGCCATCGCAAACTCCGCCGCCGCCACGCGCTCGGCCGCGCGGGCATCGCCGGTTGCAACGATCGTCGTGGTTCGCTCGTCGGTCCGCGCGACGGCGCGCTCGGCTTCACGCCCGCGCTCGCCGATCGCTGCATAGACGACGGCTTCGGCAGCGCAACCGCGGGCGATGGAATCGAGCAACGTCGTCTTCCCGACGCCGGCTCCACCGAGAACGCCGATACGCGCGCCGCGACCGAAGGTGAGCAGCGTATCGATCGCGCGAACGCCGCACCATAAGGGTCGGTCGATCGGCACCCGCTCCTGCGGAAGCGGTGCGGCGAAGGAGAGGCGGCGGCGTGCCCCCGCGATCGGCGTGCCGCCATCGATCGCATCGCCGTTGCCGTTGCAACTCCGTCCGAACAGCGCGCTCCCCAGCGTCGTCGATTCATCGTGCGGTGCGGCTCGCACCATGCTTCCCGGACGCACACCCTCGGGTGCATCGAGAGGAACGATCGTCGCGCGCATCTCGCGCAGAGCGATGACGACCCCACGTCGGCCACCCTGCATGCGCACGCGCGAGCCGAGATCGATCCCCGGCACGCTCGCCTCGATCGTCGCGTCGTTCGCGGCGAGCACCGCGCCGCAGCTTACGGCGTGCATGCGTCGAGCACCGACTGTAGACGGACGCCGAACCGTGCATCGATGCTGCCTTCGTGCAGCTCGAGGAGCGCATCTCCCGGCACGAGCGAATCATCGCGACGGCAGGGAAGCGACGCATCCGACCAGCGCGCGGCATCGTCGGGATGGAGGCGCACGCAGAGCGGATCGCCGAGCATCTCGTCGCGAATGCGTTCGACGATGGCGGCGATCTCGCACGGAGCGAGTTCTAATTCGCGCGCGAGGACGCCCGCAGCGATATCGTGTAACAATCGCGCGCAGGCAGCATCGAGCGCATCGTCCAAGCGCGCGTACCAACGCGCGCTCTCGCCGAGAACGCGGGCAACGGCTTCGTCGCACGATGCGTCGTCCGTTCGCGCGCGCGCGTCGGCGACGGCCGCGGTCGGCGGTTCCGCGGCGACGAGCAACGCACCGGTCTCGCTCTGCACGCACGTGCCGATGCGATCGAACCAACGGTCGAGCGCGATAAATTCATCGCCTCCCACGTTAGAAAAACTCCTCGGCACTCGGCACCAACGGGCTGCGCGTGCGCGCCATATTGCGGAGAATCGCGGCACGCTCTTCGGGCGGATAGAGTTCGAGTACGGCGGCAACGGTCGATGCCGGGAGCGCGGACATCATCGCCGCGGCGGCATGCGGCGGTTCGTCGCGCAGTGCGCCGCGCAGCGCGGTCGGCGCATACCCGCCGAATTCGGCAACCGCCGGGCGCGTTCGCAGCGCGCGCATCGCCGTGCGCGCCGCCCAACGGAACGGCGAACGCATCGCCCGCAAAACCAAGAGCCCCGCAAGCACGGCAACCAGCGTCGGTAACAACGGAACGATCGCCCCGTATGCCAGCCACCAGCCGTCGCGCACGATCGGTTGCTTCCGCGCGAACGGCAACGCTTCGACGACGAGTCGATCCCCGCGACGCGCATCGATCCCGGCGGCGGCGCTTACGAGTTCGCGAATCGCCGCGATATCGGCGACCCGTCGCGCATCGACCAACACCGCAACATCGCGCCGACGCAAGCTGCCCGCCGGAAACGATTCGCGCACGCGTCGCTGCGCGAGGCCGCGTTGACGGCGCGCGCTCGAGCGGTCGTAGCCCATGCCGCCTTTGCGATAGCGCTCGTTGCTGCTGCTCTCGCTGAGCGCGCCCGCCCCATAGGGAGCGCGCGTGAGCGTGGAGATACTGCGTGTCGCCGGGTCGCGCTCTTCGACGACCCGCACGATCGTGCTGCCGACGCCGAAGGCGCGGTCGAGCGCACCCTGCAAGGTCGCCTGCAGCCGCGCACCGGCGGCGACGCCGCCGAGATTCGCGCGTTCGAATGCATTGCCGCCGTCGTCGAGCAACGTTACCCGCTGCGCCGTCAAACCCGGTACGCTTGCGGCCACGAAGCGACGGATGCCGCGCGCCTCGGTCGCATCGATCTGCATTCCGGCGACCACGCGTACGCGCACGCTCGCCGTCGCCGGCGTCGCGCTCTCGTCGGCGAACGCCGCTCGACGCGCGGGCGCAATGATGACACGCGCATCGCGAATGCCATGCATGCCGCGCAGCGCGCGTTCGATATCGCCGGCGAGCCCGACCCGCGTCTGCGCGTCGACGACGCTCTGCGGGGTGAGCACACCGATACCGGCGAGCGCCTCGGTGCTGTCGGGAACGTGGTCGTGCGGTAAACCGACCAGCGCGAGGCGCAGCAACAGCGCGCTGCGCCGCCCCGCCGCGACGACGACGTTACGGTGAACCGGAGTGAACGGCTCGTTCCACGCCGCAAGCTGCTCCTCGATCTCGGCGAGCTGCGCCGGGTAGAGCGGGTTTGAAAACAATGCGCTGCGCGCCGGATGCGTCGCGATACCGATCGCGGTGCTCGCGATTGCCGCGACGAGCAACGCCGCACCGAGCGCCGCGCGCGTCCGTCCGCCCAGGGCATTCCAGCGACGCAGCCACGGTGCAAGCGACTCCACGCTAGACCTGCATCGTCAGGATCGATTGCAAGGCTTGCGCCGCGTGCTGTAACTCCGCCGCGGCGACCTCGACGGCGACATCGGCTTTCGCGCGCGCGTAGACCGCATCGCGCAGCGAACCGTGCCCCGCGGCAAAAGCATCTTCGGCCTGCGAACCTTTTCGGAGCGTCGACCCAAGTGCATCGACGATCTCGGCGAACGCTCCTTTCCCCCTGTCGGAGGTCGGCGAAACCAACGCCGCGTCGGGAAGAAGCGGACGAACGGTCACGGTTGTTCCACCGCGATCGTGCGTTCGATCGTTCGCTTGCCGATCGAAAAAAGCGCGGCGTCGGCGGCATAGGCACGCGAAGCGTCGAGCACGTCGACCATTTCCGTAACGAGGTTGACATCGCGCGTCGCTTCACGCTTCGCCCCGAGAAAACGTAACCGTCGCTCGCCCTGCGCGTCGCGCACCATCGCGAAGGTCGGCACGCTGCGCGCATAGCGTCCGCGCGGCCCCGCCGCCTGCGCGGCGGCGACGTTGTGCGCGTATACGTCGAGCGCGCTGCGCTGTGCCTGCATTGCATCGGCGGCGCTACCCAAAAGATCGAGCGTCATCGCGCGGCCTTCGCGATCTCGCCGAGGCGCGCGTGCATCGCTGCGAGCAAGGCGTCGCCGAAGAGCGCGTTACGCGCGAGCTCGGCCATCGCACGCTCGCCGGTGCCGCCTGCGGCTTGGCTGCGCGCGAGCGCGTTACTCGCGGCTGCAAGCCCGGCGTCGGCGCGGGCGAAACCGGGTTGAAGGGATGCTGCTACGTCAAACATGCAGGCATCGTACCGCCTGCATGTCGACGCATTATTTCCGCAACGTTACCGCGGCGTGACGCGCGGGAGGCCGCTGCGCGTGCGCGGTATACCCAGGAGCAACCGGGTCACCTCGTCATAATTCGCGATGCCGCTTGCAACGTGGTTGCTCTTGAGATAGTGGTTATAGGTTCCCCACGAAAAGCGGGCGAAGGCGACGTTAAGGTTGCGTGCATTGCGCGCACGAATCGCCGCGAAATCGCTCCACACCAACGGCGTAAACGTGTTTTTCGCATACTGCGGTAACGGTGGAAGCGCGAAGAGCACGCTCATCCACCCGGAATACTCCGCAATCGGGTCGGGGTCGCGCAGACAGGCGAGCGCGCCGATATAGTTCGCCTCATCCTCGCGTGCGAAACCCGCGACATGCGACCATTCGTGCGCGAGATCGAACGGCACCTCGAACCAAAGCAGATCCGGGGCGAGTTGCGATTCCAAGGTGAGCGGATTGATAAATCCCTCGGTGCCGTTAAGCGACATGAACGGGCCGACGATCGTCCACTTCGGTGCGCCGACATGCGGGTTCCAGCGGTCGCCGAGTGCGTGCACCACCGGCAGCCAGGCCGTTCGTAGCTCGGCACGGTCGTATCCGACGCGTTCGCGAGCGTGCGCGAGGGGCGCGAGCGCATTGAGTTCGGCGATCGCCTTGACGCGCAGCGCCGCCACCGCGCGTGGATTTACCGCGGCGGCATCGAAGGTGCCGATCCGCGCTTCGATCGGCGCGCGCGCGTAATTCCATCCCCACGCGATCTCAAACCATGCATAGGCGACCAAGAGCACGAGCATCGCATCGAAGAGCCCGCGCAATCCGCGCCGGAGCGCGAGGAGGAAGAACGCCAGCAGTGCGAGCGCCGCAATATCGCCGAGCGAGAACGGGAACGGCGCGGCGATCGCGCGCGCGATATGCTGCCAGACCGGGTAACCGCCGTTGACGTAACTACGCTCGATCCATGCCGCGCCGGGATGGATGGATGCGACAACGCCCGCCGCGCTCAAAAGAGCGAGACGGGCGCCGAGGGCAAAGCGAGTCTTTAGCGCTTGCTGAATTGGAAGCGCTTGCGGGCGCGTTTGCGGCCGTACTTCTTCGATTCTTTTTCGCGCGGATCGCGAGTGAGCAGCCCGTGCTTGCGCATCGTGCCTTTGCTGGCTTCATCCATCACGACGAGCGCGCGGGCGATGCCGTGCCGAATCGCGCCGGCCTGTCCGGTCACTCCGCCGCCCTCGGTTTTCACGATGACGTCGTAGCGCGAACGGCTCTCGAGCGCTTCGAGCGGCTGGCAGACTATCTGCTGCAACTGCGGGCGCGGGAAGTATTCATCGAACGGTTTGTTGTTGACGGTAATCACGCCTTGGCCTAACGCCATGCGGACGCGCGCTACCGCGCGCTTGCGACGACCGGTCGCCTGAACGAACTCGCTCACGAAATCTCCTCGAGCAGCGATTTGGGCTGCTGCGCAGTATGGGTGTGCTCGGTTCCGGGATAGACGCGCAGGCGCGTAAGCTGGACGTCGCGCATGCGATTGGTCGGGAGCATTCCGCGAACGGCCTTCTCGATGAGGCGCTCGGGATGCTTCTCGTGAATCTGGCGCGCCGTCTGGGTGGTGAGACCGCCCGGGAAGCCGCTGTGACGATGATAGACCTTCTGCTCCCACTTGTTGCCGCCGAGTTCGATCTTTTCGGCGTTGATGACGACGACGTGGTCGCCGGCGTCGATGTGCGGGGTCCAGGTCGGTTTGTGCTTGCCCGAGAGGGCGCGCGCGATCCGCACCGCGAGGGTGCCTAAGCGCTGCCCGGCGGCATCGACGATAAACCAATCGTGCGTTGCCTGCGCCGTAGTCTGTTGGTAAGTCCGCATATCGAGGCTTCCTAGAGTTCTGAATGAGGGGACAGAAGGGAACCGCCGCGGGGCTAGCCCGCGACAACCTCCGGATTCTACTCGGGAACCAGAGCAGCGTCAAGCGCCGTGGCGGCAGGGAGCCCGGCTAACCCGAGCCGGCGCGCTCCCGCATCCGCCGGATGACGAAGAGGGTGTAGAGCACGACCGCGGCGAGCCCAGGCAGCGTCAGCGCGAGCGTCACCCCGAGCGCGCCGGCCCCCGGCCCCGCGTTGGTGACCGAGATCCCGCCGCTTCCCGCCGGAAAGGCGGGCAGCAGGAACGGGTACATCGTCGCGGCGGCGGCGAGTACGAGGGAGGCGAGGAAGAGCGCCGAGGCGGCAAAGGCAGCGCGGGCTCGGCCGAGCCGGTTGAACCAGTGCACCCCGCCGAGCGCGAGTAGGGAGAGTACCGCGATCGGCGCGCGCTCCACGGGGCTCTGCATCCCCACCCCGCTCGGCAGCGCAAGGCTGGCAAGCGTGGTCACGCTGTAGAGCAACAGCACGCCCCACCAAAGCCGCGCGAGCAGGCGCGCGGAGCGGGCGGCGAGTTCGCCCTTCGTGCGCATCGCGAGGAACGCGAGCCCGTGCTGTGCCAGCGCGAGGAGCGCGAAGAGACCGACGCCGAGCGCGTAGGGATTGAGGAGATAGGCGAAGCGACCGAGGAAGTAGCCGCTCGCGTCGAGCGGCAGACCGCGCACGAGATTGCCGAGTGCGACGCCGAAGAGTATCGCGAGCAGCGCGCTCGCACCAGTGAACGCCGCGTCCCAGAACGCGCGCCAGAGATCGCTCGCCAAATGATTTCGCAACTCCATCGCGATGCCGCGAAACATCAGCAGCCAGAGCACGACGGTGAACGGCAAGTAGAATCCGCTAAACGCCGATGCGTACGCTCGCGGGAAAAGCGCGAAGAGGACGCCGCCCGCGGCGATCAGCCAAACTTCGTTTCCATTCCAGAACGGCCCGATGCTCGCCATCGCCGCCGCGCGCTCTTCGCCGCTGCGTGCAACGAACGGGGAGACCGCTCCCACGCCGAGATCGTATCCGTCGAGAATGACGTAGAGCGCGATCATCGCGCCGAGCAGCGCGAATGCGACGGCGTTCATACCCCGACCTCCGGCGTCGTATGCGCGTCGCCGTTGGGCCCGATGCCGATCTCACGCAGCACGAGGAGCATGAAGAGCAGGCCGAGCAAAAAATACATGCCCGCGAACCCGATGAGCGTAAAGATCGTCTCCCCGGCGGCAACATTGGTCGACGCGGCATCCGCGGTTCGCATGATGCCGTAAATCACCCATGGTTGTCGGCCGACTTCGGTGACGACCCAGCCCGCTTCGTTGGCGATATACGGAAACGGCATCGCGAGCATCAGCACCCACAGCATCGGGCGAAACTCCGTCAGGCGGCGGCGCCAGAGCAACAGCACCGCCAGAGCCGCGATCGCAATGAAGATCGTACCCAACCCGACCATGACGTGATAGGCGTAGTAGGTGAGCGCAATCGGCGGCCAGAGCTCATCGGCGTACTCCGTAAGCCCTTTCACGTTCGCCGCGAAGTTGCCGTAGGCAAGAAAACTTAAAACGCCGGGAACGACGATCGGATCGATCAACTCACGGCGTTCGGTGTCGGGCATGCCGATAATCGCCAACGGCGCACCCGCGGTTGAATGGAAGAGCCCTTCCATCGCGGCGAGTTTCACCGGCTGATATTTCGTCACATCGGCGCTATTCCGATCGCCGGTCGGGAAAATCACCAACGCCGATGCAACGAGCGCGACGATCGCGCCCATGCGAACGTACCGACGGCCGTCTTCAAGATCGCGATTTGCGAGCAAATAATACGCTCCGACGCCGGCAACGATAAACGAGCCGGCAACGAGCGCTCCGATGAGTACGTGGGCGTACTGCCACCACGCAAAAGACGAAAACAGTAGCGCGCCGACATTTGCGAGCCGAATGCTCCCGTCACCGGCGATGCGATAACCGACCGGGTGCTGCATCCACGCATCGGTCGCGACGATGAAGAACCCCGAGAGCCAGGAACCGATGCAGACGAGCGTCGCCGACCAGGCGTAGAGCCGCGCGGAGACGCGCCGCCTGCCGTAGAGCATGATGCCGAGAAAGACCGACTCAAGGAAGAACGCGTAGACCCCCTCCATCGCCAAGGGTTGACCGATAACCGCACCCGCTCGCGCCGAAAAGGGCGCCCAATTCGCGCCGAAGGCGAACTCCATCGGAATCCCGGTCACGACGCCGACGGCAAAATTGATCGCGAAGATCTTCGTCCAAAACGCCGAGGCGCGAAGGGCGACTGCATCATCTCCGCGTGCCGCACGCCAAGCAAACCAAGCGATATAGGGCGCGAGACCGATCGTCGCGATCGGGAACAGGTAGTGGAACATCACGGTAAACGCAAACTGAATGCGATCTGCAACGACGGCGGTTCCCAATAGCAAGCCCTCCTAGCGCGACTCTACCGCGATCGATCGGGGCCCGCAAGCAGGCGAGCACCGAACTTTTTGCGCCGGACTATCGTACACAGCGCAGGGACATCAGAACGCATGAATATTTTTAGCACCCATACGCTTGCCGAGGCGGCGAGCACCGCTCGAATCGAAGCGCTCAGCGATAATATCTTCGCCGTCGCCATGACGCTGCTCGTCCTCGACCTTCGCATTCCCGCCCACGCCGAAGGGGCGAGCGTCTGGCCATACGTCGCGATGCTCTGGCATCACATGCGAACCTTTGCCGTCAGCTTCTTTATCGTCGGCCTCTATTGGGTGCTCCATCACCACGTCTTCATCTTCGTGAAGCGCTCCGACCGCACGTTACTTTGGCTGAACTTGTTCTTCATGCTCTTTGTCGTCGTCACGCCGTTCTCGGCCGGCCTGCTCGGTGCATTCGACGATAGCCGCACGGCGATCGCCGTCTACGGCGCGAATATCTCGCTACTCGGTGTTTCGTTGCTGGCGATCTGGTGGTATGCGACCCACGAACATCGCCTGATCGACGCGAAACTACCGCGGACGGTCATTCGCCTCGAAGCGCTGCGGATGATGATTCTCCCCGCAATCTGTTCGCTTGCCGTCGCCGTGTCGCTCTTCAACACCACGGCGAGTATCGTCATCTTCGTGGCCGCTCCGTTTCTCTTTCTTTGGCCGGCAAAACGAACGATCCGCGCGAAGACCGAAGCGTAAGGTCGTTTTTAGCGAGGCTCGCAACCGCGCAACATCGGCGGTTCGAAGAATGAATCGTAGCCGTCCGGATAGGCGACGCCCGCAAAATATAAACCGTATGCCGGTGCGGTAACCCCCGCTGCCGCGCGGTCGCGCGCGGAAAGAATTGCGGCGACCTCGCTTGGGTCGCGCCGTCCCATCGCGCACTCGGCGAGGAGGCCGACGATCGTGCGCACCATGCGATGTAAGAACGCATTGGCAGCAACACGGACAATCGTGAGCTCTTCGCGCTCTTCGATCTCAAGCGACTCGATGCGCCGCACGGTATTCCCACTCTCGGGAAGCGTTCCGCAGAACGAGCGAAAATCGTGCTCGCCGACGAGTGGTAGCGCCGCTGCGCGCATCGCGGCGAGATCGAGCGGACGATAGAGGTGCCACGCATAGCGCGCGAGCAACGCCGAGGGCAACGGACGCGCGAGAATCGCATAGACATAGCGGCGCCGTAATGCAGAGAAGCGCGCCGAAAAAGCACCATCGACGACGGCGACATCGCGTATGCGGATATCGCGCGGCAAACGCGTATGGAGTGCGAGCGCAAAGCGCTCCCATGGAAACGCAGTGCGGGCGGTCGTAAAACTCACGACCTGCCCGCACGCATGGACGCCGGTATCGGTTCGGCCGGCACTCGTTACCGCAATCGGTTCATCGAGCAAGCCGGAGATCGCCGCTTCCAACTCGCCGGCGACCGTTCGTTGGGTCGGCTGGCGCTGAAAACCGCAATAGTCGGTGCCGTCGTATTCGACGGCACAGCGAATCGTTAGGCTTTCGCGGGTTCCCGCTTCGGAACCGTCCGCTTCTCGTCGAGGTCGAGGAGATCGGCCCACGCCGTCACGTCCGTGCGATCCGGAGCGACTTGATTGCGCAGCCCGAGGAAATATTCCAGCGACTCTCCCTCCGCCTTGCGATTCACCCATTGGTGATTCCATTGCTCGATCTCGGCGGAGCTTTTCTTTGAGATAAACTCGTCGGAGGCGTACTTCTCGACCTCTGAAACGCTTTTCGCATGTTTGATGCGCTCGAGAAACTGCTCCTGATCGATTCCGAGGAATGCAAAGACGGCTTTATCCATCGGGCAATCATAGTTGTAGTCACCGATGTTGCCGAACGCAAGCGCGTAGCCTTTGTCGATGGTGCGCCCAATCTGGACGAGCCCATGCACTTTGTCGTGCACGCTGCGGGGATAGGTTTTTGTAAGATCCATGTCCGCGTGAACACCGCCTGCCCCTTCCGGGTTGCGCCGCGACTAGCCGTGCTGGCGCTGGAGCGGGAAAAGAATGACGTCGCGAATACTGCCGGCGCCGGTCAGCAGCATGACGAGGCGATCGACCCCGATGCCGATACCTGCGGTGGGCGGCATTCCGGTTTCGAGCGCGCGCACG